>JABBNW010000007.1 GCA_019352115.1 Pseudomonadota bacterium
AGGCACAGCACCGCGTTCCACCGGAACACGTTCTTGGCACAACAAACCCAGGAACTTGGCCATCGCGCCGCCCTCAAAGCTATCGGTTGGCCCGACACGATACCCGAGCCGCCATTTTGCACCAGAGCCGCTGCGGCTCTATCCGCCCGCCTTCACCCTGGCGCGCGCGGCGATCGACGCCGACCGGGCCGGCGGCATCGCGATCGCGCCCGGCACGCTGATCCTGATCGCGCCGTGGGTGCTGCACCGGCATCGCCGCCTCTGGCGCGACCCGGACGTGTTCGACCCAGAGCGGTTCGCCCCCGGCGCGCCGCCGCCGCCCCGCTTCGCCTATCTGCCGTTCGGCGCCGGGCCGCGCGTGTGCGTCGGCGCGCAGTTCGCGCTGATGGAGGCGACGCTGGCGCTGGCGGCAGTGGTGGGGGCGTTCGAGATCGCGCGCGCCGACGAGCGGCCGGTGCTGCCGGCCGCGGTGGTGACGACGCAGCCCGATCACGCGCCGCCGTTCCGGCTGCGGGAACGCCCCGGTGGCTGACGGCGCCGCGCCGGTCGGGCCCCGTCAGGCGTCCTGTCAACCAGCACCGTTTCGTAATCGCCTCGGGCAACCCGGCCCTTGCAGACGATGGCCACCACAGCTTCGGGAAAGCCGTCCAGGATCTCAATCATCCTACCGTCCTGCCTGCTTGTTGCCTGCCTGCGCGGTCTTCCTGCGGCCGCGACGCCTCAGCCGCCACTTGTCGATCTCCACCGCCACCAACACCAGGCTCGACACCGCGATGCACCCGACCAGTTCCGCCGCCGTCAGCGGTGCCGTGCGGAAGATCGGGTTGAGCGGCGGCGCGTAGATCACCGTCAGTTGCAGCACGAACGTCAGCAGCACCGCGCCCAGCAGCGGACGGTTGGACAGCAGGCCCTGGTGGAACAGCGAGCGGCGGTCGGAACGGATCGCCATCACCTGCCACATCTGCGCGAGCGTCAGCACGGTAAAGACCATGGTCTGCCAATGACCGTCCTCGCCATGCACGGAAAACGCCTGGGTCAGCAGGGTGATCCCCGCCATCAGCAGCCCCACCCAGATGATCTGCAGGGTCATTTCAGGATCGAGCAGGCCCTCCCGCGGCGGGCGGGGGGGCCGGTGCATCACGTCCGGCTCGGCTGGCTCCGCCGCCAGGGCCAGGCCCGGCAAGCCATCGGTCACCAGGTTGATCCACAGGATGTGGATCGGCAGCAGCGGCATCGGCAGGCCGAGGAACGGGGCCAGGAAGATGGTCCAGATCTCGGCCGAATTGCAGGTGACGACGAAGCGGATGAACTTGCGGATGTTGTCGTAGATGCGCCGGCCTTCGCGCACCGCTTTCACGATCGTGGCGAAATTGTCGTCGAGCAGCACCAGGCTGGCCGATTCCCGGGCGACATCGGTGCCCGTCTTGCCCATGGCGACGCCGATATCGGCGCGCGCCAGCGCCGGCGCGTCGTTCACGCCATCGCCCGTCATGGCGACGATCTCGCCCTCGGCCTGCAATGCCGCGACGATCCGGATCTTCTGTGCCGGATCCACCCGCGCGTACACCCGGGTCTCGCCGACCCGCGCCTGCAAGGCCGGGTCGGACAAGCTCGCCAGATCCCGCCCGGTCAGCACCGCGCCCTCCTCCTCCAAGATCCCGAGTTGGCGCGCGATCGCGCGCGCGGTCTCGGGATGGTCGCCGGTGATCATCACCGGAACGATCCCGGCGGTGCGGCAGGTCGCCACCGCCGCCTTCGCCTCCGCGCGCGGCGGATCGAGCAATCCGACCAGCCCGAGCAGGGTCAGCTCCGACTCGACCAGGTCGAGGTCTCGGTGGCCGGGCAGCGCGTCCCAGTGCCGGGAGGCCACCGCGAGGACCCGCAGCCCGTCGGCGGCCATCTGCTCGGCTGCCCGCATCGCCGTGGCGACGTGCAGCGGCACGGTGCCCGCCGGCGTCGCCATCAGGGTGCAGCGGGCAAGCACGGTCTCCGGCGCGCCCTTGGTGTAGGCGACGAATCCGGCCCCGTCGCGATGGAACGTCGTCATGCGTTTCCGATCTGACTCGAACGGAAACTCCAGCACCCGGTGCGCGTGTTGTTCGAGTTCGGTCTTGTCGATTCCCGCGTCCGCCGCGGCCCGCCACAGCGCCACCTCGGTCGGATCGCCGAGCGGCCGCCCGTGCTTGCCCTGCGCCACGTCGTTGCACAGCGCCAGTGCATGCAGCAGGGAACGCTCCGGCATCTGCCCGGCATCCAGCCCGGTCACGGCGACCCGCGCGCCTGCCACGAACGCCTCGACGGCGTGCATCTCGTTGCGGGTGAGCGTGCCGGTCTTGTCCGAACAGATCACCGTGACCGAGCCCAGGGTCTCGACCGCGGGCAGCCGGCGGATCAGCGCCTGGGCGCGTGCCATCCGGCTCGCGCCCAGCGCCAGCAGCACCGTCACCACCGCGGGCAGTGCCTCGGGGATCGCCGCCACGGCCAGGCTGAGCGCGGTCAGCAGCATCAGCAGTGGCGGCTCGCCGCGCAGCAGTCCGACGGCGAAGATCAGCGCGCAGACCGCCAGAGCGGCCGCGGCGATCTGCCGCCCGAACACGGTCAGGCGCTGCTGCAGCGGCGTGCGCGTCTCGCCGACGCCCTCCAGCATGCCGGCGATCCGCCCGAGCTCCGTTGCCATCCCGGTCGCCACGGCCATGCCGCGCCCGCGGCCGTACTGCACGAGCGTGCCCTTGAACGCCATGTTGCGGCGGTCGCCGATCGGCAGGTCGGGATCCGCGCGCGTGTCCACGTGCTTCTCGACCGGGAGCGATTCCCCGGTGAGCGCGGCCTCCCCCAGCTTGAGATCGACCGCTTCCAGCAGCCGCAGGTCGGCCGGCACCAGGTTCCCCGCCTCCAGCAGCGCGACGTCGCCCGGCACCAGCGCCTCGGCCGGCACGGCGATCCGCCGTCCGTCGCGCAGCACCACGGCACTGGGCGCGGCCATCCGCTGCAGCGCGGCCATCGCGCGGTCCGCGCGGTATTCCTGCACGAAGCCCACCACCGCGTTGAGCACGACGATGCAGAGGATCACCACCGTGTCCTTGGCATCGCCGATCACGCCGGAGACGATCGCGGCGGCGATCAGCAGCAGGATCATGAAGTCGGTGAACTGCGCCGCCAACATGCGCAGCCTGCTGCGCCGCGCGCCCGCGCGGATGGCGTTCGGCCCGTACTGCGCTTGCCGCGCGGCGACCGCAGCCTCGGACAGGCCCTGGACCGGGTCGGACCCCAGCCGCGCCGCGACGGCTTCTCCGTCCAGCGTATGCCAGGCGCGGGCCGGGGATGGCGCGGGATCAGGTGCCATGGAGATACAGCACGTAGGAGTTGAACAGATACATGGTGAACAGGCCCAGGCTGATCCAGCCGACCGTGCGCAACAGCCGGCGGTCCGACCGATAGACCAAGCCGACGATCACGATGCCCGACATGATGACCGCGGACATCGCCGAAACCGCGTGCACCGGCGAGACGTGGTACAGCAGCGGCCCGCGGGCGAACAGCAGGTCGTCGATGCCGAGCACCAGCATGTTGAACAGGTTGCTGCCGAGAAGATTGGCGATCGCCATGTCCGCCGCACCGATCCGGACCGCCGCGATGCTGACGACCACTTCCGGCACCGAGGTGACCGTCGCCACCAGCAAGGTGCCCACGAAGCTGCGTTGCCAACCCATCGCCTCGCCGAGCCGCGCGGCCACGAACGGCAGTGCCGTTCCGACGGCAACGATCACGACGGCCGCGCCGGCATAGGTGATGAGGGCGGACCGCAATGTGAGCCTTGGGTAGCGGGCCGCGGCATCCTCGGTAGCCTGCTCGCGATGGTCGTTCTCATAGCTGAACACCGCCCGCATGCCGAGCGCGTACAGAACGAAAATGACGGGCGTGTAGCCGCCGACATGGCCGATCGCGAAGGACGCGCCGTGGCCGTGCAGCATCAGGCTGAGGCCGGCGAAGCCGATCAGGATCACGCCGAACCCCGCCGACAGGATGTGGCCCTGGCGCACCCGGCGATACACGCTCTCGCCGCGCTGGGTGAAGTCGAGCACGAACAGGATCGCGAGGTTGAACACGCAACTGCCGAACAGATCCCCCACCGCGATGTCTGGCGTCCCCGCGACCGTGACCGCGCTGATGCCGGTGGCCAGTTCGGGCAGCGAGGTGACGGTCGCGATCAGGACCACGCCCACCCAGCCGCCGGAGAGTCCGGTCTTGTCCGCGATCGCGTCTCCGCTGCGGGATAGCCGCGGGCCGGCGATCCCGACGACGGCAAGGCAGGCGGCGAATTCGAGCCAGACCAGGACGGCGGGGTTCACGCGATGGAGCCTCCGGGCGAGGCATGGACGGGGAAATAATGGCCGCCCTGCGCCACGCGGGATCGCCCAGGACCGTGTGTGCCCGGCATGGTACGCCGGGCGAACGGGACCGCTCCTGGCCTCTCAGGGGCAGGTACCTTAACGCCAGACAGCTCGCCGACGAATATCGGCGCGCAGACCGCCAGCGCGGCGATAGCGGTCAGCTGCCCGACCTCAACGCGGCCGCGGCCGCACTGCGTGAGCGTGCCCTTGAACGCCATGCGGAACCGGGCGCCGATGACGCCGGGGGCGATCGCCGCGGCGATCAGCGAAAGAATCGTGAAGTCGCCGAACTGCGCGGCCAGCATGCGCAGCCGGCCGCGCACCGGGTCGGTCCCCAGCTGCGCCACGATGGCATCGGCGTCCCGCGTGGGCCAGGCGGGTGTCTGGGATGAAGTCGGGCCAGATGTCATGGCGGGAGAGCGCCTCGCAGTTGAACAGGTACATCGCGAACGCCCCCAGGCTGATCCGGGCGACCGTGCAGACCGGACGGCGGGCCGACGAACAGGGGTCACGAGATGTCCGCCTCCCTGTCCCGCGTCCCGATACATCGAAAGCCGCCCCCCGCAGTTCCGAGATCGGGTGCGGCTGGGAGACCAGGATCGGTGACACATCTCCGGATGAAGTGTCACGGGTCACGTACCGCCGCGGGTCGCGCCGAGGCTGCCTGCGAAAGCCTGCTTCTCAAAATTCCCAGCAACGTCAGGGAAACGGCGACGATGATGGGGCCCAGAACGATGCCTGGTGCTCCCAGCAGGATCAATCCGCCAACGACGGCAACGAACGACGGCACCGTGTGGAGCATGAGCTTCTTGCCGACGAGGATCGGATAGACCAGATTATCGACCAACCCGACGACGATGGTGCCCCAGGCGACCAGTACCGCTGCGGACGTCACCTCGCCAGCCAGCGCGAGGAACAACGCCGCGGGCGCCCAGATCACGAAGGCTCCAAGAAACGGCACCACCGCCAGCAGGCCCATCATCACGCCCCAGAACAGGGGCGCGGGCAATCCCAGCCACCAGAACATGACCCCGCCGAGGGCGCCCTGCAGGATCGCCACCGCGGCCATGCCGAGAACGGTGGCGAAGATCGTGTTGACCACGCGTTCGGCAAGCCTCGAGAACTCCGTACCTGACAAGGGCAGCGCGTCTTCGAGGGCGGCGCGAATCGCTTCCCGGTCGCGCAGGAGATAGAAGAGAAAGTAGAACGTCAGCAGCAGGCTGAGCATTCCCGAGAACGAACCCTGGACGAAGGTGCCGCTCCATCCGGCAAGCCATGACGTCGACGCCTTGACGAGGTCGGGTATGTCGAGTCGTTCGTTAATCATGCGGAACATGGGTGCCAGCCACGGTCGGCTTTCGATCGCGCGCATCCAGGTCCGGGAATCGATCAGGGACCTGACGAGTGCCGCGCTGCGGGCGGCTTCATTGAGCAACGTGCCGATCATGAGGAAGGAAGGAACCACGACGATGAGCGCTGCGACGGCCACCGTCGCCGCCGCGGACAGGCCGACCGGGCGCACCACGGTTCGTATCTTCGCATCAAGGGGAGCGAACAGGACCGCCAGGGTGAGCGACCCCGCGACGGCGGGGATGAAGGGGGCGGCAAGAAGGTAGCAAAGGACGAGACCAAGAACGACACCACCCGTCAGGATGATGGTGGAGATCGTCTGACGAAAACGATATTGGCTTTGCGGCATGGTCAACTTCCGAGTGACCACGTGCGTGCGCCAGTATCCGCCGCGAATGGCTTCAGCTCAGGCGGGTTCGGGCCACATCCACGCCGATGACGGGCCTGTTGCGCCGTGGGCCCCCGGCCGGACGACGAAACTGGCGCATCCACCCAAAAGCGCGCTTCCGATCCGGTACCGTGGCAACAGGAACGAAAGTGGGGGCGATACCCAGGCGCGGGCCGGGGACAGGATGGCGGCGTCGGCCATGGGCGCCCGTGTGACATCCTGTCCGCCCGGCACGCCGGCCGATTCTGGTCAGTCCTGGCTTCTGAGCGTCAGATACATCAGCACCAGATAGACCGCCGGCATCACGACGAGTACCAGCACCTGGGCCAGACCGGTCGCCTGGCAGGCGGTGGCGAACATCTGGTAGCCGACCCACAGATCGGTGGCCACGATGACCACGAGGCCGATGAACCACGGCAGCAAGGGATTCCGTCGCCCGGGTTGCATCATCCGATTGTTTCCTTCCGCTGGTTCTCCTGCCGCAACGCCCAGGTCTCGCGCAGGAAGCGGAGCGCCTTCTGCTTTGTCATCGGGGTCGGCGGGCGTTCGCCCTGGTCGGTCAGGCGACCGGGGAACTCGCCGAGGTTTTCCTCGAGCTCGGCTTCCTCCACCGGCTCGACCGGTGGGATCGCCCCGCCGTGCAGGGTCATCGGGTTGGACAGCAGGCCGGCGGTGGGATTGTCGGTGATCGCCGCCAGTTCCCGGGCCCGCTCCAGGTATTCGGCCTCGCGTCCCTTCGGTGCGCCGTCGGCCCGCCACATTCGCAAGCCTTGTGCGCGAACACGACGGTCTGATGCTGTCCGGGTCGTGGCCATGGCGCGTCACCCCTTATTGTGTGGCCACACCCTGCCGCACGCCTGCCGCTACGACATTGACGCAGATCAACTTCGGCAAGCAAGGCGCGCGGGCTCTGGTGCAAAATGGCGGCTCGGGTATCGTGCCGGGCCAACCGATAGCTTTGAGGGCGGCGCGATGGCCAAGTTCCTGGGTTTGGGTGAGCTGTTCGCGGGGCGGCACTTCGACCGCGAGATCATCATCCTGTGCGTGCGGTGGTATCTGCGCTTCAAGCTCAGCTTCAGGGATCTGGTGGAGATGATGGAGGAGCGTAATCTGTCGATGGCCCACACCACGATCATGCGTTGGGTTCATCATTATGCGCCGGAGTTCGAGCGCCGCTGGAACTGCTTTGCGCGGCCGGCCGGAGCGTCGTGGCGTGTGGACGAGACTTACGTGAAGGTCCGCGGCGAATGGGTCTATCTCTACCGGGCGGTTGATCGCGCCGGGAACACCGTCGACTTTCGACTCAGCCCAAAGCGCGACGTTGCCGCGGCCAAGGCGTTCTTTCGCAAGGCGATCAAGAGTCAGGGATCGGGTCCACGGACCGTCACGTTAGATGGCTATGCCGCATCGCACCGCGCCGTGCGCGAGATGAAGGCTGACGGTGAACTGCCTGCTGACACGAAGCTGCGATCGTCGAAGTACCTGAACAACCTCATCGAGCAGGACCATCGGGGCGTGAAGTCGCGGATCGGTCCGATGCTCGGGTTCAAGCGGTTCAAGACCGCGGCGATCACCATAGCCGGGATCGAACTGCTGCGACGGATCCACAAGGGGCAGTTCAACCTCGGCCGGCTGCGTCTTCGGGGTCGACGTGCGCCTGCTGTCTGGGATGCAGTCCTTGCAGCCCGATAAAGCGACAACATCGCGGACCTCGCAACCACGACCTTTGGCTCGTTACGCTATTTGCACCAGAGCCGGATGCGGTCCGTCAGCATCGGATCGGCGAGGTCAGCGACGCGGCCTCGATCGCGCCATACAGCCGCTTGAGCTTGGCCTCCGCCTCGGCTGCCCGCCGGCGCAGCTCGGAGACATGGCCGGCCCGCCGCTCGGCCCATTCCTCCCGGCGATGCAGCACCGCGGCGAGGATTTCCTCCAGCCGTTCGGGCCAGTGCACAGCGTCATGGCGCCACCGCACTGGGCGCAGAAGCAGATCCTGGGGAGCAAGGGCGGCCCGCTGGCGGCGCGCGGCGCGATGAAGGCCGGGTTCCGGGCTTTCAACCAGGCTTGAACCTCGGTACACGACCCGATCGGAATCGGCTGCCTCAGCGGTCCCCCATGTACCCGAGCAGCACGCCGATATAATCGCCGCGGCCATCGTCGGAGGGCCAGCCGCCGCGACCGCGGCTCATA
Organism: Pseudomonadota bacterium; assembly: GCA_019352115.1. Lineage (GTDB taxonomy): Bacteria > Pseudomonadota > Alphaproteobacteria > Acetobacterales > Acetobacteraceae > JAJZVS01. Next base: position 8,320 of record JABBNW010000007.1, read on the forward strand.
CGCCCGCGCAGGTCGGCGAGGCTGGCAAAGTCGCGCGCTTCCCCCCAGCGCGCGAGGCCCTCCAGCAGGCTGCGCAGATGGCCCGGTCCGTGGCGTAGCAAGGCGGACGTGGTCATCACCACGTCAGCGCCGACCAGCAGGTATTTCACCACCTCCTCGGCGCCTTCGACGCCGCTGCCGGCGGCAATCGCGGCGCGCAAGGTGCCGGCGAGCGCCGCGATCCACAGCAGACCGGGGCGGATTTCCACTTTCGTGCTCAGCGCGGGATGCCGCCACAGGCGCAACGTGACCAGATCGATGTCGGGCTGGTAGAAGCGGTTGAACAGCACGAGCCCGTCCGCGCCCGCCGCATCCAGCCGGCGAATCATTGCGCCCGGGGCGCTGAACCCGGCGCCGAGCTTCATCGCCACGGGGACCCGCACCGCGCGCTTCACCGCGGCCAGCACGTCGACATGGCGCTGTTCCACCGCGGCGGCGTCGAGCGTCGGGTCCATCGCGGGGAGGTACACATTCAACTCGATCGCCTGCGCCCCGGCCTGTTCGGCAAGCCTGGCGTAGTTCGTCCAGCCAGTGTCGGTGGTCCCGTTCAGGCTGGCGATCACCGGGATGGCGAGTGCGGCGCGGGCGCGGGCGATCAGGTCGAGCTGATGCTGCGGACCGCCGTCCGGCAGGCTGCCGGCGGGGAAGAAGCCGTTCGCCTCGGCGAACCCCGCGGCCAGGTCGTCCAGCCGGTCGCGCGCGAAGGCCTCGGCTTCGATCTGCTCCTCGAACAACGACGGCAGCACCACCGCCGCCGCGCCGGCGTCCTCCAGCCGGCGCAGCCCGTCGAGCGTGCCGGTGAGCGGGGAGGCCGAGGCGATCAGCGGATTGCGCAGATCGAGGCCGAGATAGGTGGTGGCGAGATCCATGGCAGCCTCACCCGGCCGCCGGCACCGGCGGGGCGAAGCGCTCCGCGTGCCAGCCGGCCATCTCTTCATAGGCGCGGTATTTCTCGGCGATCGCCGCCTGCGCCGCGGCCAGAAGCTGCGCCGCCTCCTCGGGCCGGGTCTGCGCCAGGGCACGGTAGCGGATCTCGTTGTAGGCGTAGTCGCGGAACGGGACCGTCGGACGTGGCGAATCGAGCCGGAACGGATTTTCCCCGACCGCGCGCATCGCCGGGTTGTAGCGGAACAGCGGCCAGTAGCCGCAGGCCGCCGCCAGGTCCTGCTGGCGCAGCCCGTGGCGCAGATCATAGCCGTGCGCGATGCAGTGCGAATAGGCGAGGATCAGGGACGGGCCGGGATAGGTCTCGGCCTCCCGGAACGCGAGCAGGGTCTGCTGCGGATTGGCGCCCATCGCCACCTGCGCCACATAGACGTTGCCGTAGGCGATCGCCTGCAACGCCAGGTCCTTGCGCGCGGTGCGCTTGCCGGCGGCGGCGAATTTGGCGATCGCGCCGAGCGGCGTCGCCTTCGACGCCTGGCCGCCTGTGTTGGAATAGACCTCGGTGTCCAGTACCAGCACGTTCACGTCGCGCGCGCTGGCCAGCACGTGATCGAGCCCGCCGTAGCCGATGTCGTAGGCCCAGCCGTCGCCGCCGACCAGCCAGATGCTGCGCCGGACCAGATGGTCGGCGACCGAGGCGAGATCGCGCGCCGCCGGGTCCGGACCGAGCGTCGCCAGCCGGCGCAGCAGCTCCGCCAGCCGCGCGCGCTGGGCGCGGATTTCCGATTCCTGGCGCTGCGGGGCGGCCAGCAGGTCGGCCACCAGCGCCGTCCCCAGGCGCGGCGCCAGCTCCTGCGCCAGCCGCCGTGCCAGCGCCACGTGCTGGTCGGCGGCGAGGCGGAAGCCGAGGCCGAATTCCGCATTGTCCTCGAACAGCGAATTGGACCAGGCGGGACCGCGGCCCTCGGCGTTCTTCGCCCACGGCGTGACCGGCAGGTTGCCGCCGTAGATCGACGAGCAGCCGGTGGCGTTGGCCACCATCATCCGATCGCCGAACAATTGCGACAGCAGTTTCAGATAGGGCGTCTCGCCGCAGCCGGCGCAGGCGCCGGAAAAGGCGAACAGCGGCTCCAGGAACTGCACGCCGCGCACGGTGGCGAAATCGACGCGCGCGCGATCGGCCATCGGCAGGCGCTCGAAGAAGGCGATGCGCGGGCGCTCGGCGAGCGCGTGGCCGGCCTTCGGGGTGAGGTTGATCGCCCTCTTCCCCGGCACGGTGGCGCTGAACGCCGGGCAGGCTTCGACGCACAGGCCGCAGCCGGTGCAGTCCTCCAGATAGAGCTGCAACGTGAAGGCCACATCGGGGAAGCCGCGCGCGTTGATCGGCGCCGAGCGGAACCCCGCCGGCGCGCCGGCGAGCTGCGTCGTGTCGTAGTATTTGGCGCGGATCACGCCGTGCGGGCAGACGAAGCCGCACTGGCCGCATTGCACGCAGGTCTCCGGCTCCCAGATCGGCACGTCCTCGGCGACGTCGCGTTTCTCGTAGGCGGAGGTGCCAGGGGGGAAGGTACCGTCGATCGGCATCAGGCTGACGGGGATGGCGTCGCCGCGCCCGTCCAGCATGGCGGCGGTGACGGCGCGCACGAAGGCCGGGGCGTCTTGCGGCACCGCCGGCGGGCAGTCCCAGGTGGCGGTGACGGCGGCGGGGACGGGCACTTCGGCGAGGTGCGCCAGCGTGCCGTCCACCGCCTGGAAATTGCGCTGCACGACGTCCTCGCCCTTGGCGCCGTAGGTCTTGCGGATGGCGGCCTTGATCCGCCCGATCGCCTCGGCGCGCGGCAGCACGCCGGCGATGGCGAAGAAGCAAGTCTGCAGGATGGTGTTGGTGCGCCCGCGCAGGCCGACCTCCTGCGCGGTGCGGGAGGCGTCGATCGCGAACAGCTTGAGGCCGAGGTCGCGGATGCGCGCCTGCATCGCCCGCGGCAGATGGTCCCACAGAAGGTCGGGTCCGTACGGGCTGTTCAGCAGCAGGGTGGCGCCGGGCGCGGCGAGCCGCAGCACGTCGTGGCGGCCGACGAAGCCCCAATGGTGGCAGGCGATGAAACTCGCGCGATCGATCAGGTAGGGCGCCCGGATCGGCCGCGGGCCGAAGCGCAGATGCGACACCGTTTCGGCACCGGATTTGTGCGAATCATAGACGAAATAGCCTTGCGCGTAGCGGGCGGCGTCCTCGGCGATGATCTTCACGCTGTTCTTGTTGGCGCCTACGGTGCCGTCGGCGCCGAGGCCGTAGAACACCGCCCGTACCTCGTCCGCCGGTTCGATCGAGAAGCCGGGATCGACCGCCAGGCTGGTGTGGCCGACGTCGTCGGTGATGCCGACGGTGAAGCCGTGCCGCGGGCGGGGCGCGGCCAGGGCGTCGAACACCGCCTTCGCCATCGCCGGAGTGAAATCCTTTGACGACAGGCCGAAGCGTCCGCCGATCACGCGCGGCATGGTGGCGCGCGCGCCGGTGGCGACCGCCTCGGCCAAGGTGCTGACCACGTCCTGATACAGCGGCTCGCCGCTGGCGCCGGGTTCCTTGGTCCGTTCCAGCACGGCAATCATGTGGGCGCTCGCCGGCAGAGCGGCGAGGAAGGCGTCCACGGCGAAGGGGCGGAACAGGCGGACCTGCACCACGCCGAGCTTCTCCCCGCGCGCACGCAGCGCGGCGGCGGTGGCGCGCGCGGTCTCGGCGGCACTGCCCATCACCACCACCACCCGCTCGGCGTCGGGCGGGCCGTCGTAGTCGAACAGGCTGTAGCGCCTTCCGGTCAGCGCGCCGAGCCGGTCCATCGCCGCCTGCACGTGGCCGGGCATCGCGGTGATGAACGGGTTCACCGTCTCGCGCGCCTGGAAGAACGTGTCGGGGTTGTGCGCGGTGCCGCGCACCACCGGATGCTCGGGGTCGAGCGCGCGGGCGCGGTGCGCGTGCACCAGGTCGTCGTCGATCAGCGCGCGGATCCGGGCGTCGTCCAGCAATTCCAAGGTGTTCACCTCGTGGGAGGTGCGGAACCCGTCGAAGAAATGCAGCAGCGGCACCCGTCCCGCCAGGGTGGCGGCCTGCGCGACCAGCGCCAGGTCGTGCGCCTCCTGCACCGAGGCCGAGCAGAGCAGCGCGAAGCCGGCCGACCGCACCGCCATGACATCGGAATGATCGCCGAAGATCGACAGCGCCTGGGTGGCGACCGAGCGCGCCGCGACATGGAACACCGTGGGCGTCAGCTCGCCCGCGATCTTGAACATGTTGGGCAGCATCAGCAGCAGCCCCTGCGAGGCGGTGAAGGTCGTGGTCAGCGCGCCCGCCTGCAACGCGCCGTGCACGGCGCCGGCCGCGCCGCCCTCGCTTTGCATCTCCTGCACCACCGGCACTTCGCCCCAGATGTTGGGGATGCCGGCGGCGGCCCATTCGTCGGCGAGCTCGGCCATGGTGGACGACGGCGTGATCGGGAAGATCGCGCAGACCTCGTTGACCCGATAGGCGACATGGGCGACGGCGGTGTTGCCATCCATCGTGGCGCGGATGCCCATCTCAGCCCTCCACCGGCTCGGCGATCATCTCGATCGCGTGGCACGGGCATTGTTCGTAGCAGACCGCGCAGCCGGTGCATTTCGCGTAGTCATAGCGGTAGCGGTTGCCGGGGCCGAGCTTCACGATCGCGTCCTCCGGGCAGGCGGCGTAGCAGTTGTCGCATTCGAAACAGACGCCACAGGACAGGCAGCGCTGCGCCTCCCGCCGCGCCTCCGCCGGCGCGAGGCCGGCGGTCACCTCGGTGAAACCGATCCGCTCGGCGGGCGGGGTTTCGCGCTGCGCGGCGGGATCGGCGTCGCTGAACACCGGCAGGTGCAGCATGGCGAAGGTCGCGAGCGGCGGCGGTTCTGCCTCGGCATGGGCGGCGCCGCGCAGCCAGGCGTCGATGTGGCGCGCCGCGCGCTTGCCGTGGCCGACCGCGACGGTGACGCTGCGCTGGGCCGGGATCATGTCGCCGCCGGCGAAAACCCCCGCCGCCCCGGTCATCATGTCGGCCCCCACCGCCACCGTGCCGTCCGGGTGCACCGCGACGCCGGGCACGCGGCGCAGGAAGCCGCTGTCGCTGTCCTGGCCGAGGGCGAGCACCACCGCATCCGCGCTCAAGGTCTCGATCTCGCCGGTGGGCTGCGGGCGGCCGTCGGCGCCGATCGTCATGCGCTCGACCGTGAGCGCGTCGCCGGCGATCTCCTTGATCGTGGTGAGCCACTTGATCTGCACGCCCTCGGCCAGCGCTTCGTCGGCCTCGAACCCGTGCGCGGGCATGTGTGCGCGGTCGCGGCGATAGACGATCAGCGCTTCCGACGCGCCCAGCCGGCGGGCGGTACGGGCGGCGTCCATCGCCGTGTTGCCGCCGCCATAGACGACCACCCGGCGGCCAAGCAGCGGGCGTTCCCCGGCGCTCACGTCGCGCAGCAGGCTGACCGCGTCGAGCACGCGGGCGGCGTCGCGGGCGGGGATCTCCACATGGTGGGAAAGCCCCGCGCCGATCGCAACGAACACGGCGTCGAACCGCCCGGCGTCGCGTTCGCCCGGCAGGTCGTCCACCTTGCGGTTCAGCACGATGCGCACGCCGAAGTCTTCGATGCGGGCGATTTCGCGCGCGAGTTCGGCGCGCGGCAGCCGATAGGCGGGGATGCCGAAATGCAGCATGCCGCCGGCGACCGGCCCGGCCTCGTGGATTTCCACCGCGTGGCCGAGCCGGGCCAGGTGATAGGCGCAGGAAAGCCCCGACGGGCCGGCGCCCACCACCAGCACCCGCCGGCCGGACGGCGCGAGCGCGGGTGGGAAGGTCCAGCCCTGCTCGGCGGCGCGGTCGCCGAGGAAGCGTTCCACCGCGTGGATGCTCACCGCCGCATCCAGTTCGTTGCGGTTGCACGCGGTTTCGCACGGATGGTAGCATACCCGCCCGTGCGTCGCCGGCAGCGGGTTGTCGGCGATCAGGTGTTCCCACGCGGCGCGGTCGCTGCCGGCCTGGGCGAGCGCGAGCCAGCCCTGGATGTCTTCCCCGGCCGGGCAGGCGTTTTGGCACGGCGGCAGCAGATCGACATAGACCGGGCGGCGCGCGCGCGCGGGGCCGGCGCCGGGTTCGGCGGTCAGATCGACCGCCGGGGTCATATCGGACCGTTTCAGCATGGCTCTTTTCCCGTCAGATCCCGGTAGCGCGCCGCCACGTCCGCGCGGTGCAGCCGCGCCGTGCCCACGCCGGCCACCGCCGCCGCGCCGGCGGCGAGGCCCCAGTCCAGCGCCTCCGCCGGTGCCGCGCCGCGGGCCAGCGCCAGCACCATGGCGGCGAGGAACGCATCCCCCGCGCCCACCGCGCTGCGCACCGGACCGGCCAGCGCGGGGCGGCGCAGCACGCCGGCCTCGGTGGCCAGCAATGCGCCAGCCGCGCCCAGGCTGACCGCGACCATCCGTGCGGCACCCGCGACGACCAGGGCGCGCGCCTCGGCCGCCTGCGCCGCCGGATCGGACAGAGAACGACCGACCAGGGATTCGAGCTCGCCCAGGCTGGGTTTCAGCAGATCGATCCCGGCGCCGAGTGCGGCGCGCAAGGCCGGGCCGGAGGTGTCCAGCACGAAGCGCCGCCCGCGCGCCGCGGCGGCACGGGCGGCGATCGCGTAGGCGTCCGCCGGCACGCCGGGCGGCAGGCTGCCGCTGGCAACGATGAAGCCGCACTCGGCCGCGTCCACCGCGGCGAGCGCGGCGCGCCATTCCGCTTCGGCCAACTGCGGGCCGGCGGGGACGAAACGGTATTCCGCGCCGCTGTCCTCGGCGCGCACGGTGAAGGACACGCGGGTGCGCCCGGCGATCGGCACCGCGCGGTAAGGCACGCCGGCTTCGTCCAGCAATTCTGTCAGGAACCGTCCGGTGGCGCCGCCTTCCACCAGCACCGCCAGCGCATCGCCGCCCAGTGCGTGCACCACGCGGGCGACGTTGATGCCCCCGCCTCCGGGATCGACATGCTCCCCGCTAGTGCGGATCTTGTGCTCGGGCCGCACTGCGGGCGCCGCGCTGGCAAGATCGACCGCCGGATTCAATGTGAGCGTGACGATCCGTGGCGTCACGGCGCCACGCTCAGCCGGTTGTCCACCGCGCCGACGCCGGCGGCGGACCAGGCAGCGTTCTCGGCCCGGTGGCGCGCCAGCAGGCTGCGCACCGTGCCGGTCAACGCCACCGTGGAGCCGTCCACCGCGACCGTGATGCGGCCGGCATCCAGCTCGGCGTGGCGGGCGAAGGCACGGCGCACGTTGGCCGCGATGTCGGCGGCGGTGGTGCCGGGGCGGATGGCGATCTCGTTCTCTACCGCGCGCACGCCTTCCAGCGCACGCACCCGGGCCTCCGCCGCCTGCCGCTGGTATTGCCAGTCGAGCGTGCCCATCAGGGTCACGATCCCGTCCTCGACCTTGATGCGCAGCCGCGCGTCGGGGATCTGCGCGTCCCAGCGCAGCACGTTCTGCACCCGCGCGGCGATCTCCGCGTCCGGATGGCGATGCGCCGCGTCCAGGCGGACCTCGATGTCCTGCACCAGCGCGCGCACGCCGTGCACGTGCCAGACCGCGCGTTCGGCGGCGTGCTTCTCCGCCAGGCTCGCCACCGCGCCGCCGAGGCGCACGATGCCGTCCTGCACATCGACCGTGATGCGCGTCGCATCGACATGCGGCGCCCATTCCAGTTCCTCGGTCACGGTGTGGCGGAGGGCCTGATCGTCCATCGGGATGCGCTCCTTACGCGGCTGCCTTGCGGTCTTCCGCCTGCCGCACGATCGCGATGGTGCGCAGCAGGCTGCCGGGGTTGACGCTGATCGAATCGATGCCGAGCCCGGTCAGGAACGCGGCGATTTCGGGGTAGTTCGCCGGCGCCTCGCCGCAGATGCCGATCTTGCGGTGGTTGCGGTGTGCACCGGCGATCGCGAGCCGCAGCATCTCCAGCATGCCGGGATCGCGCTCATCGAAATCGAACGCGACGATATCGGAATCGCGATCGACCCCGAGCGTGAGCTGGGTGAGGTCGTTCGAGCCGATCGAGAACCCGTCGAACACGGCGGCGAACGCATCGGCCTGGATGACGTTGTTGGGGATCTCCGACATGACGTAGATTTCCAGTCCGTCCTCGCCGCGCCGCAGCCCGTGCTTCGCCATCTCGGCCAGCACGGTCTCGGCTTCGGCGACCCGGCGACAGAACGGGACCATCACGACCAGATTCGCGAGGCCCATGTCCTTGCGCACCCGGCGCAACGCGGCGCATTCCAGCGCGAAGCCCTCCGCGTAGGCGGGGTGGGCGTAGCGGGCGGCGCCGCGGAAGCCGAGCATCGGGTTGGCCTCGCGCGGCTCGAACGCGCCGCCGCCGAGCAGGGCGGCGTATTCGTTAGTCTTGAAATCGGACAGCCGCACGATCACGGGACGCGGGTGGAAGGCCGCGGCGATGGTGCCGACGCCTTCGGCCAGGGTGCGCACGAAGAACTCGACCGGGGAGGTATCGGCCACGGCGCGCGCAGCGATGGCGGCGCGGTCCGCGGATGTGATGCGGTCCGGATGGATCAGCGCCATCGGGTGGATGCCGATGTGCTCGTTGATGATGAACTCCATCCGCGCCAGTCCCACGCCGGCGTTCGGCATCATCGCGCTGCGGAACGCCAGATCGGGGTTGCCGAGGTTCACCATGATCGCGGTCTTCGGCATCGCCAGCGTGCCGGCATCGACCCGCGCGACGTTGAACGCCAGGATGCCGGGATAGACCTCGCCCGTTTCCCCACCGGCGCAGGAGACCGTGACCGCCGCGCCGGTCGTGAGCACGGTCGTTGCAGTCCCCGCGCCCACCACCGCCGGCACGCCGAGTTCGCGCGCCACGATCGCGGCATGGCAGGTGCGCCCGCCGTGGTCGGTGACGATGGCGCCGGCGGTCTTCATCACCGGCTCCCAGTCCGGGCTGGTGGCCGCCGCGACCAGCACTTCGCCGGGGCGGAAGCTGCCGAGGTCGTCGGTGCCGCGGATCACCCGCACGGTGCCGGTGGCAATCTTTTCGCCGACCGCGCGGCCGGTGACGAGCGGTTTGGGCTCGGCGCGCAGGCTGTAGGTTTCCAGCATCCCCGGCTGGCGGCGGGAGGCGACCGTTTCGGGTCGCGCCTGCACGATATAGAGCGCCTGATCCACCCCGTCCTTGGCCCATTCGATGTCCATGGGCTGCGGGTGGCCGACGGCGGCGGAGTAGTGGTCCTCGATGCGGATCGCGTAGTCGGCCAGGGTGAGCACTTCGGCATCGCTCAGGCAGTAGCGCGTTTGCAGTTCCAGCGGTGTCGGTGTGTCGCGCGTGGTCGCCCCGGTGTGGCCCCCGGCCAGGACCATCGTCAGCTGCTTGCGGCCCAGCTCCCGGCGCAGCACGGCGCGATGGCCAGCGCGGAAGGTGGGTTTGTGGACGTGAAATTCGTCCGGATCGACCTTGCCCTGTACGACGTTCTCGCCAAGCCCGTAGGAGCCGGTGACGAACACCACGTCGCGGAATCCAGACTCGGTATCGAGCGTGAAGATCACCCCGCTGGAGGCGGTATCAGAGCGGATCATCTTCATCACGCCAACCGAGAGCGCGACCTTGAAATGATCAAAGTCGTTGTTGGCACGATAGACGATGCCGCGATCGGTGAACAGGGACGCAAAGCAGCGGCGGCAGGCCTCGAACAGATCCTCCGCCCCGGTGATGTTCAGATAGCTCTCGTGCTGACCGGCGAAGCTTGCAGTCGGCAGGTCCTCGGCGGTGGCGGAACTGCGCACCGCGACGGCGACGCCCGGCCCGTATTCGCGTTCCAGCGCGGCGTAGGCATCGGCGATCGCGATGCGGAGCGGTGCGGTGCCGGTGGCGGCATAGACGATCGCGCGTGCCGCCGCCGCGGCGGCCGACAGCGCGGCTACGTCGGTCACGTCCAGCGGATCGAGCAACGCGTGCAGCCGCGGCCAGGCGTCGGCGTCGGTCAGCGCCTGGCGATAGGCCGCGGCGGTGAGCGCGAAACCGTTCGGCACCCGCACCCCCGCCGCGCCCAGGCGGCTGTACATCTCGCCCAGCGAGGCATTCTTGCCTCCGACTTCGGCAACGTCGGTGATCCCGAGTGTGGCGAACCAACGGACGAGCGGAGATTGGGCGGACATCGGTGGCTTTCCCTTCGGCAAGCACAGAGGCTAAGCGGGTAAGCGACATGTCCCATTGATCTGGGTCAATCCGCACAGCGACAAACGCGCCACGAGGTATTATGGCCCTGACCGACAGAGGCACCGATCCCACGTGTCACGCTACGGTCGGGCTCGCCTGCCTCAGCAGATTCGCGGCAATTGCTCCCCGCTCAACAGATCGAGCACCCGGACCCCGCCGATCGTCTCCACCAGTACGCGCCCGCGCCCGGACGCGGCGGCGACCCGGCCGATCACCGCCGCCTCCGCCCCGCCGGGATGGCTTCGCAGGATCGCCAGCGCCCGCGCCGCCTCCGGTTCCGGAACGAACGCCACCAGCCGCCCCTCGTTCGCCACATACCAGGGATCGAGCCCGAGGATCTCGCAGGCTCCGCGCACCGCCTCGCCCACCGGAACCGCAGCCGCGTCCAGCCGCAGCTCGACCCCGGCACCGGTCGCGATCTCCACCAGCGCGCTCGCCAGCCCGCCGCGCGTGAGGTCACGCAGGCAGTGCAGCGTCACGCCCGCCGCGATCAGCCCCGCCACCGCGGGCGCGAGCGAGGCAAGGTCGCTCACGATCTCGGTCTCGAACCCCAGCCCCTCGCGCGCCGCCATGATGGCGATGCCGTGCCGGCCGACATCCCCGCTCAGCAGCACGGCGTCGCCCGGCCGGACGCATTGCGGGCCGATCGTCACACCGGGCGGGATCAGTCCGACACCAGCGGTGGTGATGTAGATCCCGTCGCCCTTGCCGCGCTCGACCACCTTGGTATCGCCGGTGACCACCCGCACGCCGGCCGTCGCCGCCGCCTGGCCCATGGAGGCGGCGATGCGCCGGAGCCGCGTGATGTCCAGCCCCTCCTCCAGGATGAATCCGGCACTGAGAGAGAGCGGCTTCGCCCCGCACATCGCCAGATCGTTCACCGTGCCGATCACCGCCAGCGCGCCGATGTCGCCGCCGGGAAACTCAAGCGGGGTGACGACAAAGGAATCGGTGGTGAAGGCGAGCCGGCTGCCGCCCACCGCGAGGGTCGCGCCGTCGTGCAGCGGCTCGTCCGGCGACGCGCCGAAGCAGGGGCGGAACAATTCCGCGACCAGCCGCCCGGTCAGCGCGCCGCCGCCGCCATGGCCGCGTTCGATCACGCCCTCCTCGGTCGCCGGCAGCGGACACACCGGGGCGTTCATGCCGCCGCCCGGCGATAGCGGTAATAGGCGGCGCAGGCACCTTCGGAAGAGACCATGGTGGCGCCGAGTGGATGCTCGGGCGTGCATCCGGTGCCGAAGGCGGGGCAGGCGGTGGGCCGGCTGCGCCCGCGCAGGATCTCGCCGCTGATGCAGGGGCCGACGGACGCCGGCGCGGCGACGGCCGACCGGAACCGCGCCCGCGCGTCGAACCGCGCATAGGCAGGCGCAAGATCGAGGCCGCTGGCGGGGATTTCGCCCATGCCCCGCCAGACGCGCGGCACGACCGCAAACACCTGGCGGAGTGCCGCCTGCGCGGGCGCGTTGCCGCCCGCGCGGACGGAGCGTCCATAGGCATTCTCCACCTCCGCCCGCCCTGCCTCCAGCTGCCGCAGGCAGGACAAGATGCCCTGCAACAGATCGACCGGCTCGAACCCGGTCACCACGATCGGCACGCCGAAGCGTCGCGCGATCGGTTCGTATTCGTCATAGCCCATCACGGTGCAGACATGCCCGGCGGCGAGAAACCCCTGCACCTGATTGTCCGGCGCGGCGAGCAGCGCCGCGATCGCCGGCGGGACCAGCACATGCGCGACGAGCAGGCTGAAATTGCGCAACCCCGCGTCCGCCGCGGCCAACACCGCCATGGCGCTGGCCGGGGCGGTGGTCTCGAACCCGACGGCGAGGAACACCACTTCCCGCTCCGGCTGCGCCCTGGCGAGCGCCACCGCGTCCAACGGCGAATAGACCATCCGCACGTCCGCCCCGCGCGCTTTCGCTGCCGACAGGCTGCCGGTCTCCCCCGGCACGCGCAGCATGTCGCCGAAGGAACAAAGGATCACGCCCGGCGTGGCGGCGAGCGCGATCGCCTGGTCGATGACCTCGGCGGCGGTGACGCAGACCGGGCAACCCGGGCCGTGCAGCAGCGTCACGCCCTCGGGCAGCATCTGGTCGATGCCGTGGCGCAACAGCGAATGTGTCTGCCCGCCGCAGATTTCCATGATCGTCCAGGGTCGCGTGACCAGCGCGCGGATCGCCCCCGCCAGGCGCCGCGCGGCGGCGGGGTCGCGATATTCATCGACGTATTTCATTCCGCCTCCTCCTCCAGCGTCGCCAGGCAGGCGAGCGTGCGCGCGGCTTCCTCCGCGTCCAGCACCGCGATCGCCACGCCGGCGTGCACCAGCACGTAATCGCCTACGCGCGCTTCCGGCGCGAAGGCGAGCGCGACCTGCTTGACGATACCGCCGAACGCCACCCGGGCGGAGCGGGTGAGCGGATCGTCGCCGGCGATGGCGAGGACCTGGCCGGGAACCGCAAGGCACATCAGGCGTTCTCCTCGATCAACGGGGCGGCGGCGAAGGCGATCTGGCCGACCGCCAGGCCGCCGTCGTTCGGGGGCGCCGGCGGCAAGCGCACCCACGGGCACCCCGGCCGCGCGCGCGGCGAGCAGGGCAGCGAGCGTCGGCCGCCAATCGACCACCAGCGGGCGCTCGCCGCTCACCATCGGGGCCGGCAGCGCCGCGGCCTCGGCCCCCGCGGCGGCCGCTTCCACCGCCATCGCCGCCTCGCCCTCGAAACTCGCGCGCTGACACAGATCGAGCAGCGCGGCGACCGCATCGAACAGCCGCCCGGCGCTGCTGGCGAGCGGGGCGGCCACGCCGCGCGCCAGCATGGTGGCGAGCACGCGGCGTTCGGCCTGGGTGAAGGCCGCGACCGGGGGCAATCCCGTCATCTCCGCCGCCGCCGCCCCATGCAGCGCATGCAGCACGCCGAGCGCGGCGCGGCGGGGTTCGCGCGCCGCCGCCTCGCCGCCCGGCAGGCGGAAAGGTAACAGATGCGCGGCGCGGCGCCAGCGCGGCGGATCGATCGCCAGGAACTCGCCGCCCCAGATCGTGCCGTCGCCGCCATACCCGGTGCCGTCCCAGGCGACCGCGAGCATCGGGCCGTCTAGCCCGCGATCGACCATGCCGGACAGCGCATGCGCGAGATGATGCGGCACGCGCACGACCGGCAGACCCAGGGTATCGGCATGGCGGGTCGAGGCGTAGTCGGGGTGGCGGTCGCAAGCCACGCGCGCGGGCTGCAACCGGTGCAGCGCGGGCAGGCTCTCGGCGGCGCGCACGAAAGCGTCCCGCGCCGCCGCCCCGTCCAGATCGCCGCCATGGGGGCCGAGGAAGATCCGGCCGGCGAAACCGCTGGCGACGGCGTTCTTCTGCTGCCCGCCGAGCGCCAGCAGCGGCGCATCGACCGCCGGCCAGGCCAGCGGCAACGGGGCGTAGCCGCGCGCCCGGCGCAGCACGGTTACTTCCCCGGCGATCACGCGCACCACCGAATCATCCACCGCGTGGGCGATCGGCCGATCATGCACCAGGAGCAGGTCCGCCACGCCCGCCAGACCGCGAAGCGCGGCGTGTTCGTCGGCCAGGATCGGCGCGCCGGCGTGATTGCCGCTGGTGGCGACCACCGGAAACCCCAGCTCCCGCAGCAGCAGATGGTGCAGCGGGGTGGTGGGCAGCATGATGCCGAGACACGGCGCACCGGGCGCGACCGCTTGCGCCAGCACCTGCGCCGCCTCGGGCCTTGGGGCCAGCAGCACGATCGGGGCGGCCGCGGAGGTCAGCGCCGCGCGCTCCGCCGCCGCGACTTCGGCAAGCCCGATCGCCACGTCGAGATCCGCCACCATCAGCGCGAAGGGCTTGCGCGGCCGGTGCTTGCGGGTCCGCAGCGCGCGCACCGCGGTGTCGTTGCGCGCATCGACCAACAGCTGGAACCCGCCCAATCCCTTAACCGCGACGATCCGCCCGGCGCGCAGCGCGGCCACCGCACTCGCCAGCGCCGCCTCCCGCGTCGCCCGCACGCTGCCGTCCGCGTCCCACAGCGCGAGCTGCGGGCCGCAGGCGGGGCAACAGATCGATTCGGCATGAAAGCGGCGCGATCCGGGATCGGCATACTCCGCCGCGCAGGCGGGACACAGCGGAAACCGGTTGAGCGTGGTGCGGGCGCGGTCGTAGGGCAGCGCCGCGATCACGCTGTAGCGCGGGCCGCAAGCGACGCAGGTGGTGAACGGGTAGCGATGGCGGCGGTCGGTGAGATCGCGGAGTTCGTCGCGGCAGGCCGCACAGGTGGCCAGATCGGCCATGATGACGGCGGAACAGGGGCCGTCCGCGGCGCTCGGCGCCACCGTGAAGCCATGCGTGAAGCGCGCCTGGAGCCGGACCACCTGCCGATCGGTCACCACGGCGTTTACCGGCGCTTCCGCCGCCAGGCGGTCGAGAAAACGGTTCAGCGCCGACGCCGCGCCCTCCGCCTCGATCAGCACGCCGGCGCCGCTGTTGCAGACGGAGCCGGAGAGCCCGGCCTCCCGTGCCAACCGATAGACGAAGGGACGGAAGCCGACGCCCTGCACCGCGCCGGCGATCGCGATCCGCAGCCGGTGCGGCGCGGCGGCGTCCATTCCCCCGCTCAGACCTCCAGGTCCAGGGTTTCCAGCCGCAGGTGCTGCGCGTCCGGATCGGCGAGGTCGGCGGACTCGGTGATCGTCAGGCGCGCCCCTTCGGCGGCGCTGCCGCGGGATTCGATCTCGAAATGCTCGCGGAAATGCGCCGCCGACAGATGGCTGAGCGCGCCCAGCCACACCCGCACGCCGGACACCCGCGCCGCGCCGTTCGCCGCCGCCGCCTGATCGATCCGCCGGATCAGGTCGCGCACCAGACCGGTTTCATGCATCGCCCTGTCCCTCCGCCAGTTCCGCCGCGATCCGCCCCGCCGCCGGCACCACCGCCGCCGCCACCGCCGGGGAGAGCGCGGCGCCGGGGTCGAAGCACGCCGCCTCGATGGCGTAGATCGTCATCCGCTGCGGCAGAAGCCCGAGCGTGCGCGCCAGTTCCACCGCCTCGGCCAGGCCGAAGGCGTGGGTGGAGCTCAGCGCGAGATCCCGCGGCAGCGGACCGGCCAGCGGATCGAGCCGGTGGATGCGTCCCGGCAGCGCGAGCGGCGCCGCGGCGTCGACCAGCACCACCCGCCCCAGCCCCGCCCAGCGGTCCAGCAGGGCCAGGCTGTCACCCCCTGCCTCCTCCACCACCACATCCGGCAGGCCGAGCGTGGCGACCCGGCGCGCGACATGCAGCCCCACCGCGTCGTCGCCGCGATCGGGATTGCCGAGACCGATCACCAGCGCCGGCGCGCTCATCGCCGCCGCACCTCCAGGCGCAGGAAATGGGTGGAGCAGGAGATGCACGGATCGTAGTTGCGGATCCCCTGCTCGCAATGATCGCGCAGTTCGTCTTCCGGGAGCTGAAGGTCGCGGGTGGCGATGATCCGCAGGTCGTCCTCGATCGTCGATTGGTTCTGCGAGGTGGGCGGCACGATCCGCGCCTCCAGGATGCTGCCCTCCGCGTCCAGCCGGTAGCGGTGGAACAGGATGCCGCGCGGCGCCTCGGTGCAGGCCGTGCCCACGCCGGCGCGCGGCACCACCGGCACGGCAGGGGCAGGCGGCGGCGTATAGGCGGCGATCAGGCGCAGCGCCTCCTCGCAGGCATAGACGACCTCGATGGCGCGCACGACGATGCTGCGGAACGGATTGGTGCAGCCGGGCGCCAGGCCGAGTTCCGCCGCCAGCGCCTGCACCGACGGGCCCAGCCGGTCGTGGTTCAGGTTGAACCGCGCCAGCGGCCCGACCAGGTAGCTGCCGCGCGCGCGCAGCCCCGATTGCAAGGCGGTCGAGTGCGCCACATGACGTTCCGCGAACGCCGCCTCGTAGTCCGCCACCGCAATGTCGAGGCCGCGGTTCGAGACGATGCGCCCGGCGTTCAGCGGGTATTCGTCCGGGTGGCGCAGGGCGACGAACTCGTAGTCGCGCGCGAATTCGGGGAACGGGAATCTGGCCACCCAGCGGGCGAGCGCGATCGCCTGCGCGTGCGCCGTTTCCAAGGTCGCGGCCAGAGGCGCCAGCTCGGCCCGGGTCGGCACCCGGTAGAATCCGCCCACGCGCACGTTCACCGGATGGATCTCGCGCCCGCCCAGCAGGCGCAGCACCTCGTTGCCGGCCTTCTTGAGCGCCAGCCCGCGCTGCACTGCCTCCCCATGCGCCGCCGCCATGCTGATCGCATCGGGGAAGCCAAGGAAATCCGGCGCGTGCAGCAGCACGATATGCAGCGCGTGGCTTTCGATCCATTCGCCGCAATAGAGCAGCCGGCGCAGCGCGCGCAGCGGACCATCGACGGTGACGCCCCAGGCGTCCTCGATCGCGTGCAGCGCGCTCATCTGGTAGGCGACCGGGCAGATGCCGCAAATGCGCGCGGTGATGTCGGGCGCTTCGGCGCCGGCGCGCCCGCGCAGCAGTGCTTCGAAGAAACGCGGCGGCTCGAAGATCGACAGCCGCACGCCGGCGACCGCGCCGTCCGCGATGTCGAGCTCCAGCGCGCCCTCGCCCTCGACGCGGGTGAGGGTGTCAACCCGGATGGTTTTCGTCGCCATGGGCGTCGCTCTCCTTCCGGAACGGTTCGGCGGCCGCGTTGAAGGTGCGGAAGGCCCGATGGATGCTGCGCCTGTCGGCCCCGAGCGCGGTCCAGGCGGCGGCCAGGGCGGCGGTGTTGGCCGCCTCGGCCGGGCCGAAGCAGCCGTAGCAGCCGCGCCCGTACGCCGGGCAGATCGCCCCGCAGCCGGCCTGCGTCACCGGACCCAGGCAAGGCGTGCCGTGCGCCACCATCACGCAGGGCGTGCCGCGCCGCTTGCAGGCGACGCAGACGCTCTCGTTCGGAATGTCCGGCTTGCGCCCGGCCAGCAGGGCGGAGATCACCTCCAGGAGCTGCGTCTTGTTGATCGGGCAGCCGTGCAACTCGAAATCGACCTTCACATGCGCCGAAATCGGAGTCGAAGTCGCAAGCGTGCTGATATACGCGGGGGTCGCATAGACCGCGGCGATATAATCGTTCACGTCGGCGAAATTGCGGAGCGCCTGGATGCCGCCGGCGGTGGCGCAGGCGCCGATGGTGATGAGGCGCTTCGAGGCCGCGCGCACCGCGCGGATGCGTTCCGCGTCGTGCGCCGTGGTGATCGAGCCTTCGACCAGCGACAGGTCGTACGGACCCGGGCGCAGTGTGCTGGACGCCTCGGCGAACGAGGCGATATCCAGCGCGCCGGCCACCGCCAGCAGTTCGTCCTCGCAATCGAGCAGCGACAACTGGCAGCCGTCGCAGGAGGCGAATTTCCACACCGCCAGGGTGGGACGGGGGCGCGCGTCCATGGCTTCAGATCTCCCGCACGGCCAGGCGCGCGGCGATGCGATCGTAGGGCAGCACCGGGCCGTCCTTGCAGACGAAATCGGCGCCGAACTGGCAGTGCCCGCATAGGCCGATGGCACATTTCATGTTGCGTTCCATCGAGAGAAAGATGTGGTCGGCCGCCACCCCAGCGCCGCGCAGGGCGGTGGCGGTGAAGCGCAGCATCACCTCCGGCCCGCACAGCAGCGCCATCGTGTTGGACGGGTCGAAGTCCATTTTCTTGATCAGCGCCGGCACCACGCCGACATGGCCGTGCCAGGACGGATCGGAGTGATCGACCGTGACCGCCACCGTCACGTCCGCGCGCGCGCCCCAGGCGGCGAGTTCGTCGCGGAACAGCAGCTCCGCCGGGCCGCGCCCGCCATACAGCACCGCGATGCGGCCGAACCGCTCGCTTCCGGCCAACACCTGGTAGATCGCCGGGCGCAACGGCGCCAGCCCGAGACCGCCGGCGACGATCAGCAGATCGTGACCTTCCGCCGCATCCACCGGCCAGGCGCTGCCGAACGGCCCGCGCAGCCCGAGCACGCTGCCCGGCGCGGCGGCCACGATCGCCGTGCTGACCGCACCCACCGCGCGCACCGTATGCACGAAGCGGGTCGGATCGGCCGGATCGCCGCTGACGCTGACCGGCACCTCGCCGATGCCGAACGCATAGAGCATGTTAAACTGGCCCGGCGCGAAGCGGGGCGCGTCGCCTTCCAGCGGCACCAGGTCGAGGGTTGCCACGTCCGCCGTCTCCCGCCGCACCGCGCGCACCCGCCACGGCGCCGGCAGCATCGGATCGGCCGGCGACGGCGCGATCGCGGCGCTCATGCCGATGTGTGTCCGTAGACGTCGAGCATCTGTTGCCGCGCCGCCTGCATCCGCCGCACCATCACCGGCAGCAGCCGCCGCATCATCTCGTAGCCGAGGTGGTGGTCGGCGTCGCATTTCTCGCGCAGGCACGTCGCGTCGAGGCCGAAGGCGCGGGTGTTGGTGGTCGCCTTGGCGTCGAACCCCCAGCGGTACGGCGGCACCAGCCATGACGCGCCGACCAGCTCGCCCGCGCCCAGGGCGGCGATGATGATCGGCGGGCGCGCCGGGGCGTGCAGTTCCAGCGCGACCCTTCCCTCGCGGATCAGGTAGAACTCGTCGGCCGGCCCGCCCTCACGGAACAGATATTGCCCGGGCGCGAAGCGCAGGTTGCGGGTGCAGCCGACCAGCAGCCGGCCGAATGCGGGATCGATCCCGGCCAGGAATGGATGCGCCAGCAGCAGGCGTTCAAGCGTTTCCATGTGGCCCTTTCCCCGGCGTGGCGCGGATCGCCGCGGCTTCCGCCGTGATGTCGATGCCGACCGGGCACCAGGCGATGCAGCGCCCGCAGCCGACGCAGCCGGAGCTGCCGAACTGGTCGATCCAATGCGCCAGCTTGTGCGTCATCCACTGCCGGTAGCGCGACTTTCCGCTGGCGCGCACCGATCCGCCGTGGATGTAGGAAAAATCGGCGGTGAAGCAGGAATCCCATCGCTTCACCCGTTCCGCCTCGATCCCCGCAAGGTCGGTGTGGTCGGCGACGGAGGTGCAGAAGCAGGTCGGGCAGACCATGGTGCAGTTGGCGCAGGCCAGGCAGCGGGCCGCCACCTCGTCCCAGCGCGGATGCTCGGGATTGGCTTGCAGCAGATCCTTCAGCCCGACGGTGTCCAACTGCCGTCCCATGCTGGCCGCGGTGTGCGCCACCACTGCCTCGGCCGCAGTCACGGCCTCCGGTTCGGCCGGGCGGGTGGGCAGGGCGGCGAGCAGCGCGGCGCCGGCGTCGCTCCCGGGGACCACCAGAAAATCGTGGCGGTTGGCGTCGATCAACTCGGTCAGCACGAGATCGAACACGGCCTCCGCGCGCGGACCGGTACCCATGGAGGCGCAGAAGCACGTGCCCGCGGCGGTGCCGCAGTTCAGCGCGACCAGGAACGCGCCCTGGCGCCGGGCCGCGTAGCCTGGGTCCTGATGCGCTCCACCCAGGAACACGCGGTCCTGGATGGCGATCGCGTGCAACTCGCAGGCGCGCACGCCGATGAAGGCAAAGGGCGCCGGCGGCGGCGGTGCCGGCGCGATGGTGAAGCCGTCGGCCTGGCGGCGCGCGCGCCACAGAAGTTCTTCCGGCGGGTGCAGGAAGCGCTTCCAGGGCTGCGGGCCGACTGCGTAGCCGAACAGCGCGGCGTCGGCGCGGCGCTCCAGCCGGTAGCGGCCGGCGTCCTGGCGATCGGTCCAGCCGACCGGAAGCGCCTCGATGCAGGCGATGCGGTCATAGACGATGGCGCCGTCGCGCAGGGTCGGGCCGATCACGTCGAAGCCGCGCGCGGCCAGCGCGTCGAGCAGCGCCTGCAGCCCGGCGCGATCGAGCAGGACCGACGCGGGGGGCGGCGCGGCTTGCGGATCGGACGGCGCGGTCGGTTGCATGGCGATGGGTTCTACTCCTGCCAGCGGATCAGCGGCGGTTCCGTCGGCACCCTTGCCTCGGCAGGATAGGGCACGACCCGGACCGTGAAATCCGTGCGCGGGCGCGCCGCGACGACCCGGTCGGTGTAGGTGAACCCGTTCACCGCGCCTGCCACCTGCGCGCCGCGGGTGAGCGCCAGCGCCAGGGCCGCCGCGGTGCCCGCGGGGTCCGCATACAGCTCCACCCGCACGTCCTCGGCGGCGATCTCGCCGAGATAGACCGGCAAATGGTGACGCGGTAGGCGGCAAGCCGCTCGGGGCGGTCCGGGCGTTGCCTCACCGCCTGGTCGACCGCATCGCCGCCCCGGGGTTTGGGGGGCCAGCGCCGCGGCCAGCAGCAAGTCGTCGGCGTCGGCAGCGCCGATCACCACCGGCTCGCTCAGGGTCAGCCGGTTCGGCGTCAAGGTGTCTCGGGCCGCGAGCACGCGGGTGAGTTCGCGCGGCGGGATCGATAACGAATAGGGCGGCATCATCGCATCCTGGTGGGACTGCCCGCAAACCGGAGATCTAAGTCAGCGTGACCCGGCGTGAAGGAAGCGGCGATGATCTGGATCAAGTTTCCGTCGCCATAGACGGATCGGTGTGCGGCAGGGGCCGAGGAGCGGAAATCCCAGGGCGGCCGCAGCGCTGCCGCGATCAGATCAAGGCCGGCAACCGGCGCGCGATCCGGCCAAGCCGAACGTTGCCGTGACGGAGGCGTCCAGGTCGGACTGTTCAGAGTGCCAGAGCGCAGACATAGTGCTCATCATCACCCACTCCGGCACGCCCGGGAAGATTCGAACTCCCAACCCCCCAGATCCGTGTCTGAATTGATTGGTGTGTCGTGTAGTGCTCAGGAGGCCGTGCTTTCACTGTCTGCGGGCGCTGTTTGGGCTGAAGGACCCGCTTGGGCGCTGGTTCATGATCTGAGCGGCCTGAAAGCGCGTTCGGGATAAGTTGAAGCCTGTCCCCGCAACCATCTTGATTTGCTCGCACAAGGCGCCGGTATCGCCGGCGCCCTTGTCGCATCTGGCTCCCTCCGCCAACGCCAAAATCGATGCCAGCTCGCCGTGGATCTCCACGCGCATCTGGCCATCCCCTATTCATAGTGGTCTCACCGCTTTGGTAGACGCGATCCGATGCCGCCAGGGCCCGTCATAGTACCACAGCGCAGACATAGTGCTCGTCTTCATCGGTCATGGCCCGCCATCCCGCCGATTCCACGCTAAGGGTCTGTTCATAAATAACAGAATCGCGGTAGGTTTTTTCTCCCTGAGGGAATTCCGGCGCGGGGCGTGTGTGTCCTAGACTCGTCGGGTGGTCGATGAATCTGGCATCCACCTACGCTTCGCGGCGCTCGATCCGGTTCTGGACGAGCGCGGTCGGCGGCGTTTTGCGGCGGCCGAGGCGCGCACGGCGGGCCGTGGCGGCATCGCGGCGGTTGCGCGCATCACCGGGTTGGCGCGCAGCATGATCGGCCGTGGCTTGGCCGAACTCCGTGGCACAATGAGCGATGCCGTTGCACCCGGGCGGACGCGCCGGCCGGGCGGCGGACGCAAGAAGCTGACCGATACCGACGCCACGCTGCTGGCTGATTTGCAGGGGCTGGTCGAACCGGCGACCCGCGGCGACCCGCAGGCGCCGCTGCTTTGGACCAGCCGCGGCCTGCGCAACCTGACCACCGCCTTGCAGGCGATGGGCCATCGCGTCTGCCACAACGTGGTGGCGAATCTGCTGCGTCAGCTCGAGTACAGCCTACAATCCAACCGCAAGACCCGCGAGGGCACCAACAACCCGGACCGGGATGCGCAGTTCGACCACATCAGCACGGAGGTGAAGGCAGCTCTGGCGGCGGGCCAGCCGGCGATCTCGGTCGATACTAAGAAGAAGGAACTGGTCGGTGACTTCAAGAACGCCGGTCGTGAACTGCGTCCGAAAGGGCAACCAGAGCCGGTGCGCGTGCACGATTTCAAGATCCCCGAACTCGGCCGCGCGGTGCCGTATGGGGTCTATGACATCGCCGGCAACACCGGTTGGGTGAGCGTGGGCATCGATCACGACACCGCCAGCTTCGCGGTCAACGCCATCCGCCGTTGGTGGCAGACCATGGGTCGCGCCCGCTATCCCGAGGCCCGCAGCCTGTTGATCACCGCCGACTGCGGCGGCAGCAACGGTGCGCGCGTACGGTTGCGGAAGCGGGAATTGCAAGTCCTGGCCGATGAACTCGGCTTCCCGATCACGGTCTGCCATCTACCGCCCGGCACCAGCAAGTGGAACAAGATCGAGCATCGGCTGTTCTCGTTCATCACCCAGAACTGGCGCGGCAAGCCGCTGGTGAGCTACCAGACGATCGTGCAACTCATCGCCGCGACCACAACGCGCACCGGACTGAACGTCAAATGCGAGGTGGATGCCGCCAGCTACCCGGCCGGTATCAAGGTCAGCGATGACGATATGGCCACGCTCAATCTTACCCCGCATGAATTCCACGGAGAGTGGAACTACACCATCGCACCGAAACTAACCGAATAGCCGCAGTTATTTGTCAACAGGCCCTAAAATAACCCAGGGCTAAGCTACGGTAGCCGCAGCTACGAATGGTCTCTCGTGGTCAGTTGCAATGAGGGGTGGTTTAGCCCGTCGATCAGGCTAAACGGGAGCCGGCGAAGATTGTCAGGCGGCGGATGCGGGCTCGGTATGGAGGCGGAGGCCGAGCGCCCGAATGACCTTCAGGACGGTCGCGAACTCGGGGTTCCCATCGCCGCTCAGAGCCTTGTAGAGCGCCTGTCGGGTCAAGCCGGTTTCCTCGGCGAGTTGAGACATGCCGCGAGCGCGAGCGACCACGCCCAGCGCGTCCGTGATCTCCCCGGCGTCGCCGTCGGCGAAGGCGCCGTCGAGATAAGCGAGCATCGCTTCGGGGCTGTCCAGATAGACAGCCGGGTCGAACGGCCGGGTCTCGATGGTCATCTCACACCTCCTTCGCCAGCGTCAGAGCCAAGGCGATGTCCTTGGCCTGGCTGTCCTTGTCGCCGCCGCAGAGCAGGACGATCAGCAGGTTTCCGCGCTGCACGTAATAGACCCGGTATCCGGGCCCGTAGCGGATACGAAGTTCGCTGACGCCCTCGCCCACCGGCTTGACGTCGCCAGGATTGCCGAGCGCCAGGCGGCGGACCCGACGAGCGACTTCGGCCTTGGCCCGAGCGTCCCGCAAGTCGGAGAGCCATTCGAAGAAGGCCTCGGTCTCGCGAACGTCGATCATCTGTCAACTGTAGGTGACGCACCGGCATGTGTCAACTATGGGAGACAATCTCGGTCTCCGGGGCCTATCGGGTTACAGCGTAGATATAGTGCTCATCATCGTCTGTCGCGGCCCGCCGTGGTCCCCGCGAGCGCGGGGATGCCTCCGTTACCCGGGGCCATGGTCGATCTGAAGCCGGCTGATCCCGTCGTTGACCGGCCGCACGTCGCCGGCATTGCCAGACGTGGGTCAATCACTCCGCGCAGGAATTCTTGCTTTCGTCAGGCGACCCCTTAGCCCCTCAGTCCCCGGCGCCGTGTCTGATACGGCCGGGTCGCTTCGTCGGGCCCCGGCGCGGGATCGCGCTGGCGCTGTTCAGCCGCCCGCCGCTGCTGCTCCGCGCGCAGCAGGTGGCCGAGCCGGGTCCGGGTTTCGGCCGAAGCGCGCTCGACGAGGGGCCGCGCGCGCCGGAGCTGTGCGGCGACAGCCTCCCGGACCGCCGTAGCGGTCCGGCCGAGGCGCGCGACGGTACGCCGGGCCTGCCGGTTGGTGGCCGCGAAAGTGCTGGCGAGGCCGCTGTCCGAGACCTGGGCACGCACCTGCCCGTCCTGGAAGCGGCGGGCCAGCCCATCGCGCCGGCCGTCGTGCTCCGTCCGCGCCTCCTGGCGCGCCATGCCCTTGAGGAAGTCGCCGGCGGCGGCGCGCCGCACCGCGTCCGCTTGGTGCACAAGGTCGGTGGCGTTGAGCTTCTCCGGGGCGCGGCTCAGGTTCCGTGCCCAATTGGTCCAAAGATCGGCGGTGATGATCGGACGGGGATCGCCCAGCGGCCGGCGGTTTGCCACTTCCTGCTTCTCCGCCCCTTCCGAGGTGAGCCAGTAGTCGCGCTCGCGGTGCCGGGACCCCGACACGTAGGATTTGTGCCCGTCGGTGGCCTGCGAGCCGCGCGGCGTGACGAAGATATGCTCGGTCGAGGTGATGCCCTGCGCGGTGTGGGTCGTCATCGCATAGCCGTAGGTCAGCCGCAGGCGGCCGCTGCGGGGGTCGGCAAGCGTTTCCCACCGGACCAGGCCCTCGGTGCCCTTGTCGTTGCGCAGGACCAGCCCGGTCTGCCGGAGCGCGCGCACCTCGAGGATGGAGCCATTGTCGCCGATCGCCCCGGAGCGGCCGTCGCCAAGGCTTGCGTTGGTGCGGTTGAACAGCCGGACGCGATCGCCGACGGCGAGGGGAAGGGCGTAGCTCGCCCCGGTATTGGGATCGGTCGCGGCGAGGGTCCGGCGGTCTCGGTCGAGCGTGCCGGCCGCCTGCAGGCGGGTGCGGATTGCCTCGCCGATGGCGCGCGCATCGTCGTTGGTCGGCGTGCTCACGGTCAGGCTGTAGCGGGCACGGTCGGCGTTGGCCGCGTGGCGCTGCTGCCAGAGATCGGCGGCCCGCGCGATGACCTCGCGGTAGCCGCCCGCGATGATCTCGGCCGTCCCGTCCTGACGCTTCATCTCGAGAGCGGTCGCGGCATAGCCCTGGCGCAGCAGGGTCGTGATCTCGCGGGCCCGGGCATCGGTCTGCCGCACCGTCGTCTCGACGGACGGGAGTCCGCCGAGCGCCTTTTCGAGGAGGCGGGTTACGAAACCCGCCTCGATCGCCTGGCACTGCCTGGGATCGCCGATCCCGATCAGCCGAAAGCCGTGGCGGTCTTGCAGGCGCTGAAGCTCAAGCAGCTGGCGGGTGCCGACGGTCGCGAGCTCGTCGATCACGACCACGCTGTTGTGCGTGAGCGCGATCCGGCCGGCCTTCACCCGGTCGATGAACACACTGGTGGCGGCGATCGAATCACGGCCTGTGGCCGGCTCGGTCGCAAGCCCGGCATCGCGAACTCGCGCGCCTGGCGCCATCCCAGACTGACGCCGTGGATGTCGGCGCCCTTCGCGTGCCATGCCGCAACCAGGGGCTTGAGAAGGGTCGTCTTGCCGGCGCCGGCCGCGCCGATCGCAACGGCGAACCGTCCGCTCATCCCCAGGTGATCGATCAGCCGGCGCTGCGCCCGACCGTGCTCACCGGCGAAGTCGAGCCCCGAGGCCTCGACCGCGCGCGTGATGTCGATCGGGGTGAGCAGACCGCGACGGTCCTTGCCGTGTTTGTGAGCCAGCTCGATCACAGCGGCCTCCTGGGCCACGTGGGCGCGGGTCGTCAGCCGGTGCTCCGTGATCGCGACGCCGTCGTTATCGGGGTCCCGCCGGGTGATCGGAACCTCGATCAGCGGCGTCGTATCGCCGGGCCCGCTGGCATCGGGCGCGTCGGCGGTGCCGCTCACGCGGACGCCCTGCCGGGTAAACGCGCTGCGCACCGCGTCCACGTCCGCCGCGCTCTCGATTCCCGCCGCGATCAGCGACCGGGCCGCGGCAACGCGGGCATCGGCCTCCGTGATGACCGCTCG
This sequence comes from Pseudomonadota bacterium, assembly GCA_019352115.1. Classification (GTDB taxonomy): domain Bacteria; phylum Pseudomonadota; class Alphaproteobacteria; order Acetobacterales; family Acetobacteraceae; genus JAJZVS01. The sequence goes on from JABBNW010000007.1 coordinate 34,052, forward strand.
CCGCTCGAACGCCTGCGCCAGCAGGCGGGAGCCGACGTCGTAGGCCCACGCACGCCGCGCCGCTTCCGGGATCACCTCGGGAGTGTGGTCGGGCTGCAGCACGCTCTTGTGCCGGTAGCCGAGGGCCTCCGCCTGGCGCTGCCACGTCGCGAAGTCGCTGAGATCGTCCGCCTTGGCGGTGCGGCTCGCAAAGGCGCCCCCCTTGAACAGCTGGATGCGTTCCTCCGGAGACATCCGCTCCCACTCCATGCCCGCGGCGGCCGCGAACGCCTTGGCATCCTCGACGGCGTCGCGGGTGCGCTTGCTGAACGCCGTGCGAACCGCCTCGGGGATCGCGGCGAGGCGGGCGGCGCCGAGCGCCGTATCCAGTTCGACCTTGACGCCCAGGGCGCGGAGGTTCCTGGCAAGGTGGGCCTGATAGATCGCGCCCCATTCGTGGACGCGGTTGTGCATCTGCAGCGTGTCAAGCGAGCCGACGCGCCGGCTCGGTGTGAGCACCACGTTCGGCACGGCGACATGGGTGTGAAGCTGCGGGTCGCCGGCGACCTTCATCGTCACCAGCTCCGTCTCGACCGTGCCGTCCGGCTTGGAGCGGGCGATTTCCAGGGTGGGACGCGCGGCGTAATGATCGAACGTGATCCAGCCGATCGCGCCCGGCTCGGCCCCGTCCTTGCCGCCCTGGCCCATGCGCGCCTGGCCGATCGTCTCCGCGACCGTCAGCATCGCCTGGTGCACCGCTTCGCAGTGGGCCTGCGCGATCAGGTTCCGCTCCGCCTCGGTCGGGGCGAAGGCCCAGGCGATCGACACCGATTTGTCGGCGCTGAACGTGAAGTCGACGTAGCCGACCGGCGTCTTCGAGGCGCTGAGGATGCGCCGCCACTCGAGTGCATCGAGGACCTGGCCCTTCGCCGTCTTGCCGTCGAGGATGTTCGCCCGCTCGGTATCTGTCGGGGCCTTGCCGTTCTCCGTGCCGAGCGCCTTCCGCAATCGGACCAGAGCACCGGCGGCGTGGCCCTGGCGAAGCACTGTGCCTTCGGCGCGTCGGCCGTCGAGAACATGGCCGAGCGCTTCCCGCGTCGCCGGCCGCAGCGGATCGAGGCCGAATATCTCGGCGAGCGGCAAGGTGGCCTTCTGGTAGTGCTTGCCCGCGATCGGCATGCCGTCCGCCCGCTGACCCGCGAGCAGGTGGGCGATCTCGTCACGGATCACCGGACGCGCGAGATCGATCCCGAGCAGTGCCGCCAGGCGGGGGTCCATATCGCGCCGCGGCTCGGGTACGGTGCCCGGCTGCACGGCATCCGACGCCCGCGGATCGTCCCCTGCGTCGCCCGGTGTGCCCGCGGCGCCCATGCCGCGTTGGTAGTAGGTCGCCAGCCCTTGGGCCGTAGCGGGCAGGGTTTGCGTCATCAGGTGGTCGGCCATCTTGCCGGCCGCGCCCGGCAAGCCTCCCGCGCCGGCACGGAATGTCAGCATTCGGGATGCCGCCCCGACCCCGGCTCGGCCGGCGACCGGTCGCTGTCCTGCCCCCGTTGATCGCCGGTGCCGTCATCGTCCATGCCGGCGTCCGCCAGGCCGAGGGCGCCAGCGAGGCCGCGCATGACGCCGCTCTCGATCTCGCCGCCGAGCCCGCTCAGCTCCGTCTCGACCCGCTGCAGGGCGGCCGTCTGATCGCGTAGTGCGCCGGCGATTTCCGCCATCGCTGCTTCGAGCGGGCTTTCCACGCTCGGTGTGGCGGCCTCGATCAGCTTCGCGAGCATTTCCGTGTGGGTCTGCTGCGTCGCCACCATCAGGCGCAGGGCCGCAGTGATCTGTTCCAGGCGGTCATTGAGGGCGGCGAGGGCGGCGTCTGACGGCACGGATCGGCAGGCTCCTTGTCGGCCACATGCCTACCCGATCGCGGCGGCGAATCGCAAGCACCATGGGTGCAATGGTCTGTGACAATTCCCTTTACCCTGACTGTATCCTTCTTGTACCCGCACGGGCGTCCGAGTCGTATCCGAGACGTGCATTCTACGCCGCTCACATGTTTCTGACTATGTCGCCGAATGGTGCGCGAATAGAATCGATGCTGTCTCCATCTCGTAACATGGACTGCGCCGTGGCGGATCAGGAAACAGTGTCGGCGATCGAGCTCCTTCGCGGGGAGCTGCAACAGGGGAAGCGCACGCGATCGCCGCTCGCGCAGTGGATGTTCCGTCATCACGCCGAGTTCACCACGCTGCTGCTGGAAGCGGGGGTGGACTGGGCGCGGCTGGCAATCGGCTTTGCCAGGCTCGGGCTGACTGATGCCGACGGCAAGCCGCCGCGGGCGGGCACGGTCAAGATCACCTGGCGACGTGTGCAGTCCGCGCTGGAACGCGAGGGCGTCATCGCGCGTCGGCGTCGGCGGCGGGCGTCCGGTGCTGCCGCGACAGCCGCGTCCGCCCTGGCCCCGGCGCCGATCCGCGAGCCGCCGGAGGCCGAGCCACCGGCCGGTCCGCCTCAAGGGGCCGCGCCAGCGAGCCGGTTCAAGCCGGTGCGGCGGCGCGCGCCCGAGCCGGCAAGACCGGTATCGCCGCAGGAAGCGGCAGAGATGGCGGACCTGCGGGTCCGCGTGTTTGGCACCAAGGAGGGATAGGTCATGGCCGATCGCGAGAGCCAGGCGCCGTCGGCGCCTGGCAGAACCGTGAAATTCTCACCGGGCAGCGCGCGCGTGGTGACGCACGAGGACGACGTCGCCGCGCTCGCGCCGCGCCGCGAACCCGAGCCGCCAATCGCCAAGGGGATCGATCTCTCCGGCAAGGCCAAGATCATGTTCGCAGCCGGGCGTGGGAAAACCGGCAAGACCACGCTGCTCCGCTGGCTCACAGAAATGAGCCTGTGCGACGGCAGCACCGTTTTGCTTGCCGACATCGACCCCTCGAACGCCTCCTTCTCCGCCTATTTCGATGACGTCGCCCGCCCGGAGACGGATGACCCGGCGGGGGTCCGGCATTGGCTGGTCGAGCTGCTGGAACACTGTGCTGCAGAGCGGCAGTCGGCAATTGTCGATCTGGGCGGGGGTGACACGACGCTCCGCGCGATCGCGACCGACATGCCGGGGGTCGCGGGGCATCTCGATCAGGCGGGCATCGCGCCGGTGATGTTCTACCTGGTCGGCACGCAACCCGAGGATCTGGCGCCAGCGATCCCCCTTGCCGCGCGCGGCTTCGCGCCCGCGGCGCAGGCGATCGTGCTGAACGAACACAGCACCCCAATCGGGCTGACCCGTGACCAGGCGTTCGCCCGGCTGGTCGGGTCTCCGGCGTTCGCCGGGCTTGCCAGGCAGAGCATCCAGCTCTGGATGCCGCGGCTCTTTGCTGCCGACGCGGTCGAAAGCCGGCGGTGCTGGTTCACCGATGCGCGCGACGGCAAGGTCGATCCCCCGCTTGGGCTGTTCGATGCCGCGCGGCTGCGCGCCTGGCTCGACCAGATGGAGCGGCGGTTCAGCGGCGTGCGGTCGTGGCGACCGTGAGTGACGCTGCTGCGGTCGACGGGGCGGCAGCGGACGGGGCGGCGTTCGATGCGGCGATCCGTGCCGCACAGGATCGCCTCGCGCGCGCGGCCGAGATCGCGAAGCTCGCCGGCGATCCGAGCCAGTCTCTGATCGAAATCCTTGCCACCCATGTCGGGGCGCTGGTGCATGTCCATCGCGCCGGAATCGAGGTGGCCAACCGCCGCCTGGACGTGATCGATGGCCGGCTCGACGAACTGCACGACATCGAGGCCGGTCTGCGCAGTGCGGCAACCGGCCGCGTCGAAGCAGCAAAGGCCGAGATCACCCGCGCGCAGGCCGAGATGAGCCGCCAACTCGTTGGCGAGATCGCGGCGAGCACCGAGGCCCGGCTGGCGGCGATGAGCCGCGCCGTCTGGCTGAAGGCTGTCGGCGCCGGCGCACTGCTTGGTCTCGCGTTGCTGGCGGGGGGCGGGGCACTGGGTTTCGCATGGGGCCGCCGCTCGGCCGCGCGCACGATCGCGACCGCGGATGCGCTTGTACATTTCGTGGCGGTGCATGAAGGTCCGGGTGCCGTCCACGACTGGGCGATCCTGATGCGCTACAACCCGATCAAGGCGGTGATGGCGGGTTGCGACGGCAAGAATGTCGCGACGCAGAATGGCCGCAAGGCCTGTCACATGTGGCTGTGGACCGGACCGCCAGCTGCGCCGACGGGGCGCGCAACGGGGTAGCCCGTGGGGCGGGGTGGACCGGGGATGATCGTGCCCCTCGGCTTGGTGGCGAAGTGGGTGTCCCCGAAGTGCGCCGATCGCCTTCCGCGGCCTGACGCGCGCGAAGGCGGCGGGCACCGCCCGCCGCCGCGCCCGCATCAGTCGCGCCGGGACCAGATCAGCGCGTGGCTGCCGTCGTCCTGCGCGATCAGGGAAGCGTAGATCGGTGCGGGGAGGCTCGGATCGTCGAGGCGGACGCTGAAGTAGTCGCGCCCGGTCCGATCGGAGGTTTTCGCCCAGGCGGCCCCGACCTCGGTCTTGCCGCAGAAGATCCGGTAGGCCGGCGCGTCGGCGGCTTCGCGGTTCTCGTTCGGCAGGAAGGCGAGCGGCGCATCGAGGGTGAGGGTGCGCACCTTGCCGACGATCTTGCCGTCCTTGGTGGTGAAGGTTCCGATGGTTGCCATGGGGGGTGACTCCGTCTGATGCTCGGGGCCGCCAATCGGCCTCGATGGCACGATGAGGGGCCGAGGCGCCTGGATCGGCCGCAATCGCCGTTTCTCACGCGACGTCGAGAGGCTGGTCGCCTCCGCCGAGGCGTTCCTCTATGCCGCCTCAGCCATCATCCTGCTGCGGCGCATCGGCCGTTGCTGATCAGATTCGGAATGGACTCTAAAGCGGATACGCCCGGACGATGAAGGCACAGCAGTGCGACAGCTTGAAGTGCGCCACCTGCAGTTTGGTCCGCTCACCGCCCAGGACCGCCCAGTCTTCGCTCCAGTCGAACTGGAAAGCCTCGCTAGGCTGAAAGATACTAATACCCCAGCATTATACATGACATAAACGCTCGGTAAGGGCCGCATTTCTCCTCATGTGGCGTCGTCGACGTGTCATGTATAATGTTGGGGTATTAGTAAGCGGCACGGAGGTGCCTCGCCCGCTGCTCTGCTGCTCCCGCGGCCGGTGAGCCTTCCAGACCCGGGCAAAGGCCGCCACGCGACCGTAGGATCCGTCGTATCCCAGCGACGCCAGATCAGCGTGAAGCTGTTTGACCGTTCGTCTCTGCCTGCGCGACTTGCCAGATTCCGACTTCAGTCAGAGCGACAGCTTGTCCGCAAACGGGTCCAGATTACTCGGCCGCTCAGGGACCTTGAACTCTGGTGCCACCGCTCCGGACCGGAGATATCTGCGCACCGTATTCCGCGACAGCCCCAGGCGCCGCGATATCTCCCGGATCGAAATGCCATTTCGGAGGGCCCAACGTCGAATGACGCTCAACAACACCATGTCTATCACCCCAGCACCCCCCGCTGTTCTCAGCCGGGGTAGGTTCGAACATGGTTCAATTCTCAGTGGAAATTCCCGGCCGCCCGGGTCAGTTCTCAATGGAACTCAACACCGATCTTCTTCGCCAACAACGCGATCTATCCATTGCAGATCATGCCGGCGTGGCTGCGCGCGGTGGCGCGGATCAACCCGCTGACCTACGAGATCGATGGCTGTGCGCGCTGATGATCCGCGGCGGCAGCAGCGCCTTCGGGTTGGGCACCGACTTAGCGGTGCTGGCGGTGGTCTTCGGGGTGCCGGTGGCGATCGCCGCGCGGCTGTACGGGCGGATGGGGATATAGGCGGGCGCCAGGACCCCATGCCTATTCGTACCGCAACGCCTCGATCGGGTCGAGCCGCGCGGCCTTGCGGGCTGGGTAATAGCCGAAGAAAATGCCGACCGCGGCTGAGAACAGGAAGCCGCCGCCGACCGCCAGCAGGGACACCGGCGCCCGCCAGCCCGCGAGGCGTGACAGCACCTCCGAGAAGGCCACGCCCAGCACGATTCCGGCGATCCCTCCGGTGACGCTGAGGAACACCGCTTCGGTCAGGAACTGCAGCAACACATGCAGCCGTTGTGCGCCGACCGCCATGCGCAGCCCGATTTCCCGCGTGCGCTCGGTCACCGAGACCAGCAGGATGTTCATAATGCCGATTCCGCCCACCAGCAGGGAGATTGAGGCGACCGCGGCGAGCAACAGCGCCATGATCCGGCTGCTGCCTTCCGCCGCCGCCGCGATCTGGCTGAGGTTGTGCACCGAGAAATCCTTGATCGCGCCCGGCTTGATCCGGTGCCGAACCGACAGTGTCGCCGTCACCTCCGCCAGCGCCGCCGGGACGGCGGCCGGGCTCTCCGCCTGCACGAAGATCTGATTGACATAGCCGGCCAGCCGTGGCTGCAGGCCGTACGGGTTGGGCCAGGGCGGGTAGGGCCAGTTCAGCGGCGCCGCTTGCTGGCTGGGGGCGGCGACGCCCAGCACCCGGCGCTCGGCGGTGGCGAACGGGATCATCACCACATCGTCCTGGTCCTGGCCGAACGGGGTCTGCCCCTTGCCAACTAGTAGCCCAATCACGCGCAGCGGCGTCCCCTTCACCTGAATGACCGCGCCGATCGGGTTCTCGCCGAGCGGAAACACCTGCCGATAGACGGTCTGGCCGATCGTTGCGACCAGCGCCGCTCCTGCGTCATCCTGGGCGGAGATGGCGCGGCCCTCGGCGATCTGCCAGTTCGTCATCGCCGGATAACCCGCACTGACGCCCTGGATGCTGGTGGTCCAGTTCTGGTTGCCATACTGCACTTGGCCGACGCCGCGGATCAGATAGCCCACGCGCGCCACTGCGGGATCCTCGCGGCGGATCGCCTGCGCATCACGCTCCCTCAAGGTGGAGGCGCTGCCGAATCCGGCGCGCGCGCCGCCGGTCGTGGTGGCGCCCGGCAGCACCACGAGCAGGTTGGTGCCGAGGCTTTCGATCTGCTTTCGTACCGCTTCGTTGGCGCCCTGGCCGACCGCGACCATGGCGATGAGCGCGGCGACGCCGATGAACACGCCAAGCATGGTCAGCGCCGAGCGCATCCGGTTGCGGCCGAGCGCCTGCATCGCGGCAGCCAGCACCATGACCCCGAACGCCCAGCCGGCGCGGCTGCCCCGGGGGAGCGGCGGTTGCGCCGGCGGCCCGGGGGAGGTGGCAGCGACGGTGGGGCGAGATGCGGCGGGCGGCGGCACGCGCCGCTCGTCGGACACGATGCGCCCGTCGCGCATGGTCACTACCCGGTCGGCGTAGCCGGCGATGTCCGGCTCGTGGGTGACGACGATCACCGTCACGCGGCGCTCGCGGTTGAGCGAGAGCAGGGTTTCCATGATCTCGTGCGAAGTGCGCGAATCGAGATTGCCGGTGGGTTCGTCGGCGAGCAGCAGGCGCGGGGCGTTGATCAGTGCGCGCGCGATCGCCACCCGCTGCTGCTGGCCACCGGACAACTGGCCGGGGGTGTTGCCCTCGCGCGCGGCGAGGCCGAGCAGGGCGAGGGCGGCGCGGGCCCGCGCGAACCGCTCCGTCCGTGCGACCGGTCCGGTCGCGGCATAGAACAGCGGCAGCGCCACGTTCTCGATCGCGCTGGTACGCGCCAGCAGGTTGAAGCTCTGGAACACGAAGCCGAGCTGGCCGGAGCGGATGCGCGCGAGCTCAACCTCGGTGAGGCCCGCCACGTCCATGCCCTCGAACCGGTACTGGCCCCGGTCGGGCCGGTCGAGGCAACCCAGGATGGCCATCAGCGTCGACTTGCCGGACCCCGAGGCTCCCATGATGGCGAGGAACTCGCCGGCCTCGACCCGGAGATCGACGTCATCGAGCGCGCGGACATCCACGTCGCCCACGTGGTAGGTGCGGGAGACGTGTTCGATCGCGATCACGGGAGGCGGCATTTGCCCCGGGTCCGGTCAGAAGCGCGGTAGCGGCAGCGCGGCGGATCCGGCGGCGCGCTGCTCGCCCAAGATCACCCGATCGCCCGGCTGGAGGTCGCCCGTGAGGATTTCGGTGTTGGTGTCGTCGTCCAGGCCGCGCCCGATCAGCACCGCCACCGGCTTGCCGCCGCGCAGCACCCATACCCGGGACGTGCCGGCAGGCGCGGTCGGTGCCCCGGAGGGCGTGTAGCGCAATGCCTGATCGGGCACCCGGAGCACGCCGGGCCGCTGCGCGGTCACGATGTCCACCGCCGCGGTCATGCCCGGTTTCAGCGCCAGATCGGCGTTGGCGACGGCAACTACCACATCGTAGGTTACCACGTTCTGCACCGTCTGCGGCGACTGGCGCACCTGCTCGACCGTGCCGCGAAGCACCCTTCCGGGGAAGGCATCGACGGTGAAGCTCGCCTTCTGGCCTTGCTTCATTCCGCCGACGTCGCTTTCGCTCACGTTGGTGTCCACCTGCATCTTCGTGAGGTCAGTGGCGATCAGGAACAGCGTCGGTGTCTGGAACGTGGCGGCGACGGTCTGGCCGATGGTGACGTTGCGCGAGACCACCGTGCCGTTCACTGGCGAGACGATACTGGTGTAGCTGAGGTTGATCTCGGCCGCCGAGAGCAGCGCCTGCCGCTGCTCGATCGTCGCTTCGTCGAGCGCGACCTGCGCTTGGGCCTGCTCATAGAGGCTGCGGGAGTTGTCCGCCACGTTCTTCGAGACGTAGTTGTGCAGGATGAGTTGCCGGTTGCGCTGGTCATTCAGCTGCGCATAGACCAGGGCAGCTTGGTCCTTGGCCAGCTGCGCCCGGGCGACGTTGAGGTTGGCCTTGTCCTGATCGACCACGGCCTGATACGGCCGGGGATCGATCGTGGCACAGACCTGGCCCTGCATCACCTCGGTGTTGTAGTCGCAGGAAATCTGCCGGATGACGCCCGAGACATAGCTGCCGACGATGATGGTGAGCACCGGATTGACCGTGCCGGTGGCGGTCACCACACGGGTGACATCCCCGCGCGTTACTGTCGCCGTGAGGTAATGCGGCAGCACCTTGCGGCCCGCTTCCCACCACCACCCAGCGGTGACGCCGAGCAACACGAGCAGCGCCACGCCGATCATGCCGGGGCGAAGGCGCCGTCGTCTTGCCGGGGCAGCGGCCGGCACCGGTTCGGCCGTCGGGGGCACCTGGGCCGTCTGGTCTGGCATTGCAGTCCTTTCCGCCCATCCTTGCACGGTTGCCGATAGGTCAGCCGCATTCGTCCCCGCCGCATTGATCTGGCGCAACCGCGCCCCGGTTCCGTCCGGGCCGGCGCGCCAAGTTGATCCACTTCAACAGGGTTCGCGTGCCGTACCGCTACGGGTCAGGGGAACGGAACGACGCATGGACGCACGCAAGAACCGGCTCCGGCCCGGGATCGCCGGATGGCGCGGCAACCACCTTGCGGCGCCGGCCGCCCCAGTCCCGGGTCCGCCGTCGTGAGCCGGCGCCTGCCGCTGCTCGCCGCCTGGGCGATCGTGCTCGGTCTCGGCGCGATGGTCTGGTACTGGCCGCCGGCGCGGCATTTCCTGTTCGGTGCGCCGCCCGCCACCGCGATCGAGGTCTCGGGCAATATCGAGGCGCACCAGAGCGTCCTGAGCTTTACCCAGGTCGCGGCGCCGATCGTCGCGCTTCGCTTCGACGAGGATGTGCGCGTGGCCGCCGGCACCGTGCTGGCCCAAGTCGATCCACGCCTCTATCAGCGCCAGGTCGGCATCGATGTCAAATCGCTTCCAAAGGTGCCCCCCTTTTCGCGTGCAAATCCGACCCCTCTGGAGGTGTCGCTCGGCTTTTCGAGGTCGAGGATAGTCTTACTGTGTCACAAGTTCATGCGGCGAGTGGTCTGCTGGCAGCAGGGGCAGCGCGGGAGCGTGCGAGCGATGGCGCGGGCGATAGCGACGCGGACAGACGTCATGGAGTTCGCGATGTGACGCTCAGGCCTGATAGGGGGATCCGCGTGGTCGATAACCTCCGGGTAGGGGATGTTCTTTGATAGGAACGGCGTTGCGTGGTCCTGAGGGGGGAATCGCTCCCCTTTCGGAGAGGAGGTATCCGTAAGCGGCGATGCACAGCGTGGCGTGATGGTGAAAGCCACGCCACCCTCGTCCCTCGTAATGGCCGAGCCCAAGTTCCTGTTTGAGGTCCTGGTAATCCCGCTCGATCCGCCAGCGCAGCTTGGTAGCGTTCACCAGGGCTCGCCGGGTGATATGTTCTGGCAGTGTGGACAGAAAGTATTTCGTCGGCTCGGGTTCGCCCGCCGGCCATTCGATCAGGCACCATTCCTCGGGGCGCGGCGTGGAGCGCCGATAATCGCGATGCGCCGGGCGGACCCGCACGGCGGCAAACCGCGAAGCGAGTTTGGTGTTGGTCCCTTCGCGCCAGGTGACCCGCCGCCACGCCTTCTTGGGAAGATCGAGCGCCAATTGCCTGGCCGAGATCGGCTGATGCGCTCCGTCACGACGGATCGCTGACGTCGGACGACCGCGCCCGCTCCATGGCTTCGGCGGCAGCGGTTCCATCCCGGGCGGCCACAGGCTGGTGGTGGACTGGATGCCGACGGCATAGGCGAGGCCGAGTTCTGTGATGCCATCACGGAAGTCGGTGTCGTTGCCGTATCCCGCGTCGGCCAGCACGACCGCAGCGTCGATCCCGGCCGCGCGGGCGGCACGCAGTTGGTCAAGCGCGATCTGCGGCTGGGTCTGGAACACGACATCATCGGGCACGCCCGCCTGCGCGCGCCGGTCGGGGTCATCGACCCACTCATGCGGCAGATACAGGCGATAGGCGATCGGCAGGCTGGCATGATCGTTGGCGGCCGATAGGCTCACCGCGACCTGGCAGTTGTCCTGCTTGCCGAGCTGTCCGCAGTACTGCCGCGCCACCCCGACCGAGTGCTTGCCCTTCTTGGGCATGCCGGTGTCATCAATGATGAACGCCCGGATCGGTCCACACTGTTCGATGATGGGTAGGACACGGGCACGCACCGCCCCGAGCACCGCCGCGTCGGACCAATCGGACTTTGCCACGAAGTGATGCAACGACTGATGCGCCGCCTGCACGCGCCCGGGCTGCATCCGCGCGGCCATCGGCTCGACACTCTTGCGATCGCCGGGCAGCAGCAATCCGGCGCAATAGGATCGGAATGGCGCACCCCGGTCGGCATGACCAAGCGCCGACGCAATCGCCTCGACATAGGCGGCGAACCGTGATTCGCTGCCGTCGGCACTGGATTCGAGACCCACAACCCGCCTCCACGAGTGAGAATCTCCATCCCTGACAGATACGCTCCGAATCAGGCAAGCATTTTATGACACAGTAAGATTAGCAGGCTGCGGAAAAACGCCTGCTTTTGAGGGATATCCTGTTCTATGGGCGCTCACGGCGGCCTGTTGGGCGGGGTTTCTGTGCGTTTCCTCGGCCCTGACGGCGAGAATTCTGCCGCCGGGGCCGTTTTGGAGGCTCTGGTGCAAAATGGCGGCTCGGGTATCGTGCCGGGCCAACCGATAGCTTTACTCACTAGTCGACAAGTAAGGCGACATTTTTCTGGACGATTTTAGGTCGACCTGCTACCAAAGGCTATGAAGCGGGACGGGCGCAGCTTTGATCATCCTACGCTGGAGGCGATTCGGCTGATGGCAGTTGAGCGGGTGCGCGAGGGGGAACCCGCTTCGGCAGTGATTGCGTCCTACGGGTTCAGCCGCACGACGATCTACAAGTGGATCGCGGCGGCGTCGCAGCCGGGGATTGGGTTGAAAGCGCTGTTCTCGCGCCCGGCGACGGGACGCCCGCGGACGCTGACACCGCGCCAGGAGCAACAGGTCTTTCGGTGGGTCAATGGCAAGAACCCGCGCCAGTATGGCTTGGATTTCGGCCTTTGGACACGCGCGGTCGTAGCAGAGTTGATCGCGCGCAAATTCGGCATCCGGCTTGGCCTGACCGCGGTAGGGGCGTTGCTGGCCAAGCTCAATCTCACGCCGCAGAAGCCGTTGCAACGGGCTTATCAGCGTGACCCTGAGGCGATCGAGCGCTGGCGGCGCGAGACCTTTCCGAACATCGCTCGCCAGGCGAAGGCATCCGGCGGTGAGGTCTATTTCTGGGACGAGTCGGGGTTCCGTGCTGATGCCGTGCACGGCAAGACCTGGGGCGTGAAAGGGCAGGCGCCGGTGATCGAACGCCCGGGGCAACGGCAATCGATCAGCGCGGTGTCGGCAGTGAACAGCAAGGGCGGGTTCTGGTACTGCACCTACGAAGGCGGTCTGAACGCCGAACTGTTCGTCACTCTGCTGCGGCGGCTGATGCGGCGCCGCACGAAGCCTGTGCACCTGGTAGTGGACGGGCTTCCGGCCCACAAGACGGCGCTCGTGAAGGCCTATGTGGCATCGACGAATGGACTGCTGACGTTGCACTTTCTCCCGGGCTATGCGCCCGAACTCAACCCCGACGAGCTGGTCTGGAGCCATCTGAAGCGCACCGGACCGGCGCGGACACCGCTGCGCAAGGGCGAGAAACTCCGCGACAAGATCGAAGCACAGCTGGCCGCGATCAGCCGCTTGCCCGCGCTCGTGCGTTCATTCTTCCAAGCCCCGAGTGTCGCCTATATTGGCGACTGGTGAGTAACGATCGATTAACGGTTGTATCGGGTCCGCCTTCCGTTATCATGTTGGGACCG
>JABBNW010000145.1 GCA_019352115.1 Pseudomonadota bacterium
GGATCGGGCCGGGTGCGATAGGCCCGGCGTTGCCGCTTGGCGCTCGGCGGCCGGGGATCGGATGGGCTCTCCAGACATCCTGGTTGACAGCCTGTATGCAGGCTGCATACAGTTCTGCCCACGCGGGAAGAGAGGTGCCTCTCCCAGCGTGGCGCTGAAGGCGGCGACAAAAACCATGCACCTGGGGAAGAGATTCGATGCCGGGAAGGATCACGCGTCGCTCTTGGTTGGTGCGGTCGGCTGGATTGCCGATAGCATTGTCGATGCCGGCTGTGGCGGCGGCGACGTCCGCACAGGCAGCCAAATCGGTCACGGTGCCGTACATGCTCGGGTTGACCGGGGGCACCGCCGCCTTCGGCCTCGCCGGGAGAGTTGGCATTGAACTGGCAGTCAAGACCATCAACGATCAAGGCGGCATCAAGTCGCTCGGTGGCGCCAAGTTGCAGGTTGAGATCGTCGACGATCAATCGAAGCAGGACGTCGCTTTCAACCGAGTGAAGGAGCTCGCGCGCCGAGCGGACGTCCCATTCGTCATGGGTGCCATGGGCAGTGGACCCACGATCACCGCGACCGAAGCTGCCGAGCGGGCAAGGCTGCCGTTCCTGGTCGATGGCAGCGACGACGATCAGATCACCGACCGGGGCTTCGAGTACCTCGTCAACCTCAGCATGCCCATGTCGCAGGCCGCGGCGAAGAGCATTGAAGGCCTTCGCCAACTCTCGGACAAATATGACTGGAATCTCAGGAAGGTCGCCATTCTAATCCACAACGACCCACCGGGGCCCACCGCACTGAAGGCGGTCCAGGGCGTTCTGGCAAAATACGGCTTCAAGGCCGTAGCGACGCTGTCGTACCCGGAATCGACGACCGATTATACACCGATCGTGGCGAAGCTGCGGGCACTGGATCCTGACATTACGATTCAACAGTCATATCCTTCGAGTTCAATTCTGATAACAAAGACGATGGCCGAGCAGCACTACAATCCGAAGGCCATATTTGGAATCATGGGGGGACATTCCCTGTTGAATTACGGCAAGGAACTCGGAGCGGATGCGGACGGTACGATCTTCACCACATATTGGGCGCCCGATCTCAAGTTTCCGCCCGCGCAGGACTTCGTTCGCCGTTTCCGTGCTGCCGGGCATGGCGACGTTCCGGATCCCTTTACTGCGGTGGCCTACCGGACAGTCATTGCTGCCGCCTACATCCTCGAGGCGGCCCGCAGCACCGACCGCGAGACTCTCTTGAAGACAATGAAGTCGCTAGACGTGCAAGAGGGCCAATGGCCGCTCTACCCATTCATTGGCGGCATCAAGTTCAACGAGAAAGGCGAGAACATCCGCGACGAGGTCGTGATCGCCGAGTGGATCGGTGGCAAGCAGAAGAGCATTTGGCCGTTCCGGTGGGCGGGTTCCCAACCCCTTTGGCCGAAGCCTGCGTGGTCTTGAAGCAGGCGCCGATAGGGTAGCACACATGTTGACCGGAACCGCAGTGCTGGAAGTCGATCGCATCGGCATCGCGTTCGGTGGCATACACGCCCTCAATCAGGTCTCATTCCAGGTCGGTCGTGGAGAAATTCTCGGTATCATCGGCCCTAACGGGGCCGGGAAATCGACGCTGTTCAGCGTGATATCGGGGTTCCTGCGGCCTAACCAGGGCAGGATACTGTTTGATGGATCCGACGTGGATCGCTTTCAGGCAGACAAGCGGGCTCGACTGGGTCTGGTTCGAACCTGGCAGATACCACGCGCATTTTCGAGCCTCACGGTGAAGGAAAACATAACAGTGGCCGCGATCTCTCACGCTGGGTCAATTCGCTCGGCGGCGGGATTTGTTGGGGCTCTGCTGGAGGAGACCGGGCTCGCCGAGCAGGCTGGTGAGGTGGCTGGCGACCTGCCGCCAGCCTTCCGCAAGCGGCTCGAGGTCGCTCGGGCGCTCGCCCGGTCCCCGCGGGTCCTCCTGCTCGATGAGGTCATGGCGGGGCTGACGTCCCGGGAAATGAACGCACTCTTCGCCCTGTTGCGCAATCGCGTCGCGCGTGACGGGATGACGATTGTTCTCATCGAGCATGTCATCCGGGCGGTTCGCACGCTGTGTGGGCGAGTGGTGGTCCTCTCGGGCGGGAACGTCATTGCCGAGGGACCGCCCGCGAACGTCCTGGAATCGCGCGAAGTGATCCAGGCTTATCTTGGCACTGCCGAGTATCTGCACGGGAAGACTTCGTGAGTCCGGCATCCTTCGCCGCCGGCACCGAGGGTCTACAGGTGGGCCACCTGACAGGTGGCTATGGCGCGCATCCGGTAATTGTTGACGTTGCCCTTTCCGCTGCCTCAGGCATCACGGCGCTGGTCGGCCCCAACGGCGCAGGGAAGACGACCACTCTTCGACTGATAACGGGAACGCTGCGGCCCGAGCAGGGCGACATCAGCTATGGCGGCAAGAGCCTTATCGGATTGCCGCCGGACGCCATCGTGCGTCTTGGCGTCGTGCTCGTACCGGAAGGGGGCGGCCTGTTCGGCACCATGGCGGTCGAAGAGAACCTCCTGATGGGCGCCTATCTTCCTGCCGCCCGCAGCCGCCGTCACGAGAACCTCGCCATGGTCAGGACGCTGTTTCCGCGTTTGCAGGAACGCCGTGACGTGATGGCGCGCCGGCTCAGCGGTGGCGAACAGCAGATGCTGGCGATCGGCCGCGCGCTGATGGCTTGCCCACGCCTTCTGATCCTGGACGAACCCTCGCTTGGGCTCGCTCCCGCGGTCGTCCAGCAGGTCGCCGAAGCGATCCGGGCAATCGCCGCCGCCGGCGTGCCGATTCTATTATGTGAACAGAACACTGCCTTGGCCCTGCACCTTGCGGAATGTGTCTTCGTGATGGAGCGGGGCCGCATCGTGCTTGAGGGAACGGCGGAGGAAATCCGCCGGCGTCCTGAGGTGAGAGATGCCTATCTTGGATCGTAAGAGAGGTATTTGTGGCGATTGATCTCCAGCAGGCATTGGCGACCGGGATCTTTCTCGGCCTCGTGTATTCGCTGGTTGCGCTTGGCTTCGCCGTTACCTTCGGAGTGATGCGGATCGCTAATTTCGCGCATGGTGAGTTCGTGATGGCCGGCATGTACGCGATGATCTTCTTCAATGGCGTCCTTGGCCTGCCGGTTGTCCTGGCAGTGCTGCTGACAACGGCCGTCGTCGCCATGATCGGCATGGTGTTTGAGCGCCTGACGATAGAACCGATCGCCGCTTATTCGCATTACATGCAGATGATCGTCACGCTTGGTGGCCTGTTGATCCTGCAGCAGATCGCTGCTCTCCTCTTTGGCGACGCGCCGATGGGTCTCAACCTCCGATATCCGGCGCTTGGCCTCGAACTTGGAGCGGCCTTCATCAGTGGCACGCGGGTTGTCGCCGGGGTGGTCGCACTGGTTGCGATAGCCGCAGTGTTCGTTGGCCTGCGGTATACTTATTTCGGGCGTGCCGTGCGTGCCGTCGCCGACAACCGGGTGTCTGCACAACTGCTTGGTGTGAAATCCCGGACCGTGAATTCCATCGCTTTCGGGTTGGGCTCCGGATGTGCCGGGCTCGCCGGCGCTCTGGTCGTTCCGTTTCTCTACGCCGACCCGTTCGTCGGCCTCGCGTTGACGGTGAAAAGCTTCGTCGTGGTCATGATTGCGGGCTCGCGCTCGATAGTTCGGATCATGATGGCCGCCATCGGACTTGGACTGGTGGAATCGACGAGCAGCATCTACGTCCCACTTTCTCTCGTTCCCGCTGTCACATATGCGAGCCTCATCTCGGCCCTCGTCGTCACGATGGCGCTTCAACAGCGCACCGGCAGCCGCATTGGCGTCGGCGAGAAGGAGGTCGCGTGACCCGCCCGAGCTTGCTGCCGGACGTCGCCGCAGGCCCGGGCCTGGTGCGGTTGCGAGCATGTGGCCTTTTGGCCCTTGCCGCGGCCGCTATCGTTCTGCCCGCCTGGGGGCCGGGCACCGTGCTGGATATTCTGACGCTGGCCTTCCTCTATGGGTTTCTTGCCGCCTCATGGAACATCGTCGGCGGCTTCGCCGGCCTGATATCCGTCGGCCACGCCGCATTTTTTGGTCTCGGCGCCTACGGTGTTGGCATCGTGTATGTCAAATTCGGATTGTCGCCATATCTGGGCATTCTCGCTGGAGTCGGGCTTGCGGTCACGGCGGCTCTGCTTCTCGGGGTGATTTCGTTCTGGCTGCCCTTTGCGGGGTACAACTTCCTTCTTCTGACATTGTGCGGCGCCGAGCTCCTGCGCGCGGTGTTCAACACCATCGGAGCCTTGGGGGGCGCCGAGGGAATTATTTTCCCGTTCAAGCCAGGCTTCGCGACGATACAATTCCGTTCCTCGATCCCCTACTATTTCATCGCTCTTGCTCTCGTCACCGGCGTGTTGCTCGTGAGTTGGCTGATCAGGAACAGCGGCTTGGGGCTTCGGCTGGAAGCGATTCGCGACGATGAAGGTGCTGCGCTTGCAGGTGGCATGCCGACGGCACGCACGAAGCTCACAGCCTTGCTGATCAGCGCCGCATTGACAGCTCTCGGTGGCGGATTCTACGCGGCGATATTTTCATTCATTACGCCCGATCATGTGTTTTCCCTCAATCTTTCGGTGGCGATGATCACGGGCGCGCTCATTGGCGGGCGCGGCACTGTCTGGGGGCCCGTCGTCGGGGGAGCGTTAGTCTGGATATTGACGGAGGGGCTGGGCCGGCTGCCGCTTGGATCCGGGGTTGGGGCAAACCTGTCGATCATCCTCTATGGCCTGGCAATCATCATCATCGTCCAGCGGATGCCCCGCGGTGTGGTGCTGGTGCTGTGCGGCGAGATGGTTCGCGGGCGTCTTGAAGGGGGCCAGCTGATGAAGCATCTTCTCGCGCGCGGCGCGCCATCCTCGGCCAAACCTGACGGGTTGCACCGATCGGACCGGGGAGAGGTGATGGTGACCACCGAGGCACCATTCGGGACCCGGGAAGAGTGAAGATCCGTAAGCGGAACCATCGTGACGGGAGGACTCTGGATGCGCGCCGACTCAGTAATCTTGAACACGTGGTATGTCGCGGGCTTCTCGGGCGAGTTTCCGAAGGACAAGCTCCAGGGGCAAACGATCGCCGAGAAACCCCTCGTGATGTGGCGAACCATGGCGGGCCAGGTGGTTGCCTTTGATGGGCGCTGTGCGCATAAGCGGATGCCATTGAAGGATGGCAAACTCCTTGCGGACGGCACTGTCGAATGCGCATATCACGGCTTCTGCTATGCTGACACCGGCGAGTGTGTCCGTATTCCCTCGCAGCTCGAAGGCGCAATTCCCGCCCGGGCGCGGCTCAAATCCTATCCGGTCATCGAACAGGATGGTCTGGTCTGGCTCTGGCCCGGCCACGCCGACCGGATCGGCACTGCTCGACCGCCACGGTCGCCCGAGATCTCCAGTTCCGAATGGGAGTCAATCGGCAGCCAGCCGATTCCTGTGCGGGCGAACTACCGGCTGCTGATCGAGAACCTGCTTGATGTTACCCATTTCTACCCGCTTCACGACGGGAATGTGGGCGACGTCTCGCACAGCCGCATCCCGATCGAGGTGGTGTTGGATGGCGATGGGAGTGTCAAAACCGTCCGTCAGGCCCAATTCTATCGGCAACCGCCGTTTTTCCGCCAATGGTTCGGGTACGAGGTGGTCGATCGGCATCATACCCATTGCATGATGAGTCCGGCGATGACTCGCGTGGAGATGCGCGCGGCCCCTCCCGGTCAGCTCGGAACTGGCGCCGAACGGGGGTTTGTCCTCTATCACACGCACACGCCGATTGACCGGACCCGGCATATCTGGCGCTGGTACATGAACGGTCGCACCGGGCACCACTCGGCGACCGACCCATCCAAGCCACTCGTCGTGACGATGACGGAGAACTTTGACGAGGTTGTGGCGCAGGATCTTTGGGCGCTCGAAAAACAACAGGAGATGTACGATTTTCCGGACGACGGGTACAAGGAAGTTCACGTTCGGGCCGATCGCGCAATGCTGGCGGTCCGCAAGATCTTCGCAGCGATGATCGCCGAGGAACATTCCCCTACAGGCGCCGGCCCGGTGAATGCTCGGGTGCGGGCGTCGCGCGCCGGCATATCTCCGGCTCTGTGAGATGGATCGAGAGTCGAAGGCGATGAGCAAGGTGCGAAACGTGGTTGCCGATTCTCGCGCGGGCGACCGCCGCTCTTTGCGCGTGATTGCCTACGAGACTCTCAAGCAACAGATCCAGACCTTGGAGTTGGAGCCGGGCACGGTCGCCTCGGATGTGGAGTTGGCCAGCCGGCTCGGGATGAGCCGAACCCCGGTTCGCGAAGCCATAACCTTGCTCGAGCGCGACTTCCTTGTGACTCGGGATCCGAATCGAGGCGTCCTGATCCGCAAGCTTTCAACCGACGAGATCATGCATATCCTCAACATGCGGGAGGCCTTGGACGGGATGGCGGCTCGCCTGGCCAGCAAGCAGATGGACGCCGCCCATCTGGACGCACTGCAGGCGGAATTCGAAACCGCTAGGCAACGGACAGGTGGCCTGCAGCCGCAACATCATGCCGAGCTGAGCCGGCAACTGCATTCGGCGATCGTGTCGGCAACCGGCAACCCGTTCCTCGGGAGCACCTTGCAGACATTGATGGGAGCGTTCGAGCAATCGCGCCAATACAGCTGGCGCACCTGGAATCATTCGCGACAGGCAGCAACGATCTCGGAGCGCCGGTATGAAGAGCATCTGGCGATCATCGCCGCCATTCGAAGCCGCAATCCAGATGCCGCGGAAGCCGCGGCTCGTTCGCATGTGGTGAACGCCCTGAGGGATACGTTGAACCTGCTCATGCGATGAACCGGCCGATGGCAATGGGACCCGAATGCGTTGGGAGCAAGAAAGTGACATCTATGGAAGCGGCGTTGGACGGCATGATGGTCGTCGATTTCACCGAGTACGGGGCCGGACCGTTCTGCTCCATGCTGCTTGGCGATCTCGGCGCAGACGTCATCAAGGTTGAGCCGCCACGCGGTGATGCTTTTCGGCAATGGGGGCCATTGCACGGCGATGCAAGCGCTCCGTTCCAGCAGTTGAATCGGAACAAGCGGAGCGTGGTGCTTAATCTCAAGGATGCGCATGACCTGCAATTGGCGCGCGAACTCGTGCGCGACGCCGATGTGGTGATCGAGAATTTTCGGCCAGGTACGATGGCGGCTTTTGGGCTCGACTACGCCCGGATACGCGAGATCAACCCGAGGCTGATCTACTGCGCGCTGTCGGGGTACGGTCAGTCGGGACCCTACCGCAATCGCGGCGGCTTCGATCTCATTCTCCAGGGGCTTGGCGGATTGATGAGCGTGACGGGGGATCCCACTGGCGCCCCGGCGAAGTCAGGAGTGCCGATCATCGATTTCGGCGCGTCCGCACATGCCGCCATTGGCATTCTTGCGGCGTATATCGCCCGGCTCCGCACCGGGACTGGGCAGCTTGTGGACATCTCGCTCCTCGACGTTCCGGTCTCCTGGCTTGCACTTTTGGCCGCCAAATACTGGGCTTCCGGGGAGGTTCAGCAGCGGCTTGGTTCGGCGCACCCGCTCAGCGCGCCCTACCAGGCGTTCCGCGCGGCGGATGGATATCTGACGATTGCTGCCGGCAACCAGCGCCTTTGGGAGTCGACGTGCCAGGCACTCGGGACCGAGCATCTCACCGGCGACCCGCGGTTCCTGACCAACAACGACCGTGCCCGGAATCAGGCGTTACTCGTGCCGCTGCTTGAGGCGGTGCTGACGACACGCCCGGCATGCGAGTGGATCGAGCAACTGAATGCCCTGGGCGTGCCGTGTGGTCCGCTCAATGAAGTCGATCAGGTTTTGCAGGATCCTCAGGTCCTGCACCGCGACATGGTCCTGGAACTGGAGCATCCGCGGCTCGGCCGGCTGAAGTTGATCGGTTCGCCGATCAAGCTGTCTGACACACCGGTTCAGCTGCGGCGGCA
Source organism: Pseudomonadota bacterium (assembly GCA_019352115.1). Classification (GTDB taxonomy): domain Bacteria; phylum Pseudomonadota; class Alphaproteobacteria; order Acetobacterales; family Acetobacteraceae; genus JAJZVS01. The sequence goes on from JABBNW010000145.1 coordinate 8,022, forward strand.
TCCACCGGACCTCGGCGAACATACTGCCGAAATCGTCGCTGAGCTGGAAGCCAAGTTAGCGAAGTCGTCGGCAACAGGTCAGGTAATGACGTCCGCAGCGGTCAAGCCGCCGCAGACATGAATCGGAATCCTGCGTCGGCAGGCCCAACGCAGCAGCCGTCCTGCGCCGACGCGGCGTCCACCTCTCCGTGGCTGTGGCAAGTCCGGTTGGCCATGAGCGTTGCATGTCCGATTTCGGTGTGCGGATCATGGTGCCGGAGCCTGCCGTTACCCAGAGGATGTCATGGACGAGCTTGAGATTGTGCAGTCGGATCACACGGTCGAGGTTCGGCTTGACCGACCGGCTAAGGCCAATGCGCTCAGCGCGTGCGTCGTCGAAGGCCTGCTCGATCTGCTTGACGAGTGTGAGCGCCGCCGGGTTCGACTCCTGATCTTTTCGGGGAACGGCGCGCATTTCTGCGCCGGGTTCGATCTCGGTGGCTTGCAGGCGCAGACGGACGGGGACCTCCTGTGGAGGTTGATCCGCATCGAGATGCTGCTGCAAAGGATCCATCACGCGCCATTCCTGACCATGGCGCTTGCTCACGGTACGGTGGTCGGGGCGGGGACAGATCTTGTTTGCGTCTGTGCCCTCAGAATAGCTGCGCCCGGCACGAGTTTCCGAATGCCAGGATGGCGCTTCGGCGTGGCACTTGGCACGCGCCGCCTGGTTGCGCGCATCGGTACCAGCGCTGCGCGTTCGGTTTTGCTCGAAGGCCGCCGGTTTGACGCCGAAGAGGCTCTGCGGATCGGCTTCGTGGATCGCATAGCGCCCGGAGAATCATGGCGGGAGGAGATCCGGAAGGCGCAGCGGGCAGCGTGCGCCCTCGATAGCGAGGCCACCGCCAGCCTGCTTTGCACCAGCGTTGCGGATACGCGCAGCGAAGACATGGCTTCGCTTGTCTCAACAGCTGGGCGCCCAGGCCTGAAGAGCAGGCTCTTAGCCTACCAAGAAGCAGCGAGACGACGCACCGGGTTAGCCAAGCCCGAAGTGCTTAGTACGGCCGACCCCAAGCCTGCAAACCTCGTAAAACAATAGGAGGACCGAACGATGCCTGACGATCCTGGCTACCGCAGCGCAGCCTCGCCCGCCACTTTTCCCGATAGTCATCTCTCCCGCGTCCTGCGTCAGCCGCTCATTCTCGGTCTTTTTCTGCCGGTGCAAAGCGGCGGCTGGTCGGCATCCCTGCTGCCCCGGACAACCGATTGGCGGTTTGATTACAACGCGGCGCTGACCAAGCGGGCAGAAGAGCTGGGATTCGATTTGGTGTTTGGGCTTGCTCAGTGGGCGGGGAAGGGAGGTTACGGTGGTGTCTCGAAGTATCGCGAGGACTCGCTGGATCCGTTTTTGACTTCATCGGCGCTCAGCGTGGTGACCGAGCGCATCCTACTGATCTCGACCATTCATGTGCTATTCGGCCCGTGGCATCCTCTGCATCTCGCAAAATTCGGTGCGACGATCGATCATATATCGGGCGGCCGATGGGGGATCAACGTTGTCACCGGGTATTCGCCGCGCGAAGCGCAGATGTTCGGCGGCCAACATATCGAGCATGACCGGCGCTACGAGATGGCCGGAGAGTTCACCGATATTCTCTGTCGGCTTTGGGGAGAAACCGAGAACCTGACGCTGCGGGGCAAGTACTGGTCCCTCGAAAACGCCTTCGTCACACCGAAGCCGCGCTTTGGACGACCGATACTGGTTAACGCGACCGGCTCGCCAGCCGGTATGGACTATGCCGCTACACACTCGGATCTTGTGTTCATCACCAGCCCTGCCGGGCACGAGATCGATCAGGCGATCAATGCGCTCCCCGCCCACAATGCGCTCATCAAGGCTGCCGGAGCGCAACGCGGCCGCGCGTTGCGCACGATCATCAATCCGATGATCGTTTGCCGCGAAACCAGCGCGGAAGCGCATCGCTACCACCAGGCGATCATCGACGCGGCCGATAGTGGTGCGATCGAGGGGTTCGTCACGCACCAACAGACCGGCGATGCGGTTGCTTGGAAATCCCACCAGGACAAGCACCGCGCTCTTGGCGGTAACATCCAGATCATCGGTAGCCCTGAGTATGTGGTGGATAAACTGCTTGAGCTTAAGCGATCTGGCTGCGATGGCATACAGGTGGCCTTCTTTGACTTTGCCCCGGATCTGGAATTTTTCGGGCAAGCTGTGCTGCCGCTGATGCACCAGGCTGGACTGCGAATATGAGGCTGTGTTGGTCTCGTGAGACTCCTGCACCGTGTCGGGCTACAGGACAGGCCATCCCGCCCCCATTGCCTCGCGGCATTCGATGACCGACACCGCCACGTGCTCTCTGATCGGATATTGGCCGGGAACGGGGGTCTATCCCATCGCGCGACGTGGTTTTTTGCAGGCCGGCAAACATCTCGGGCAGGGACCGCATCAGACGATGGAAGGAAGCTGCTGGCGGCAAGAATGCCTTCCCGTTGAGCGTGGCTATACCGATCCGGCGAAACATGCCAGATTTACCTAACCGTATCGCGCGGACCTCCCTCATGTCGAGCTGCGCAGTTGCAATTCGTGGCAGCACGCTCAGCCCAAGCCCGGTTTCTACCAGCCGCAGTAGGGTGAAGAGGTTGGTCGACTCGAAGATTGGTCGGAAATCGATACCCCGCGTGTACGCGCCGGAGACAATATCCCTCAGTGAAGTGGCCGGGTGGTCTGGTTGTGCCGGTGTAAAAGTCCATCGGTGTGAAGCTCTTTGCGTTGAACGCAGAGGGCTGGGGGATGAAGCTCGTGGAACTGTCTGGTCGGGTCCGCTACGCGGTGCAGATCGAGGGGATCAGCCGTCGTGAGGCGGCCCGGCGTTTTGGGATTGACCCTCGGACGGTTGCAAAGATGCCGACCTTCTCGGTACCGCCTGGTTACCGGCGCAGCGATGCGCCGACGCGCCCGAGGCTGGATGCGTTCGTCGGGATCATCGATCGGATCCTGGAGGAAGATAGTATCCCTCCGAGGAAGACCGCGGGTCAGGCAGGTCGCTTGCGGCTGGTTGTTGACGAGCGTGACCATTTCTTGCCAAGTGCGGCGACAGCACGAGCGAGGGCTTCGGCATCGACGGTTGCGGGATCGAAGGAGCCGCCGATCC
>JABBNW010000146.1:0-7719 GCA_019352115.1 Pseudomonadota bacterium
TGAAAACAAAGCGCTAGTGTCCCGACGCATGATGACGATATTTGCGAGTCGGGACACTAGAAGCGCCCCCATCCTGCGGCAAGCACGCCGCGCACGCACGAGGACTCCCGATGGCCACGCCGCTTCTGTTCCAGCCGGTCACGTTCCGCTCGGTGACCGCGCGCAACCGCATCACCGTCTCGCCCATGTGCCAATACAGCGCCATCGACGGGCTGGGCGACGATTGGCATCTCCAGCACCTTGGCGCCCGCGCCGCCGGCGGGGCGGGGATCGTCTTCACCGAGGCGACGCACGTCTCCGCGATCGGGCGGATCACGCACGGCTGCCTCGGTCTTTGGGACGCGCGCCACCAGGCCCTGCTCACCCGGGTGGCGGCGCTGATCGCGCATTGCGGCGCGGTGCCGGGCATCCAGCTCGCCCATGCGGGGCGCAAGGGATCGAGCCAGCGGCCGTGGGACGGCGGCAAGCCGATCGCGCCGGCCGACGGCGGCTGGGTGACGCAAGCCCCGAGCGCCATCCCGTTCATCCCCGGCGCCACCGACCCGCACCCGCTCTCGGTCCAGGAGATCGGCGCCATCGCGGCGCAGTTCGGCGCCTCCGCGCGCATGGCGCGGGAGGCCGGGTTCCGCATCGTCGAGATGCACGCCGCGCATGGCTATCTGGCGCACTCGTTCCTCTCGCCCGTGTCCAACCGACGCAACGATGCCTACGGCGGGGATCTCACCGGGCGGGCGCGCTTCCTGATGGAAACGCTTGACGCCGTGCGCGCCGAATGGCCGGCCGAGCTGCCGCTGTTCGTGCGGCTGTCGTGCTCCGACTACCTGGCCGGCGGGATCACGATCGAGGACACGATCGCGCTGGCGCGGCTGCTCGCCGCGCGCGGGGATGTGGACCTGATTGACTGCTCGGGCGGCGGCATCAGCCCCGACATGCGCATCCCGTCCCTGCACCCGGGCTACCAGGTCCCGTTCGCCGACGCGGTGAAGCACGGCGCGGGGATCGCCACCGGCGCGGTCGGGCTGATCACCGAACCGACCCACGCGGCCGAGATTGTGGCGAACGACCGCGCCGACCTCGTGTTCCTGGCGCGCGCCGTGCTGGCTGATCCTGGCTGGCCGGTGCGCGCGGCCAAGGCGCTCGGCGTGAAGCCGGAGCTGCCGGCGCAGTATCAGCGCGCCCTCGGGTAAAAGAGCCCGGGCGGCGCCTGTTCCTTTCAGGCGCCGCCGGCGTTGCCCGCCAGCGCGTCGGTGGATTCGGGACCGAGCCCGCCGGCCGCTTCGGCGAGAGCGCGCAGGCTTTCGGTGTCGATCCGGAGCGCGGCGGTGCGGCCGCAATCGCCGGGTCCGCGCGCGGTGCGCCCGCCGGCCCAATTCACCAGCGCTTCGCGGGTGCGCCGGTTGCGGGCTTCCACCATCAGGCTGCCGCCGTCGGCGGTCATCATCTGTGCGGAAAGGGTGCAGGTTCCCCCCGCGCGCGCCGTCGTGGCGAGGCGGTGCGCCGTCACCCGGACAGGGACCAGGGGGGACGGACTACCCGGCGTGAAGCGGATCAAGGTGCCGACCTGCGGGGCCATGTCCCTGAGCACGCCCATGGCGGCGCGCACCCCGATCGCGAGCGTGAGCAGGGCCGTCAGGCAGACGGCCAAGGTCATCGCCACTCTTGCGCCGGTCGTGGTCTCTGGTGATGTCATCGCGCGTCCATCTGGCGTCGGGGGCATCTGACGCCGCAGGGGGCATCTGGCCTCGCCGGTGGGCAACAATGCGGCGCGGACCATGAAGAAACCGTGAGCGCCCCCAATCCGGCACGGGTTGCGGGGGTTCCGGACCCGGGCCTAGGATGCCGCCCTGGCACGCCGCCCCACGCGATGACGCCCAACGCGACGCCGATCGCGATCGGAACCGATGAGGAAACGCCGCATGTCCCAGGTCGTATCAGACAAGCCCGCGCCGGATCGCACGCGCGAGACCGCCGGCCTCTACGCCAGGCTGGAGGAGCACATCATGGCGCGCGACCAGGTGGGGGCGAGCGGGGTCTATTACGATCTCGTGCGCGCCGGGCGTCCGCTGACAGAGATCGTCGCCGAAGGTGTGCGCATCCACGCGCCCTACACCCATGTGCCCTACCATCAGCGCATCGACGACGGCTATCCCAATTTCGTCAACAACGACCATTGCCTGCTGTCGGCCCGCGCCACCCTCAACCTGCAGCGGATGCTGCCGGACGCGCTCGCCGCCCTGCCGATGGCGCAGACGATCTGGTACATCCCGACTGGTCTTGACATCTGGAACCAGAAGATCGGGCGCGCCCCCGGCCACTATATGCGCGGCTTCCGCGGCGGCCGGGTGGCCGATCCGCCGGCGCCGGTCGCTTATTGGCAGGATCAGGAACCGTTGCGGCAGGCGGGACCGTTGCGCGAACGGCTCGGCCACTGGCTGACCCTGGTCGAACGCGGCGAGGTGATCGAGGCGTATCGCATCTTCCTCGGCCTGATGGAGGAGACGGGCCACCGGCGCGAAGTGCTGGCCGAGCTCGTGTTCGCCGGGCTGATCGATGTGCAGGATCGCATGCTGTACAACAAATCCTACACCACCGGGCACAAGGCCTATCGGGCCCGTGCGACGGTGGAGATCGGCAACGCGATCGGCTGGGACAAGGCGCATCACGTGCTGTATGCCGGCGCGCTCGATATGGCGGTCGGGCCGCGCTGGTATTCCACCTACGAAATGGCCTGCAACGCGGTCAAGATGTTCATCGACGGCGAGACCCTGCACGCGGTCCCGTACGGCGGCGCGAGCGCGCAGGAGACTGCGCTGCTTGCCAACACCGAACCCCTGAACCAGGCGGAGGCGGCGGAGCTGGTCGCGGTGCTGCTCCGCCAGCAGGAGCCCGCGTATATCGAGAAACTGGCGGCGCTCCTGCGCGCCGGCAAGGGGCCGCGGCAGATCCTTGACGTGCTGCAGATCGCCGCCTCGGAACTGGTGATCGAGACGCAGGGCGACCTCAATTTCTCGATGCCGCATCATTGCTACGAATACTGCAACACGCTGGGCTGGTTCTTCGATACGTTCGACCATCCGCTGCGGTTGAAGCTGCTGTTCGTGGCGGGATCGTTCCTGAACCGGGCGGCCTTCCACCAGCAGGGCATCGGCGACGTGCATCCGGCCGCGATCCGCCCGCCGGTCGGCGCGGACCGGATGGGCGCGGCGCAGTTGCTCGACCGGGTGGAAGGCGCAGTGCTGGCACTGAATGGGCCGGAAAGCCTGGCCTGGACCCAGGCATATCTCGACAACGTCGCCGACCGCAGGCCGCTGGCGCAGCGGGTGGCACTCGCCGCGTGCCGGATCGGCAACGATCCGCACAACCAGGAAATCGCCCAGTGCATGCTGGAGGATTTCGGCAAGAACCACAGCCCGGAGAAGGACCGGCTGGTGCTGGCGGCGGCCTACCACACCGCGATGCACCGAAAATACGGCGATCCGCTGGAGGCGTCGCGCCGGTTCGGAGCCGCGATGGGGATCGCGGCACTGGGCTAGCGGTCTGACATGCGCATCGTCGACGCGCAGGTGCATCTGTGGGCGAGCGGGGCGCCAAGCGGGCACCATCGCCAGGTGGCCGCCTTCACTGCGCAGGAACTGCTGGCCGAGATGGCGGCGGCGGGCGTCGATGCCGCGGTGATCCATCCGCCGAGCTGGGATCCGGGCGGCAACGAAGTCGCCGTTGCCGCCGTGCAGGCGCACCCCGGCCGCTTCGCCATCCTCGGCCAGTTCCCGCCCGACGCGCCGGAAAGTCGGGCGCGCATCGAACACTGGCGGGACCGGCCCGGGATGCGCGGGCTGCGTTGGGCGCTGACCCAGCCGCACCAGCGCGACTGGCTGGAAGACGGCACGATGGACTGGGTGTGGCCGGCGGCCGAACGGCTCGGCTTGCCGGTCGCCACCCTGGCCTGGCGCTTCCTGCCGGCGTTCGCATCCATCGCCGAGCGCCACCCGCGCCTGCGGCTGATCATCGACCACCTGGGCTGGGTGCGCCCGGCGCAGGACGCGGCGGCACTGGAGACGATGCCGGCGCTGCTCGATATCGCCCGGCGCTGCCCGAACGTGGCGGTGAAGGCCACCGGCGCGCCGGCCTATTCGACCGCACCCTACCCGTTCCGCAACATCCACGACCCGCTGCACCGGCTCTACGACGCTTTCGGGCCGGACCGGTTCTTCTGGGGCACCGACATCACGCGCATGCCGTGCAGCTATCGCCAGTGCGTCACGTTGTTTACCGAGGAACTGCCTTGGCTCGCAGGGGCGGAGCTGGCGCAGGTGATGGGGCAGGGGGTGTGCGACTGGATCGGCTGGCCGGCGGGCTGAGCGTCGCGGACATCTCGCGCCCCGGCGCGCCCGCACGCAGCGCGCGGTGCGGGATGTCCCCGACAGGGGCCGTGGCGGCTACTGGTTGCATCCATACAACTGGCCGTTCGGCGCCGTGGAGCAGCCGCGCATGTAGCCGTTGATGAATTTCTGGGCGTTCGCGTGGTTGTCGTTCGCGATCGCATTGCCGGGGCCGTTCGGCGTCGTGTAGGGGTGCAGGGTCGGCATGACCGGCTGGCGCATGTTCGGCTGCACCGGCGCCGCGACGATCGACAGCGTGCGCGCCGGTACCTGCTGATTGAGCAGGTAGGGCGCGTTGTCACGACGCAGGATCATGCCGTCGGCCTGGAGCATGGTCGGCGAGCGGAAGGTGACCACCACCGACATCTCGGGCGGACGCGGGGTCGGACTGCAACGAACCGGAAACCCGGGCGCCTGGGCACAGAACGCGACCGGGAGCCAGCCGACGGTCTGCGACTGCACACGGACCTGGTAGGCCGAGACGGGCGCGGCGCGGTAATTGCCCCAATACCGCACCATTGTCCCGTTCCCCCAGCGGCTGACCCGCACGTAGGTTCCGTTGGGCCGGAACAGCAGCGTGTTGTGATCGGTCCCGAACCGTCCCTGCGACTCCCAGCTCCAGGCCCCGAGAAGGCTTGGCCCGGCCGGTTGGGCGACGGCCGGCGCCGACAGCGCCATCGTGCCCCATAGGATGAGCATCCAAATCCGCGCGCGGACCATATCTTCGCTCCTCGACACCCATGGGGATTGCGATCCTTTCCAATGTGGTCGAAGCGAATCGTCGGGTCAACGCGGCCGGGTCGATGCGCGCGCAGCCGCGGGGGCGTGCGCACGCACCCGCCGTCACGCTCCCGCCGTCATGCCGCCCGCTTCATCCCCGCGAGCAGCCCGTCGATGCTGCCGCGCAAGGTCCCAAGCCGCCCGTCCAGGTCGCGCGCGACGCCGCGGATGCGCTCGGCGGCGGACGAGGTGTCCCCGGTGCGCTGGCGCAGCCCGGCGATGCCGTCAGAGACGTTGCCGGTGCCCTGCGCTGCCTGCTGCACGCTGCGCGCGATTTCGTCGGTTGCCGCGCGCTGTTCCTCCACCGCGCTGGCGACGGTGGCGGCGATCATGGTCAGGCCGCTGATGCGCTCGGCGACCTTGGCGATGGCGGCGACCGATTCGTTGGTCTGTGCCTGGATGGTGGCGATCTGCGCGGCGATCTTGCCGGTGGCCTGGGCGGTCTGGTTGGCGAGGCTTTTCACTTCCCCGGCGACCACCGCGAAGCCCTTGCCGGCATCGCCCGCTCGCGCCGCCTCGATGGTGGCGTTCAGGGCGAGCAGGTTGGTCTGGCCGGCAATATCCTCGATCAGGCGGACCACCTCGCCGATGCCGCTCGCCGTTTCCGCCAGGACGCCGACATGCTTGGCGGAGCCGTTGGCATCCGTCGCGGCTCGTTCCACGGCGGCGGCGGTTTCGGTCATGCGCGACGAGATTTCGCGGATCGAGGCCGACAGCTCTTCGGTTGCCGCGGCAAGTTGGTCGACCCCGGCGGAGGCTCCGGCGGCGCTTTCGGCGATCGCTCCGGCTTCCCCCTCGGCTCCCTGCGCGAGTTCGTTCAGCGTATCCGCCGTCTGCGCCAGGGTCCCAGCTGCGGTGGCGACGCCGGCGACCGCTTCCTCGGCGCCGTGCTCGAAGCCGGCGAGCAGGGTGGCCAGGCGCTCGGCTTCGGCGAGTTTCTTCCCCTGCTCGGCCGCGAGGGCGGTGGCGGCCCGGCGGGCGTCCAGCGCGCCGCTGCGCAGGGTCTCCACCGCCTTGGCGATGGCCCCGATCTCGTCGCCGCGATCGCGATCGGCGACCGTCGCGTCCAATTCTCCCACCGCCAGGTGACCGAGGGTATCGGTCAGCCGGCCGAGCGGGCTCACCACCCGCCGCCAGAGCAGCAGCCCGGCCCCGAGTGCGATGCCGAGCGCGACCAGCATCGCCGCTCCGGCAAGGCTCAGGTCACGCAGCGCACGGCCGCGCTGGTCCTGCGCCGCATCCCGTGCCGCCGTCAGGGCCGCATCCCGCGGCAGCTGAAGGGTTGCGAGCCAATGCACCGCGAACTGGTGCTCCCGGTCCGCGTTCGGCGTCGTGCGGTCGTGCGTGCGAACGAAGCCGACGTCCCTGAGGAAACCCGGTTCCCCGATCCCGAAGAACCCCCTCTGGGTCCCCGCCAGCGCGTGCGCGAGCGTGCGGTCGGGCGGCAGGACCTGCGCCGTGCGCAGGATCGTCGCCCAGATCGTGGCGATCGAACCGGAGAGCCCGTCGAGCCGGATCACCGTCGCCGGCGTCCCTTTCTGCCCGGCTGCCCAACCGGAATAGATCGCGCTCCGCAACCCGGTCGCTGCCCTTAGGTCCATCAGCAACTGCGCGAGGCCGGCATAGCCCGCAACCGCCGGATCGATCCGCATCAGCCGTTGCTGCACCGTGATATCGAGCCGGCCGAGTGTGTTCACGAGCGCGGTCGGAATGGCGAGCGACTCCTGCATCATGGCGGGGTCCTTCTTGCCATCCGCGGCGCGTAGCCGGTCCGCGAGATCGGCCACCGCCGCGGTAGCCCGATCGAACGCGCCGGTCGGCACGCCGATCGAGGCCAGGCGACGGCGGGCGGTTGCCGCTTCGCGCAGTTGCAGGGAGATGATGCGGTCCATCGCCGCGCGGTCGCCGGTGCCGGTCGCTACCGGCAGCAGCACCCCGCGCTCCACCGCGGCCGTGACGGCGGTCCGCATCGATGCGCCGACCGCGTCGGTCAGCGCCATCGCCTGGTTCGCCCGCGACCATCCGGACCATGCCGTGTAGCCCGACCACGCCGCGCCCAGCAGGCCCGGCACGGCAACGGCAAGCAGCGCGGCGAGAAACAAAGTGCGGACCCGCATCGAACCCTCCTGATGGATCGTTTCGTGTTATCTGGCTGGAATTGACAAGGCGTTAACCGCGGCGCCGGCTATGCCGCGTGGCGCATGCCCGCGAGCAGGGTGTCGATGCTGCCGTGCAGCAGCCCCAGCCGGCCATCCAGATCGCTCGCGACGCCGCGGATGCGGTCCGCCGCGACCGAGGTTTCCTCGGTCCGCCGGCGCAGCCCGGCGATTCCGCTGGACACGGTGCCGGTGCCCTGCGCGGCCTGCTGCACGCTGCGCGCGATCTCGTCGGTCGCCGCGCGCTGTTCCTCGACCGCGCTCGCGACATTGGTTGCGATCACCGTGAGCGCGCCGATCGTCTGTGCCACCTTGGCGATCGCGGCCACGGATTCAGTCGTCTGGGACTGGATGGTGGCGATCTGCGCGGCGATCTTGCCGGTGGCCTGGGCGGTCTGGTTGGC
>JABBNW010000146.1:7819-11169 GCA_019352115.1 Pseudomonadota bacterium
GGATGGTGGCGATCTGCGCGGCGATCTTGCCGGTGGCCTGGGCGGTCTGGTTGGCCAGGCTCTTCACTTCGCCGGCAACTACCGCGAAGCCCTTGCCGGCATCGCCCGCCCGCGCCGCCTCGATCGTGGCGTTCAGGGCCAGCAGATTGGTCTGCCCGGCGATGTCCTCGATCAGGCGGACCACCTCGCCGATCCCGGCGGCGGTCTGCGCCAGCACGCCGACCCGCTCGGCCGAGCCGTTGGCGTCGGTCGATGCGCGCTCCACCGCTGCCGCCGCTTCTGTCATGCGCGCCGAGATTTCGCGGATCGAGGCCGACAGTTCTTCAGTCGCGGCGGCAAGCTGGTCGACGCCTGCGGAGGCGCCGGCAGCGCTTTCGGCGATCACCCCGGCTTCGCCGCGGGCGCCCTGGGCCATGTCGTTCAAGGCATCGGCGGTCTGTTTCAGCGCGCCCGCGACGCCGGCGACGCCGGCCACGGCTTCCCCCGCGCCCTGCTCGAACCCGGCCATCAACGTGGCGAGACGCGCCGCCTCGACCAGCTTCGCCTCCTGCCCGACGGCCGCGGCCGCGGCCAGGCGCCGTCCCTCTAGCGCGCCGGCGCGCAGGGTCTCCACCGCATGGGCGATGGCGCCGATCTCATCGGTGCGATCCCGATCCGGAACATTCGTTTCCAGCTCGCCGGCCGCCAGCCGGCCCAAGGTACCGGTCAGCCGCCCCAGTGCCGCGATCACTCGCCGCCACAGGATCAGGCCCGCGGCCAACCCCAGGCCGAGTTCCAGCAGCAGCCCCGCGACGGCAAGGCCGACGCGCAGCCGCGCCGCTGCGCGAAGGCGGGCCGCCGCATGCCGGGCCGCGGCCAGCGCGGCGTCCCGCGGCGCGAGCAGGCTCGCGAGCGCGGGCGTCGAGAAGCTACGGAACGCGGCCGGTGTCAGGCCACCGCGATCGTTGGTGCTCATGCGAGCCAGCAGCGCACGATAGCGGGGTTCGGCGGCACCGAAAAACCTGGCCTGCGTCGCCGCCAGGGCATGCGCCAGGTCGGGATCGGGGGCGAGGGTCGCGGCGGTGCGTCGGATGCCGGCCCAGAGGGCCGGGATCGTGCCGGTCAGACCCTGCAGCCGCGCGATCCCGGCTGGATCCGCCTTGCGCCCGGACACCCAGACCAATTGCAGGTTGCTGCGCAGGCCCGCCACGCCGCGCAGGTCCATGACCTGCCCGGCCAGCGCCGTGTCCGCGCCGATCGCCGGGTCGAGTTGCATCAGCCGCCGCTGCAAAGTGACGTCGATCCGCGCAAGCGCTCCCATCAGACCCGTCGGCAGGTTGGTAGCGGCCGACATGAGCACCGGCGAAGGCCTGCCGCCTGCCGCGTGCAGCCGGGTCACCAGCCGCGCTAACGCGGCATCGTCGCGGTCGAACGCGGTGGTGCTCACCCCGACCGCGGCGATCGCACGCCGGGCGGCGGCGCGGTCGCGCGCGGCGTCGACCAGACGTGCAGGATAGACGGCACCATTGGCGCCGGATGCGAGCCCGACCAGATCGCCCCGTTCGATCGCCGTCGTGACGCTCGCGCGCATCGATAGCGCCAACGCCTGGGTGAGGGTCGCGGCCCTCCCGGCGTCCGACCACGCGGACCACGACCGACCGGCGATCCAGACGGCGCCGACCGCGCCCGGCAGCGCGATAGCAAACAGGGCAACCAGAAACAACGTGCGGACCCGCATCGACCCCTCCTGATGGAAGCGGCCGTGCTAGCCCACCGGTCTTTACAGCCGGTTAATCGCGCCCGCGGGATCAGCGCAACGGTTGCAGTGGCGGCGTCTCGCCCGCCGGCAGCGGGACCCGGGCGGTGTTGAGCACCATCGAAACCATGCTGTAGTAGCCGACCGCGCCCACCAGATCGATCACGCCGCGCTCGCCCCACCGCTCGTGCACCGCCGCGTAGTGCGCGTCCGACACCTGGCCCGTACCCACCAGTTCCGCGGCAAAATCATGCACCGCCGACTCCTCCGCGGTCATGCCGTCCGGCCGGCGCCCCGCGGCGACGGCGTCGGCGATCGCGGGCGCAAGCCCCGCGGCCAGCGCCAGCTTGCGATGGGCGTAGAATTCGTACTGCGCGGTCCAGTGCCGCCCGGCGATGATGATCGCGAGCTCGTTTAACTGGGCCGGCAGCGAGCTGGAGAAGCGCACATAGGCGCCCACCCGCTGCACCAGGTCGGCCAGCTCCGGCGCGCGCAGCAGCGCATTGAACGGCCCGCGCAGACCGGCGCCGCGCGGGCCGGACTGGATCGCCTCCGCAACCTTACGTTGCTCCTTCGTCATGGTCTCGGGCGTGAGTTCGGTGAACCTCGGTTCGGTCATCTTGTTTCCTCCTGTTATCGTCACGGCGAGGCCAGAATGAGGCCGCCGTCCACCACGATCTCGGTGCCGGTGATGTAGCCCGCTTCGTCCGAGACGAGGAACAGCACCGCGTTCGCCACGTCCCAACCGGTGCCCATGTGGCCCATCGGACAGCGCGCGTTGCGGCTCGCGATCAGCGCCGCGGCGTCGCCGCCGGCCACCGTCTTCGCCAGCCGGCTTTCCACCAGCGGCGTGTGCATCAACCCCGGCACCACGGTGTTGACCCGGATGCCCTTGGCAACGAACGCCCCCGCGGTAGAACGCGAGAACTGGATCACCGCCGCCTTCGACGCGCTGTAGCCGACATGGGTGCGCCCGCCATGCCCGTCGTTGCGCAAGCCCGCCACCGAGGCAATGTTCACCACCGCTCCCTTGCCCTGACGTTCCATTACCGGAAGAACATACTTGCAGCCCAGGAATGCGGTCTTGAGGTTGAAGTCGATCTGCCGGTCCCAGACCTCCTCGCTCATGCTCACCGCATCGCCGGGGGCGGAACCGCCGACGTTGTTCACCAGCACATCGATGCGCCCGAAACGTGCCATACAGGCCGCCACCATGGCCGCCACCTGATCGGCCACCAGCATGTCAGCCTGGTGCACCGCGCTCGTGCCGCCCTCACTGGCAATGATCCCATGCGTCTCCTCGGCCGCCGCTGCAGCAATGTCGACCAGGAACACCGAAGCCCCCTGCCGCGCCAGCAACGTCGCCGTCGCCTTGCCATTGCCCCAGCCTGGCCCAACCGAGCCCGCCCCGGTCACGATCGCCACCCTGCCGCCCATGTCCAGCATGCGCCATCTCCCCCCAAAGAACGTCGCAACCTTACACGACACGCTGCGCGGCGCGAGGCCCCGACCGGCGGCGATCCGGACCCGGAGAAGGCCAAGGGGCGCTGTCCCCTGGACCCCCGCCAGGGAACTCGTCCCCTGGACCCCATACTGTTTGGGTTCCGTGCGGGTG
>JABBNW010000147.1 GCA_019352115.1 Pseudomonadota bacterium
AGGGGTCCAGGGGACTAGTCCCCTGGCGGGGTCCAGGGGCAGCGCCCCTGGCCTTCCTTGCGAACCAACACAAACATCGGTGGTTCACGTGACGGCGGCGGAGGAGGCGACCCGGGGCGAGCGGATTGCGAAGTTCCTGGCGCGCGCCGGGGTGGCCAGTCGGCGGGATGCGGAGCGGTTGATTGGGGAGGGTCGGGTTCGCTGCAACAATGTTGTGGTGACGCATCCGGCGACTTTTGTGGGTCCGGACGATCTGGTGGTGGTGAACGGGGTTCTGGTGGAGCCTCCGGCGCGCACCCGGTTGTGGCGGTATCACAAGCCGGAGGGGGTGGTGACGACCCATCGCGATCCGGAGGGGCGGCCGACCGTGTTCCAGAAGTTGCCGCAGCAATTGGGGCGGGTGATCAGCATCGGGCGGCTTGACCTCAACAGCGAGGGCTTGCTGCTTGTTACCAACGATGGCGGGTTGGCGCGGCGGCTGGAATTGCCGTCCAACGGCTGGCTGCGGCGGTATCGGGTGCGGGTGCATGGGCGGCCGGAGCCGCAGGCGCTGGCGGCGTTGGCACGGGGGATCACGGTCGAGGGCGTGCGCTATGGACCGATCGAGGCCGGGCTCGACGCGGTGAAGGGGGAGAATGCCTGGCTGACCGTCAGCCTGAGCGAGGGGCGCAACCGGGAGGTGCGGCGGGTGATGGCGGCGCTGCATTTGCCGGTGAGCCGGCTGATCCGGGTTGCCTATGGACCGTTCCAGCTCGGCAATTTGCCGCGCGGGGCGGTGGAGGAGGTGCCGGCGCGGGTGTTGCGCGACCAACTGGGCGGCGGGGCTTAGGGGTGGGATGCACGGGGCGGCGATGACGGTGCCGGCGCCGGTAGCCGCTGTGCCGGCTGCGGTCCGGCGGGCGCATCCGGGGCTGCCTGGCCTGGTGGGTCTCGGGCTGCTGGCGGCGGCGTTGTTCAGCGTGACGTTCGTGCTGAACCGCGCAATGAGCCTGGCGGGCGGCCCGTGGGTCTGGACCGCGGCGCTGCGCTATGTCGATACGGCGGCGATCCTGTCGGCATGGCTGCTGGTGCGGCGGGGGCCGCGGGCGCTCGGTTCGGTGGGGCGTCTGTTCCTGCGCCGGGCGGGGTTTTGGCTGACGGCGGGCGGCATCGGGTTCGGCGTGTTCTATCTTGGCATCTGCTATGCGGCAGGCCATGCGCCGGGGTGGGTGGTGGCGGCGACCTGGCAGGTCACGATCCTGGCGACGCCGCTGGTGCTGCGCGGGTTCGGCAGTCGGGTGCCGCGGCATGGCGTGGCGTTCGCGGTGGTGATCCTGCTGGGCATCGTGCTCGTGAACCTGCATGCGCTGGCCGGCGCGGGCGGCGTCGCGCGGACCCTGGTGCGGGCTGCGCCGGTGCTGGTGGCGGCGTTCGCCTATCCGTTCGGCAACCAGCTTCTCAACCGCGCGCGCCATGGCGGGCGCGATCCCGATCGGGTCCTGGCGGACCCGGCGGCGTGCGTCTTGCTGATGACCCTGGGATCGTTGCCAGTTTTCCTGGTCGCGGTGCTGCTGGCTGCGCCGCCGCCGCCGACGGCCGGGCAATGGGTGAGCACGGCCGTCGTGGCGCTGGTGGCCGGCTGCGGTGCGACGACGTTGTTCCTGCACGCCCGCAACAGCACCACCGATCCGTATCGAATCGCGGCGGTCGATGCGACGCAGGCCGGGGAGGTCGGGTTCGCGCTGCTCGGCGAGGTTGCGCTGCTGGGCGCGCCGTTGCCGGATGCCGCGGGGTGGCTCGGGCTGGTTGCCGTGACAGCGGGGCTGATCGGGTTTGCGGCGCGGCCGGGTCCGATCCCGCCCCGGGCGGGTTGAGAGGGGTCGTTACGGGTTGGTCGTCAGCATCGCCTCCCCGCCGGCGGGGTCCTTCACGGTGCTGACCAGCATGAGCCATTTGCGATTGCCGGCCGAGGCATCGTAGGCGCGGTTGTGCAGATCCTTTTCGAGCGAGTCCGGGCCATCCGCGGTGATCTTGTAGGCGATGCCGGCCGATTTCAGGTCGACATCGAGCTGATCGAGCAGCGCCTTGCCCTGCGCATGCTCCGCGACCACCGAGCAGGACCCGCCGTCCTGCGACACCAGCACGAGTTTCCCCGCCGGCGTGGTGGCATCGTAGACCCGGCCCGGCAGGCCGTACAGGAAATCGTTGGCGTACCGGGCGGGGAGCCGCGCGAGGTGCTTGCTCGCGGCCCAGACCCGCAGGGCCTTCGGCCGGGCCGCGAAGCGGACGCAGCTTTGCATGAACAGCCCGGCGGCCTGCGCGGCGGGGTCGTGCGCCGCGGCGGCCGACCCCGCCTGTGGGCTGGTCGGCGGGATGGGATCGGCGGCGTGCGCCGCCGGGACCACGGACAGCGCCAGCACGCCGGCCAGGGCGGCCGCATGGAACCTTCTCGTATCGATCATGTCGACAGCATAACCCGATCCGCGGCCCGACGAAACACGCCTCCGCGAGATGCGGGGCGGCGGCGTCTGCACCTGCCATGAAGACCCCCGCTCGGCGGATGCCCTCGCTTCTTCCCGTCCCGCGTTGACAGCCCGCAGGGTGCTCTTCATGGTCCGGCCGCCATCGGTTCCCGGCCCAGGCGGGTCCGCGGAACCCAGGCCCGCCGAGGAACGACGCATGCCCCACCATCCCTTGCAGCCCGAGATCGACCAGCTCTGGGAGCGACGCGACACCCTGTCCCCGGCCACTGGCGGCGGCGCGCGCGGGACGGTGGAGGCGGCGCTCGACGCGCTCGACGCCGGCACGGTCCGGGTGGCCGAGCCGGTCGCCGGCGGTGGCTGGCAGGTGAACCAGTGGCTCAAGAAGGCCGTTCTGCTGTCCTTCCGCCTGACCGAATCGGCGCCGATGCCCGGCCCCGGCGGCGCCCCGGTGTTCGACAAGGTGGCGATGAAGTTCGCCGGCTGGGGCGAGAACCGGTTCCGCGAGGCCGGCTTCCGTGCCGTGCCGGGCGCCGTCGTGCGCCGCTCCGCCTACATCGCCCCGGGCGCGGTGCTGATGCCGTGCTTCGTCAATGTGGGCGCGCATGTCGGGCGCAACACGATGGTCGATACCTGGGCCACGGTCGGCAGTTGCGCGCAGATCGGCGCCAACTGCCATCTGTCGGGCGGGGTCGGCATCGGCGGCGTGCTGGAGCCGTTGCAGGCCGAACCCGTCATCATCGAGGACGATTGCTTCATCGGCGCCCGGTCGGAAGTGGCCGAGGGCGTGATCGTCGAACGCGGCGCGGTGCTGTCGATGGGGGTGTTCATTGGCGCCTCCACCAAGGTGGTCGATCGCGCCACCGGGGAAATCCATATGGGCCGGGTCCCGGCCTATTCCGTGGTGGTGCCGGGGTCGCTGCCGGGGCGGGCGCTGCCGGACGGATCGCCGGGGCCGTCGCTCTATTGCGCGGTGATCGTCAAGCGGGTGGATGCGGGCACGCGAGCCAAGACCTCCATCAACGACCTGTTGCGCGATTGACCGCTGCCGTGGCCGACCCCCTGCCGCTCGCCCAGGCGCTGATCCGCTGCCGCTCCGTCACCCCGGCGGACGCCGGCGCGCAGGACGTGCTGGCCGCGGCGCTGGAGCGGTTGGGCTTCGCCGTCACTCGGCTGCGCTACGGGCAGACCGAGAACCTGTTCGCCCGCATCGGCACCGCCGGCCCGCATTTCTGTTTCGCCGGCCATACCGACGTGGTCCCGCCCGGCGATGCCGTCTGGGCCGGCGATCCGTTCGGCGCCGAGGTGCGCGACGGCGTGCTGTACGGCCGGGGCGCCTGCGACATGAAGGGCGCGATCGCCGCCTTCGTCGCCGCCTGCGCCGACCATCTGGGAGACGGCGCCGCGCCGCGCGGCTCGATCAGCCTGCTCATCACCGGCGACGAGGAAGGCCCCGCGACCGATGGCACCGTGCGGGTGCTCGACTGGATGGCCGAACACGGCCAGGTGCCGGATTTCTGCCTGGTGGGGGAGCCGACCTGCCGCGCGCGGCTCGGCGACGTCATCAAGATCGGCCGGCGCGGCAGCCTGAACGCGAAGATCGCGGTGCACGGCACCCAGGGTCACGTGGCCTATCCGCAGCGCGCCGACAATCCGGTGCACCGGTTGGTGCGCGCGCTGGCGGCGCTGACGGCCGCCCCGCTCGATGCCGGCAGCGAGTTCTTCGAGCCGTCGTCGTTGCAGCTCACGTCGATCGACGTCGGCAACCCGGCGACCAACGTGATCCCGGCGCAGGCGCGCGCCGGCCTGAACATCCGCTTCAACGACCGCCATTCCGGCGCCTCCCTCGGCGCCTGGCTGCGCGCGGCGATCGCCCCGCATGCCGATCGGTTCGACCTCGACGTGGCGATCAGCGGCGAGTCCTTCCTGACGGCGCCCGGCCCGGCGATGGAGGCCTTGCGCGCGGCGGTGGCGGCGGAGACGGGGGTCGATCCGGCGCTCGACACCGGCGGCGGCACGTCCGACGCCCGCTTCATCGCCCGCCACTGTCCGGTGGCGGAGTTCGGGCTGGTCGGCAGTTCCATGCACCAGGCGGACGAGCGCGTGCCGGTCGCGGAATTGCGCGCGCTGGCCGCGACCTATCGGGCGGTGCTCGCCGGGTTGGGCGCCTAGTGTCGCGT
Source organism: Pseudomonadota bacterium (assembly GCA_019352115.1). Classification (GTDB taxonomy): domain Bacteria; phylum Pseudomonadota; class Alphaproteobacteria; order Acetobacterales; family Acetobacteraceae; genus JAJZVS01. Next base: position 4,640 of record JABBNW010000147.1, read on the forward strand.
CTCCGGAATTCGCTTCCGCATGTCCGGGACACGAGTTCTTTGTTGTCAGTGGCCTGCCGGTCCCTGACATGAGAAGGCTTTTCAGGGGCAGGACACTGGCATGAGCGGGAGGCCGGACCGCAGGCGGGGGCCGCCGCGAAGCAACATCGTGCTCGGCATGCTGCTGCTCGCGCGCGGCAAGGCTGAGGGGCTCGACCAGTTCGGCTATACCGTGCAGGCGTTTCTCTCCAGCTTGGCGCCGCTGATCGCGGTGCCGGTGGTGGGCTACCTGCTGCTCGCGCTGCGCGGCGGCGAGCCGGCGCGGGCCGGCGGCCAGCTTGGCGCGCTGGCGGAATTGCTCGGCACGATCTGCGCCCTGCTCGCCCCGGCGGTGCTGTCATTCGAGCTGGCGAAGCTGTGGCGGCGGCAGGCGCTGTGGCTGCGCTACGCGACGGCGCTGAACTGGAGCCAGTGGGTGATCCCGCTGCTCGCGTCCGTGCTGCTGCTGGTGGGCTATCCGGTGCTGGCGGCGGCGCTGCCGGATCGGATCGCGCTCGGCCTGGTGGGGATCGCGATCGGTGGCTATGCGCTGTGGCTGCACTGGTTCATCGCCCGGCACGGGTTGTCCCTGTCGCGCCTGCGCGCGGTGGCGCTGGTCGTGGTGGTCAATGTCGTGACCGGAGTGCTGGTGCTGGGGCCTCGGCTGCTTGCCCTGGGGGCGGGGCACGCGGGGTGACACCGGAGGGGCCCGCGCTCTCGGGGTTGCGCGGTGCGCTGCTGCTGGCGCGCGGGCGGCCGGAGGGGCTGCGCGCCATGCCGGCCGACATGGCAGGGGCTGCGCGCAGCTTCCTGGCCGCGGCGGTGGGGCTGCCGCCGTTCCTGATCCTGCTCGCGATCGGCGCGCGGGGGGGCGGGCCGTCGCTCACGCCGCCGGTGCTGATCCTGCAAATGCTGGGCTACGTCATCTCCTGGGCCGGGTACGCGGTGCTGTCGCACCGGCTGGTGGCGGCGCTCGGGAAGGAAGCGCGCTGGCCGCGCTTCATCGCGGCCTGGAACTGGGTCAATGTGGTGCAATATCTCCTGTTGCTGGCCGGCGTGCTGCCGGCACTGGCGGGCGCACCGGTGTGGCTGGCCCAGACGGCGGCGCTGCTCGGCCAGGGGTGGGCATTGTGGCTGGAATGGTACGCGATCCGGCTGGCGCTCGACACGACCGGGCTGCTGGCGGCGGCGGTGATGGCGCCGGACGTGGTGCTCGGCGTCGCGGTGGCGATGGCGCTGACGGCGGCCGGCGTGGGGTAGGGCCCGGGGGGGAGGGCCCTGGGGGTAGGGCGATCCGCGCTGCGCCGTGGACTGCGCGCGAGCGGCCGACATCCGCGGCGGAATGGATGCGTCTGCGTTTCGTCCCCGCTAACCTGGGGTTATCCACAGGGCGCGCCCCTGCCGTGATCGGGGCTGGCCGGCTACACTGCGCCCCGCAAGATGAACACCATCGACACCCCCCTGCTCGGCCTGTCCCAGCGCCTGCCGCCCAGCAACCAGGCGGCGGAGCAGGCGTTGCTCGGCGCGCTGCTCGCCAACAACAAAGCGTATGAGCGGGTTTCGGAATTCCTGGTTCCGGAGCATTTCGTCGACCCGATCCACGGCCGCATCTTCCAGGCCATTGCGCGGCGGATCGAGGCCGGGCAGCTCGCCGACGCGATCACCCTGAAGGCCGAGTTCGAGCACTCCGGCGTGCTGGACGAGGTGGGCGGCACCGCCTACCTGGGGCAGTTGCTCACCGCCATGGTCGGCATCATCAACGCCGGCGAATACGGTCGCGCTGTGCACGACGCCTGGCTGCGCCGGCAGTTGATCGACGTCGGCGAGACGGTGGTGAACAACGCCTTCGGCGCCGACCCCGAACTGGACGGCATCAAGCAGATCGAGGCGGCGGAGCAGGCGCTGTTCGATCTTGCCACCGACGGCGGCAGCGCCGGCGGCTTCGTCAGTTTCGAGCGCGCGCTGACGGACGCCATCCAGGGCGCCGAGCGGGCGTTCCATCGGTCCGGCCATGTCTCCGGCCTGTCCTATGGCTTGCGCGACATGGATGCCAAGACCGGCGGGATGCACCCGTCCGACCTGCAGATCCTGGCCGGACGGCCGGGCATGGGCAAGACCGCGCTCGCGACCAAGATCGCGTTCGGCGCGGCGAAGGCGCTGCTCGCCGAGGCGCGCGCGATCGGGCCGGACGCGCTGCCGAAGGCGCAGATCGCGGTGTTTTCTCTGGAAATGAGTTCCGAGCAGTTGGCCACCCGCCTGCTGTCGGAAGAAGCGCGCATCTCCGGCGACCGCATCCGCCGCGGCGACATCGGGCAGAAGGAGTTCGATACGTTCGTGGCTGTTTCGCGCGAGATCGCGAGCCTGCCGATCCAGATCGACGACACGCCGGCAATCACGTTGTCGGCGATGCGCACCCGCTGCCGGCGGCTCAAGCGCACCAAGGGCCTGGCGCTGGTGGTGGTGGATTACCTGCAACTGATGCGCCCGTCCGCCGGCACCCGGCCGGAGAACCGGGTGCTGGAGATCAGCCAGATCACCCAGGGGCTGAAGGCGATCGCCAAGGAGCTGGCGGTGCCGGTGCTCGCGTTGTCGCAATTGTCGCGCGCGGTCGAAAGCCGGGAGGACAAGCGCCCGCAGCTGTCGGACCTGCGCGAATCCGGCACCATCGAGCAGGACGCGGATTCGGTGATGTTCATCTACCGTGACGAATATTACCTGGCGCAGAAGATGCCGAAGGAGATGGCGTTCGACAACGGCGACAAGTTCCAGGGCGCGATCGACAAATGGCAGCAGGACATGGATCGCGCCCACAACAAGGCCGAGGTGATCATCGCCAAGCAGCGCCATGGACCGACCGGGAAGATCGATCTGTTCTTCGAGGGCGAATTCACCCGGTTCGGCGATCTGGATGTCGCCCATAGCGGATATGACTGAGCCGGCGCCGGTGTGCGCTCCCCTTGCGGACGCGGGGGGCGCGCCCCCTCCCCTGGCCCCTCCCGCAGGGGGAGGGGAAAAGGGGCGGGCGGGGGCGGTGCTGGAGGTCGATCTTCGCGCCGTGGTCGCCAACTGGCGCACCCTGGCAGCGCGGCATCCGTCGGGGCCAGTGGCGGGGGTGGTGAAGGCCGATGCCTACGGGCTGGGCGCGACGGCGGTGGCGCCCGCGCTGGCCGCGGCCGGGTGCCGGCATTTCTTCGTCGCCGCGTTGGATGAGGCGCTGGCGCTGCGGCCGCGGTTGGCGAAGGCGATGCTGGCGGTGCTCGGCGGCCCGCTGCCGGGAACCGAGGCCGATCATCTGGCGCACGATGTGACGCCGGTGCTGAATTCGCTCGCCGAGATTGACGCCTGGGCGGCCCTCGCGCGGCGCGCGGGGCGGGCGCTCCCGGCGCTGCTGCATGTCGATACCGGCATGGCGCGGCTCGGGCTCGATCCGCCGGCGCTGGCGGTGCTGCGCGACGATCCGGCGCGGCTGGGTGGGATCGATCTGCGCTACGTGATGACGCATCTCGTTTCGGCCGAATGTGCCGCGGACCCGCTGAACGCGGCGCAGGCTCGGCGGTTCGCCGATGCCTGCGCGCTGCTGCCGCCGGCGCCGCGGAGCTTTGCCAATTCGTCGGGGATATTCCTCGGGGCGGCGTTCGGCTCCGACCTCGCCCGCCCGGGCGCGGCGCTGTGGGGGATCAACCCGACGCCGGAGCAGCCCAATCCGATGCACCCGGTGGTGCGGCTGCGCGCGCGCGTGCTGGCGGTGCGGGAGATCGGACCGGGGGAGAGCGTGGGCTACGACGCCACCTTCACCGCGACCCGGCCGAGCCGCATAGCCACCGCCGCGATCGGCTATGCCGACGGCTGGCGGCGGGCGCTGTCCAATTGCGGAACGGTGATCTTTGACGGCGCCCCGGTCCCGCTGGTAGGGCGTGTGTCCATGGACCTGACCACCTTCGACGCGACCGACCAGCCCGGCATCGTCCCGGGCGCCTGGCTCGACCTGATCGGGCCTGGGCAGGATGTGGACGCGGTCGCCACCGCGGCCGGCACCAACGGCTACGAGGTGCTGACCGCGCTCGGGCCGCGCGTGCAGCGGGTGTACGCACCCGCGTGAACGCGCTGCTCGATAGTCTCGCCGCGATCGGCCGGGCGGCGATCGGGTTCCTGCGCGAAGCCGGCGCCGTGACCCTGTTCGCGCTGGAGGCGATTTCGCACCTGGCGCGTCCGCCGTTCTACGCGCGCCGCTTTGGCCGCGCGCTGGTCGAGATGGGGTTCTTCAGCCTGCCAGTGGTGGCCCTGACCGCGATCTTCACCGGCATGGTGCTCGCGTTGCAGAGCTACACCGGGTTTTCCCGCTTCAACGCGGAAAGCGCGATCGCCAACGTGGTGGTGATCTCGATCACCCGCGAACTCGGCCCCGTGCTCGCGGGGCTGATGGTGGCGGGGCGCATCGGTGCGGCGACGGCGGCCGAGATCGGCACCATGCGGGTCACCGACCAGATCGACGCGCTTTCGACCCTGTCCACCGACCCGATGAAATACCTGGTGGTGCCGCGGCTGCTGGCCGGTATCGTCGCGCTGCCGTTGCTGGTGCTGGTGGCGGACATCCTGGGCGTGATGGGCGGGTTCATCGTGTCGGTGGTGAAGCTCGGCTTCGCGCCGGAGACGTATCTGCACAACACGCTCAGCTTCATGCAGGCGTCGGACGTGATTTCCGGCCTGGTGAAGGCTTCGGTGTTCGGGTTCCTGATCGCGCTGCTCGGCTGCTATCGCGGCTACACGAGCCGCGGCGGGGCGGAAGGCGTGGGCGCGGCGACGACCGGGGCGGTCGTCACGGCCTCGATCCTGATCCTGGCGTTCGACTACGGGCTGACGGTGCTGTTCTTCAGCCGATGAGCGGTGCCCTTCCCCGCATTCGGATCCGCGGCCTGCGCAAATCCTTCGGCGCCAAGACGGTGCTGGACGGGATCGATCTGGATGTGCCCGCCGGCACGTCGATGGTGGTGATCGGCGGGTCCGGGTCGGGCAAGTCGGTGCTGCTGAAATGCATCCTGGGGCTGATCGCGCCCGACGCCGGGACGATCGAGCTGGACGGGCGGGACCTGCTCGCGCTGCCGCGGCGGGCGCGGGCGACGGAGCGGGCGCGGATCGGGATGCTGTTCCAGAACGGGGCGCTGTTCGACAGCCTGCCGGTCTGGGAAAACGTGGCCTTCGGCCTGCTGGCCCGCCGCCTGGTTTCCCGCCGGGAGGCGCGGGCGCGGGCGGACGAGTTGCTCGCGCAGGTGGGGCTGGCATCGGCGGTGGGTGAGCTATCGCCGGCGGAATTGTCGGGCGGGATGCAGAAGCGGGTGGCGCTGGCCCGCGCGATCGCAGCGCAGCCGGATATCCTGTTCTTCGACGAGCCGACGACGGGGCTGGACCCGATCATGGGCGCGGTGATCGACGGGCTGATCGTCGACTGCGTGAAGCGGCTGGGCAGCACCGCGGTGGCGATCACGCACGACATGGCGAGCGCGACGCGCATTGGCGATGCGGCGGCGATGATCCATCGCGGGAAGATCATCTGGTCGGGGCCGGCGGCGTCGTTGTTCGAGAGCGGGAACGCGGAGGTGGACCAGTTCACGCACGGGCGGCGGGATGGGCCGATCCAGATGGAGCTGCGGCGGTAGGGGGCGACGCGCGAGCCTCCGGCGAGTGGGATGCCTTCAGGGTGGGCGGTTTTTTGATTTGATATCGTAACGATTAGGGCGTGAGTCGGCGCTGCCCGGTGCGCCCCGAATTTGCGCGCCATCCGACAGGTTCGGCCGCGCGCACCCGCACGGCTGCTGGTCCTGGCCACGCGTGGCGGGCAGGGACCCGGGCGCGATGAGGTCCGTCACGGAAAAATCCTTTGCCCGGGCGCCCGCGGCGTGGGTCGGCGCCTGCGCGGCGTCCGAGGGCCGGCCGGGCACCAGGATCTCCAGCCGGAGGGGCTACCGCGAGGCGGGCAGCCGTGGGCGAGCCATCCCGTGCATCCAGCCGAATGGGCGCAGGGCAGGCGGGGGAAGCGCAGGCGGTGGGAAGGAATGAATCCTGGTCCGGGCGGCTCGGGAGCGCGCTTCGGCGGGGGGATTGGGGGGCCGACGACGGCGCGGAAGCGGGCTGCGAGAGGGTGCAGCCGGCCAGCAAGGCGTCGGCGGGCGTGGGGGCCTGGGCCGCCGAATCGGGCTGCGCCGGATTGCGTGCTGCCGGATCTTCCCCGGTCTGGTGGGTTCCTGTCTGATGGGGGCCCGCCCGTTCGCGCTCCGCCCGTTCGCGTTCAGCTTGTTCGCGTTCAGCTTGTTCGCACTCCGCCTGTGCTCGCAAGGCGTTCCGTTCGCGTATCTCGGCGAGGCGCTCGGCCAGCCAGGCGAGCAAGGCGGTAAGCTTGTCGATGAAGGAGGCGGGGATCATGTCTGCGAACGTATATAGAACATTCGCCCCGGGCGAGGCAAGAGATTTCTGCGGGTAGCCACAATTCTCATTTTACCCGG
>JABBNW010000148.1 GCA_019352115.1 Pseudomonadota bacterium
GGGTTCTAAGGGCTCCGCCCTTAGTGGGGGTCGAGGGGGCAAAGCCCCCCGCCTTGCTTACCCCGAGCGCCCCCGCCACCCGGCCCCATGCGCCGGTATTTTTTGCAGGGCGGGGGTTTTGCCGGTATGCGGCGCGGGTGTGGATTGGGTTTTGGAGTGGTGGGTGCGGGTGTGAGCGGTATTGCGGCGGCGGGGCTGGTGTTGGTGACGGGGGCGACGGGGTTTGTCGGGGCGGCGGTGGCGCGTGCTTTGGCGGGCCGGGGGGTTTCGGTGCGGCTGATGCATCGGGCGGGCAGTGATCTGGCCAATCTGGCTTGTGTGCCGGGCGAGCGGGTGGTTGGCGATTTGACCGATCCGGCGTCGTTGGGCCGTGCGGTGGCGGGGTGTCGGTATGTGTTTCATGTTGCCGCCGATTATCGTTTGTTCGTGCCGGACCCGGCGGCGATGCGGCGGATCAACATCGATGGCACGGTTGCGTTGTTGCGTGCGGCGCGGGCGGCGGGTGTCGAGCGTGTGGTCTACACCAGCAGTGTGGCCGCCCTTGGCCTGATCGGCGATGGGACGCCGGCGGACGAGTTGACGCCTAACGAGGCTGCCGATCATGTCGGCCCGTACAAGCGCTCGAAATACGAGGCGGAGGTAGCGGTGCGATCGCTTGCCGCACAGGGGCTGGATGTGGTGATCGTCAACCCGACGGCGCCGGTCGGGCCGGGCGACATCAAACCGACGCCGACCGGGCGCATGGTGCTCGATGCCGCGCGTGGCAAAATGCCCGCCTATGTCGAAACCGGCATGAACATCGTGCATGTCGACGATGTCGCGGCCGGGCATATTCTGGCGTTGGAGCGGGGGCGATCGGGCGAGAGTTATATTCTCGGCGGCGAGGATCTGATGCTGTCGGACATCATCGGCCTGATCACCAGGCTGGCCGGCCGCAAGCCGCCGCGCGTCAAGCTGCCGATCGGCCCGTTGATGCCGCTGGCGGCGGCGATGGAGGCGTGGGCCCGCGTTTCCGGCACCGAACCGTTGATGACGCGCGATACGCTGACCATGGCGCGCAAGCTGATGTTCTTTTCCTCGGCCAAGGCGATCGGCGCGCTCGGTTATGCGCCGCGCCCGGCCGCGATGGCGGTGCGTGATGCGCTGGTCGATTTCAGCCGGCGCGGCCTGCTCGACCGCGCGCGGTTCCACCCCGATGTGCTGGCGGTTTCATGATCATCGCCGGTCTGGCCGCGCTGATCTGGCTCTATCTCTATGCGCTGCATGGCGGGTTCTGGCGCAGCATGCCCGAACTGGCGCCCGAACGGCCGCTCGATGCCCCGCCGGTCGACATCATCGTCCCGGCGCGCGACGAGGCGGGCACCATCGCCGCGGTGGTTGCCTCGCTGCTGGCGCAGGATTACGCCGGCCCGCTGCGGCTGTTTCTGGTCGATGATGGCAGCACGGATGGCACCGCCGCCGCCGCGCGCGCGGCCGCCGGCGATGATCCGCGCTTTCACCTGATCACCGCTGCGCCGAAACCGCCCGGCTGGTCGGGCAAATTATGGGCGCTGGACCAGGGCATCGGCCACAGCGCGGCCGGGTTCCTGCTGCTGACCGATGCCGACATCACGCATGATCCACGCCATCTCGCCACGCTGATGGCACGGATCAGCCAGCCCCGGCGCGGCGCGCGGCTGGACATGGTCTCCGAAATGGTCCGGCTGAACTGCACCAGCACGGCGGAACGCGCGCTGATCCCCGCCTTCGTCTATTTCTTTCAGATGCTCTATCCGTTCGCGCGGGTGAACGACCCGCTGGCAAGCACGGCGGCTGCGGCCGGCGGCGTCGTGCTGATCCGGCGCGAGGCGTTGGTGCGGATCGGCGGCATCGCCAGCATCCGGCGCGCCCTGATCGACGATGTCACGCTGGCGCAGCGGGTCAAGCAGGCGGGTGCGATCTATCTCGGTCACAGCAATCTCGCCCGCTCGATCCGCCCCTATCCGCACTATCGCGAGATCCGCGCGATGATCGCGCGCACCGCCTTCACCCAGCTGCGCTATTCCTATGCGCTGCTCGCGCTGACCATCGCCGGCATGGCGCTGGTCTGGCTGGTGCCACCGCTCACGCTGCTGTTCGGCGCCGGTGCCGCGCGGCTGTGCGGCCTGCTCGCCTGCGTGCTCGCCGTGCTGAGCTATCGGCCGACCTTGCGCCGCTACGGCCTGACCCCGGTCTGGGCGCTGGCATTGCCGCTGATCGCGCTCATTTATATCGAAGCCACCATCGCCTCGGCCTGGCGCTACGCAAGCGGCACCGGGGCGGCGTGGAAAAACCGCGACTACGGGGCGCAGACATGAGCGTGACAGCAACCAACCCAACCCAGGCGGCCGGCGGCGACGTCGAACTTGCCTCCGGCAAGGACAAGGGCGACGAGAATTTCCCGGTCGGCTCCTGGCTGATCCGGCGCGACCTGCGTCGCCACGTCCACGCCTATTATGCCTTCGCCCGCAACGCCGATGACATTGCCGACCACCCCACCCTCGCCCCTGACGACAAGATCGCCCGGCTCGATGTGATGGAAGCGGTCCTGACCGGTGCCGCCGATCACGGCTCGACCTCCGCACTCCGCCTGCGCGCCAGCCTCGCCGAAACCGGGGTCGATCCGGTCCACGCCACCGAATTACTGATCGCCTTCCGCCAGGACGCGACCAAGCACCGCTACGCCACCTGGGCCGAGCTGATGCACTACTGCCGCTACTCCGCCGCCCCGGTCGGGCGCTACGTGCTCGCGCTGCACGGCGAGAACACGGCGAGCTGGCCCGCCTCCGATGCGCTGTGCGCCAGCCTGCAGGTGCTCAACCACATCCAGGATTGCGCCAAGGATTTCGCCGAACTCGACCGCTCCTACCTGCCGGACGATTGGCTGACCCGCGAGGGCCTGACCGCCGCCGCCGTGACCGATCCCGCGACATCCCCCGCCCTGCGCCGCGTGTTCGATGCGATGCTGGCGGCAACCGCCGACCTCAACCGCGCCGCAACCCCCCTGCCCGGCCACGTCCGCGCGCGCGGCCTGCGCGTCGAAACTGCCATCATCCTCGCCCTCGCCCGCCGCCTGCACGCAAGACTGAGCCGGCAGGACCCGCTGGCGATGCGCGTGAAGCTGCGACCAGCCGATGCCGCCGCCGCCCTGCTCGCCGGCCTGACCCGGACGCTCGGATGAACGATCTCGCTGTCCAGGATGCCGCCGCCGTCACCGCGGCGACCCGCGCCGCCGGCACCTCGTTCTACCGCGGCATGGCCGTGCTCTCGCCGCCCCGCCGCGTCGCCATGTACGGCATCTATGCGTTCTGCCGCGCGGTCGATGACATCGCCGATGAAGACGCCCCGCTCGCCGCCAAACAGGCGGGGCTGGAAGCCTGGCGCAACCGCATCGCCCGCCTCGCCGCGGGCGGCGACGATGCGGTCACCCGCGTCCTGCGCGATGCCTCGCTGCGCTACGCCCTCCGCCGCGAGGATTTCCACGCGATCATCGATGGCATGGCGATGGATGCCGGCGCGCCGATCATCGCCCCCGACGCCGCGTTCCTCGATCTGTATTGCGACCGTGTCGCCTCCGCGGTCGGCCGCCTCGCCATCCGCGTGTTCGGCGAGGTTTCCCTGGCCGGCGACGATGTCGCGCATCATCTCGGCCGCGCCCTGCAACTCACCAACATCCTGCGCGACGTCGCGGAGGATGCCGCGCGCGGCCGCATCTACCTGCCGCGCGAAGCCCTGCTCGCCGCCGATGTAGCGCTCGACCCGTCACGCATCCTCGCCGCCCCCGGCCTGCCCCGCGCGATGGCCGCCATCGGCGCCCAGGCCGAAGCCCATTTCGCCGCCGCCGCGCAGGCGATGCGCCTGTGCAACCCGCGCGCGGTGCGCCCCGCCCGCATGATGGCCGCCGCCTACCGCCCCCTGCTCAGCCGGATGCGGCGCGAAGCCTTCGCCCACCCCGAACGCCGCCCCCGCCTGTCCGCCGCGCGCAAACTCCTGTTGGCCGTGCAGTTGCTCCTCCTCACCGATCGCCGCCGATGAACCGAGTCCATGTCATCGGCGCCGGCATGGCCGGCCTGTCCGCCGCCACCTCGCTCGCCGCGCGCGGGGTCAGCGTCGTCCTGTACGAGGCGGCGAAATGGGGCGGCGGCCGCTGCCGCTCGTACGACGATGCCACGCTCGGCTGCCGGCTCGACAACGGCAACCACCTGCTCCTGTCGGGCAACCGCTCCACCATGACCTATCTCGACCGGATCGGCGCTGCCGATACGCTGGTCGGCCCGGACAAACCGCTGTTCCCCTTCATCGACCTGGTATCCGGCGCCGCCTGGACCCTGCGCCTCAACCGGGGCGCAACGCCCTGGTGGGTGCTGCGCAAAACCTGGCGCGTGCCGGGCACCACCCCGCGCGACTACTGGGCGCTGCGCCGCCTGCAACGCGCCAAACCCGACGATCTGGTGGAGAACCTGCTCGGCACGCTCGGCCCGCTGTACGATCGCCTGCTCGAACCGCTGTCGATCGCAGCGCTCAACACCAAGCCCGATGTTGCCGCCGCCGCCCCGCTCGCCGCCGTGGTCGCGGAAAGCATCGCGCTCGGCGGCGCCGCCTCGATGCCGCGCTACCCGGCGATCGGCCTGTCGGAAAGCTTCGTCGATCCCGCCCTCGCCTTCCTGCGCGCCCACGGTGCCGAGTTCCGCTTCGGCGCCCGCGTCGCCGGCCTGACCGTCTCGGCCAACCGCGTCACCGGCCTGGTCGGCCCGAACGTCGATGAAATCATCGACCCCGACGACCGCGTCATCCTCGCCACCCCGCCCTGGGTCGCGGCCGATCTGCTGCCCGGCCTGATCGTGCCCAATGCGTTCGAAGCCATCCTCAACCTGCATTTCCGCGCCGGGATCGATGCCGGCAAGGCCGGGTTCTACGGCCTGCTCGGCGGCGTCGCCGAATGGGTGTTCGAAAAAACCGAGGTCGTCTCGGTCACGATCAGCGCCGCCAACGACCGGCTCGATACCGACCCCGAAACCCTGGCCGCCGAAGTCTGGTCCGACCTGCGGCGCGGCTTCGGCCTGCCGCGCACCATGCCGCCCTACCGGGTGGTGCGCGAAAAACGCGCAACCTTCGCCGCCACGCCCGCACAACTCGCCCGCCGCCCCGGCCCGGCCACCAGCCTGCTCAACCTGAAACTCGCCGGCGACTACACCGCAACCGGCCTGCCCTCGACCATCGAAGGCGCCATCCGCTCCGGCGAAACCGCCGCTGCGATGATATAGCGCGCCGATTACGATTTCCCGCCAACCCGAAAACCGACCGATCGAACCCAGCCACGCCCCCCGGTCCCGCGGCTCGTCGGCACCAAAATCCGCCGCGCCATGCTGCATCTTCGTGGCAGCGTCGCCACTAAGTCAGATGCCCTGCCGTTGTTGGAAATACAGATAATTTTGCAACACCTGCAAGGATTTGCAGCACCGGCGGTCGAGTTCCACAAAATTGGCTTGACCCGACAAGTCCCCCGGTTGATTTGTCACAAAACTACAAAGAACAGCCATTTGGGGGAAACGAAGTTTGGCCGATCGCCGGCATCATCATTGCGCGCTATCCGACGCACGAGGGTTCGTCTCACTCGGGCGGACCCGCGCCATGATCGCGGCCGCGCCCGAGCTTGATCGGCGGATCATCGAGAAACTGATGCAGCGCGAGCGCAACGCCGCCCATCGGTGCCGCATCGTCCCCAAGCACGGACACCACGAGTTCAACATCGCGCATGATGGCCGCGAGCGCGTTGGCATGCAGCGACTCCAGGGCCGCCGGCAGCAGGCAGGGTGCCAGCCGCGCCAGACTGCCGCCCAGCACGATCCGGCGCGGACTGACGATATTGATCAAATTCGCCAGCCCCAGCCCCAGATAATAACCAGCCTCGCCCAGCACCGCCCGCACGATCGCATCGCCCTGCTCAAAGCCGCGCAAAATCCCGGCCACATCGCGCGCCTGATGACCCTTGGCCGCCAATTCGGCCAGAATCGCCCGCTCGGACACATAAGCCTCGAGGCAGCCGCGCGCGCCGCAGCCACACGCCCGTCCGCCCGGCACCATCTTCATATGGCCGATCTCGCCGGCCAGCCCATGCGGCCCGCGATACACCTCGCCCATCATGTACAAACCACCGCCGATGCCCGACCGCCCCATGATGTAGACGAAATCGGTAATATCGCGGCTCGCCCCGAACAGATGCTCGGCGATCGCTGCCGCCTTCACGTCGTTTTCCAGCCGGATCGGGCATTTCAGGTGCCGCGCCAGCATCGCCGCGATATCGAGATCGCGCCAGCCGAGGTTGGGGGCGAACACCACCCTTCCCTCGAGCGAGACCAGCCCCGGCAGCGCGATGCCGACGCCCAGCAGCGCCCCGCGCCTGGCCTTCACACTGCGCAGCGCGGCAACCACCCCCTCATGCGCGGCCAGCGCCGCCGCCTCGGGCTCGGTGCTGCCCGCCACGGTGATATCGGCGCACGCCATCCCGTCGATCGTTGCGAGAGTAACACGGATCGCGTCCGGTTCGATCCCGATCCCGGCCAGAAAACCAGCGCGCGCATCGATGTTCAACGCAACCGTCGGCCGGCCGGCGCGCCCGGTCGGCGCATCGGTGGTGCGGCGCACAATGCCGGTTGTTTCCAGATTGGTAATGATGATCGAAATCGTCGCCGGGTCGATGCCGGATTGTATCGACAATCTCTGCTGCGAAATCCCCGGATTCTGGCGAATGATGTGAAACAGCCGGCCGGTGTTGATGCGCCGGATCAACGCGGAATTGACACGGGTACGGGTCATGCGGCGCGCGTGAAATCGGGCACGATGTTAGCCGGTTTCATGGGTTCAGCTCGACGTTTCGCCGTTCGGTTGAATTTCGCATTGACACCGCAGACGCTCCTCATTAAGGGTTTTTTAAAGAGTAAAAATAATTCACGCAAGCGACAGATTGTTCGAAATTGCGTGGATCGAAGCGGGGACGAAACGATGACACATGCAAACACCGCTGCAATGTCACAAAATACGTGCATGTCCCGTGCACGTCGGTTTCATTTCCCGCGCCCCCTCGGCGGCTGTGCTGCAGCCGCCATCACCAGTTCCTGCCCGGCGCCGATGGCGCGGTACCGGGGTGTCTTTGCGCCACCAAAACAGGTTTCGCCGCAAACCAAAGTCACGCAACATGGAGGTCCGTTTTGAACCATAACCAACCAGCCAAGCTCCGGAACCGGCTCGCAGGCACGTTCGCCGCAGCAGCCTTGTTCGCAACGGTTCTTGGCGTCAGCAGCCCCGCCCAGGCCCAGCAGGCCGCGCCCGAGGTCAATCTGGCACCGTCGCCGATCCAAAGCCTCGGCCAGTCGCTCTACAACGATGGCATCTACCTGAATTCGCGCTACCTCGGTGAATTCGCAGGCTCGGTCAGCGGCGGTCAGCGCCAGGGCACCGATTACGCCGGCGAACTCAACTTCGGCGCGACGTTCGACATGGAAAAACTCGCCGGCATCCAGGGCGGTTCGTTCCATGTCCTGTTCACCCAGCGTCATGGCCGCGCGCTCGCGTTCGACGCGATCAACAACAGCGTCTCGGTCCAGCAGATCTACGGCGGCGGGCAAACCGCACAGTTGACGATTCTGACCTATGAACAGAAGTTCTTCAACAACATGGCCGATATCGAGTTCGGCCGTACCGATGTGGGCGACAGCTTCGACGTCTCCTCGTTCTATTGCGACTTCCAGTCGAACGCGCTGTGCGGCAATCCGCCGGACATGGGCAAGATCGTCTCGACCTCGTTCTACCCGATCTCGGTCTGGGGCGGTCGCCTGTTGATCACGCCGACCCCGAACGTCTACTTCAAGGTCGGCGCCTATCAGGCCACCAACAACCAGAACCCCGATGCCCATCACGGCTTCTACTTCGGCACGGCGGGATCGAGCGGCTACATGCTGCCGATGGAACTGGGCTACAAGTTCAAGACCCCCGGCGCCATCGCCAATAACCGTTACGATGTCGGCGCCCTGATCGATCGTACCCACTACGATGCCGCCTTCTACAGCCCGAACACCCAGTTCGGCCGGGCCGCGATCTACGCCCAGGCACAGCAGATGGTCTACCAGGCCGCACCGAACTCGCCGCGCGGCGTCTACCTGTTCGGCGAAGCCATGGTCGGCACCGCCGGCGGCAAACAGGTCTCGAACCTGCAGGCCGAAGCCGGCATGATCTGGGAAGGCCCGCTCGCCAGCCGCCCCAACGACAACATCGGCCTCGCGGTCAGCGGTCTTCACTACAACAACCGCTACCTGAACTCGCTGTACCAGACCCGCCTCGCCGAAGGCGGCGTGGACCGGCCGGATCACAATCTGATCATGACCGAAATCCACTACGCCATTCAGGTCAACAAATGGCTGAACGTGATGCCGAACTTCCAGTACGTCATCAATCCGGATGGCCAGGGCTTCTCGACCTACGCGACCCACAACCTGCCGAACTCCGCCGTGTTCGGCATCCAGCTCTACGTCGACCTGCCGACGCTGTTCGGCATCCCGACCAAGTCGTAACCAACCCCGATCACCCGATCGGATCGCAAACCCCGGGGCCAGTCCCCGGGGTTTTTTTATACCCGGACCACATCCCGTTTGCCCTTTGCCGCCCCATGTGATTTGAACCACCACCGCATTGCAGGAATGGAGTTTCAGCATGGCCCTTCGCCCCGCCATCATCCCCGGCCTCGTCTATGAAAATGCACCCGCCGGCATCGCATTCCTCTGCGACGCCTTCGGCTTCGAACGCCACGTTGTCGTACCCGGCGAACAACCGCACGAAATCGCGCACGCCCAACTGGTCCTGAATGGCTGCATGGTCATGGTCAGCTCACCCCATGCGCACGAAACCGCTTCACCCCCCAGCGGACGCGCCAAACTCTGGATCTACGTCGTCATCGCCGACCCCGATGCACATTACGCAGCATCCCGCGCCGCCGGCGCCTCCATCATCGCCCCACCGCACGACAACGACTACGGCGGCCGCGGCTACGAAACACACGACAGCGAAGGCAACATCTGGAGCTTCGGCTCCTACGACCCCTGGGCCGAACCGGCCTGACATGCCAGCGATCGAAAACGTCTGGGACTATCCCCGCCCGCCCCGGCTCGAACCCGTCCCGCTGCCGCTCCGCATCGACTTCAACGGCACCACCATCGCCGCAACGACCGAAGGCTTTCGCGTGCTCGAAACCAGCCACCCGCCGGTCTACTACCTCCCCCGCACCGCCTTCTCCTGCGGCATCGAACCCCGCAGCGGCGGCAGTTTCTGCGAATGGAAAGGCCGCGCCTCCTACTGGTCATTGCGCCAGGGCGACCGGATCGCGGTCGACGCCGCCTGGAGCTACCCAACCCCCTCGCCCGGTTTCCTGCCGATCCGCGACTACCTCGCGGTCTACGCCGGCCGGGTCGATGCGTGTTTCGTGGGCGATGAACAAGTCACCCCCCAGCCCGGCGGCTTCTACGGCGGCTGGGTCACCGCCAACCTGATCGGCCCCTTCAAAGGCAGCCCCGGCACGATGGGTTGGTAAAACGCCCCCGATAACGGGCGGCAGCCAGCCCATCGCACCGGTTGCCGCACGATCGCCCGCGCGCTATCAGCCCCCATGAACTCCCCTATCGAAACCGCCCCCGTCATGAATTTCCCGATCGCGGTCCCCGCGCTGCAACGCGCGCTGACCGCACGCGGCTACACCGAACCGACCAGCGTCCAAAGCGCCGTCCTCGCCGACGACGCCACCGCGCGCGACCTGCTGGTCTCCGCCCAGACCGGCTCCGGCAAAACCATCGCCTACGGCCTCGCCTTCGCCAGCACCATCATGAACGACGGCGCCCTCCCGCCACCCACCGCCCCGCTCGCCCTGATCATCGCCCCCACCCGCGAACTCGCCATCCAGGTCCACGCCGAACTCGCCTGGCTCTACGAATTCACCGGTGCCCGCGTCGTCTCCTGCGTCGGCGGCATGGACCCCAGGCGCGAACAACGCGCCCTCGCCGCCGGCTGCCACATCGTCGTCGGCACCCCAGGCCGCCTGCAGGATCACCTCGAACGCCGCCACCTCGATGTCAGCGCCCTGAAAGTCGTCGTGCTCGACGAAGCCGACGAAATGCTCGACCTCGGCTTTCGCGACGAGCTTGAATTCATCCTCGGCACCACCCCCACCGAACGGCGCACCCTGCTGTTCTCCGCCACCATCGCCCGCGAAATCGCCGCCCTCGCCCGCCAATACCAGCGCGACGCCTTCCGCATCGATACCGTCGCCCGCAACCAGCCCCACGCCGATATCGAATACCGCGCCATCCGCGTCGCCGCCCATGAAATCGAACACGGGCTGGTCAATTTGCTGCGCTTTCACGAACTCGGCGGCTGCCTCGTGTTCTGCTCGACGCGCGAAGCTGTCCGCCAACTCCACGGCCGCCTGCAGGAACGCGGCTTCGCCGTCGTCGCCCTCTCCGGCGAACTCAGCCAGACCGAACGCAACACCGCCCTGCAATCCCTGCGCGACGGCCGCGCCCGCGTCTGCATCGCAACCGACGTCGCCGCTCGCGGCCTCGATCTGCCCAACCTCGATCTGGTCATCCACGCCGACCTGCCCAACAACAAAGCCATCCTCACCCACCGCTCCGGGCGCACCGGCCGCGCCGGCCGCAAAGGCCTCTGCGTCCTGCTCGTCCCCAACAGCCGCCGCCGCCAGGCCGAAGCCCTGCTCGCCTCGGCTAACATCAAAGCGAGCTGGGACGAACCACCCTCGGCCGACTCCATCCGCGCCCGCGATCAGGCCCGCCTGCTCACCGACCCGCTGCTGACCGAACCACCCCTCGATGACGATCTCACCGCCGCCCGCGAATTGCTCGGCGGCTACACGCCCGAAACCATCGCCACCGCCCTCATCCGCCTCTACCGCGCCCGCCTGCCCTCACCCGAAGACATCTCGCCTCTCCCGCCCGAACGCCCCCGCTTCGA
>JABBNW010000149.1 GCA_019352115.1 Pseudomonadota bacterium
TGGTAGAGCGCCAGGTTGTGGTCTTGGATGCCGTGGGTTCGAGTCCCATCGCTCGCCCCATCCCGACCCTGGCAGCCCCGCCTACAGCGCCGCGGCGCTGCCCAGGATCACCGTGCTCTGCGCCGACAAGGTGCCGCCGTTGCCGTGCACGATCGCCGTGGCCGCGCCGGGGACCTGGCGGGCGTCGGCCTCGCCGCGCACCTGGCGCACCGCCTCGATCAGCAGGAACAGGCCGTACATGCCGGGATGGCAGTAGGACAGGCCGCCGCCGTTGGTGTTGACGGGGAACCGGCCGCCCGGCGCGATGGCGCCGTCGGCGACGAACCGGCCGCCTTCGCCTTTCGGGCAGAAGCCGAGGTCCTCCAGGAACAGGATCGTGTTGATGGTGAAGGCGTCGTACAGCTCGGCCACCGCGATGTCCTTCGGCGCCAGCTTCGCCATCGCGTAGGCCTGCCGCCCGGCGTGTAGCGCGCCGGTCACCGTGAGGTCGGGCATCGAGGAGATCGCCGCATGGGTGATCGCCTGGCCGCAGCCCAGCACGAACACCGGCGGCTTCTTCAGGCTGCGCGCCCGCTCGGCCGAGACGACGATGATCGCCCCGCCGCCGTCGGTCACCAGGCAGCAGTCGCGCACCGTGAACGGATCGCTGATCGGCCTCGCCGCCAGCACATCGGCGATCGACAGCGGCTTCTTCTCCCACGCCGCCGGGTTGCGCAGCGCCCATTGCCGCGCCGCCACGGCGACTTCCGCCAGTTGTTCCCGCGTGGTGCCGAAGTCGTGCATGTGGCGCGATGCCGCGAGCGCATAGGCGGACGCCGGCAGGAACGGGCGGAACGGCGTTTCGTAAGGGTTCCATTCCCGCACCGACGCCGCACGCCGCCCGACTGTGCGCTGGGTGCTGCCGTAGGCTATGGCGACGACGGAACACAGCCCGGCTGCGATCGCCGCCATGGCGTGCGCCACGTGCACCTCGAACGAGGAGCCGCCGACGATGGTGGAATCGGTATAGGCGTGCGGCAGGCCCAGATATTCCGCCAAGGTCATCGCCGAGGTGCGCACCTGGGTGGTGGCGCAGAACAGCCCGTCGACGTCGGGCAGCGTCAGCCCGCAATCGTCCAGCGCGCGGTGGATGCCCTGCGCCATCAGGTCGATCGGGCTCATGAGCGCGGCGACCGCGCCGATATCGGATTCCGCCACGCCGACGATGGCGGCGCTGCCGCGGGTGAGGCCGTTCATGGCGCCGCCTCCGCGGGGAAGAAGACCGGGATGGGCGGCTCGTCGCCGCCGGGACGATGGGTACGGAAGCGCACCCGCTGGCCGATGCGCACTGCGGTGGGCGGGACGTCCTCGACCCGGCTCATGAGCCGGAAGCCCTCGTCCATGTCGATCAGCGCAACATTGTAGGTCGCGCCGTCCTGCTGATGGACCACGGTGGTCGCGTAGACGGTGCCGAACCCGGCGGAGGTGCGCCATTCGAGGTCGGCCGCGCCCGAGCCGGGGGCGATCACCCGCGGGTAGAACACCGCCTGGTTCGTCGAGGGGCTGAACTGATAGGCAAGCTCGTTCTTCTCCAGGCGTTCGAGCCAGGCGGCGAGCGGCGAGATGGCGAGGCGGTCCATGCGTTCCTCCGGCAGAGCGACCGTATTTGCCCACGCCCGCCGCGGCCCGGCAACCGCGCCCGCGGTCGGAGGCGAATGAAGGACACCTTCTCGGCCGGTGTCATGGCCGGCGGCCCACCCGCCAGTTGTAGGCTGCCCCGACCAGCAGCAGCACGCAGGTGCCGAGGAAAACAGCCCGCAGCCCGATATGGCCGCCGATGAAGCCGCCGACCAGCGGCCCGGCGACCTGGCCCGCGAACTGCGCCGAGATCAGATAGCCCATCACGGCGCCGGCTGCGTGATCGGGAATGTTGTGGCGGACCACGGCGGCGATGCTGGGCAGCAGGCCGCCCAGAGCGAGGCCCATCAGGAAGCGCAGCCCGATGAGCTGCCAGCCGGCGGTCACGAACGCCTGCGGAATGAGCAGCAGGCCGGCGACCACCAGCGCCGCAACGATCACCGTCGTATGCCCGATCCGGTCGGCCAGCCCGCCGAGCCGCGAGGCCGACAGGATGCTGCCGAGCGCGGCGGCGGACATCACGAGGCCGGCGACGAAGGTCACCCGGGCGGGATTGCGCACCAGGGTGGCGACATAGACGGTGATGATCGGCTCGATCGACATGTTGGCGAACATCAGCAGCAGGGCGGTCGCGAGCATCGCCGCCACCAGGTCCTTGCGCCGGATCTGCGACCATCCGCCCGGCGGCCGGGCGGCGGCGGTTCCGGGCTCGCCCGGCGTGTCCGGCGTCTGGCCCCCCGGCGCGTCCCGCGTCTGCAATCCCGGCGCTTCCCGCGTCTGGACCCTCGGCGCTTCCCGCACCAGGAACACGGTCGCAAGAAACGAAACGAAGATCATCGCGCCGGCGCACCAGAAGCTCGCCCGGATGCCGATTAGCGCCGGCAGCGAGCCGCCGACCAGCGGGCCGAGCAGGTTCCCCGCCATCACGCCCGAGGACAGCCGGCCGAGCGCCCAGGCCGAATGCCGGCGTGGCGTCTGCACGGCGATCAGGATCGTGGCGCCGGAGGAATAGCCGCCGGCGAGCCCCGCCAGCAGCCGCAGTCCGACCAGCTGCCAGATGTTGGTGGAAAAGCCGATCAGCGACATCGCGATCGCCATGCCGAGGCTGGCGCGCACCAGCATCGGCTTGCGCCCGTAGCGATCGCCCAGGCGACCCCACACCGGTGCCGCCAGGGCCGCCGTCGCGAAGGTCGCGCTGTAGGCCACGCCCGACCATTGCACGATCGCGGCGTGGCCGTGCACGCCGAGCTGCGCCACGTAGATCGGCAGGAACGGCAGCATCAAGGTCATCGCGAAGATGGTCGAGAACGACCCGAGGAGGCAAACGACGAGATTACGCCGCCAGTAGTCGCTGCTGTCCGCCTGCATCGAAAGACCGGCCGCACCTTGTTCGCGATTGCGCCACACAGGCAATCCGCCGCGCCGCCTCGCGTGTCAATCGCGCCCCGCGGCCGGCAGCCAGACGCTGATCGTGGTGCCGGCGCCTTCCTCGCTGTCGATCGCGAGCTGGCCGCGGTGGCGGTTGACGATGTGCTTCACGATCGCAAGACCGAGCCCGGTGCCGCCGGCCGCGCGCGAACGGCCGGTATCCACCCGGTAGAACCGCTCGGTCAGCCGCGGCAGATGGGCACGCGCGATCCCGGGGCCGCGATCGGCCACCGCCAGCACGACGCCCGGCCGCGCCGGCCAGCGTGGTCCCGTGGCCGGAGTCGCCGTCAGCGACAGCGCCGCCGCGCCGTCCGCGCCGGCGCCGTATTTCATCGCGTTGTCGAGCAGGTTCTGCGCCACTTGCGCGAGCTGGTCGGCATCGCCCACCACCGCGGGCAGGTCGGGCGCCAGGGTCACGGCGAGGTGCGCGCCGCGTTCGGCCAGGCGCGGTTCGAATCCGGCGACGATCCGTTCCAGCAGCGGGGCGAGTGCGACCTGGTCCGCCGGCGCCTCGTGCTCGACCAGCTCGATGCGCGACAGGCTCAGCAGGTCGTCGATCAGCCGGTTCATGCGCGCCGCCTGCTCGGACATGATGGCGAGGAAGCGGCGTTGCGCCGGTGCATCGTCGGCGGCCGGACCGCGCAAGGTTTCGATGAAGCCGATCAGGGACGCGAGCGGAGTGCGCAGTTCGTGGCTGGCGTTGGCAACGAAATCGGCGCGCATGCGCTCGATCGCGCGTTCGCGGGTGCGGTCCGACAGCACCACGAGCGCGCGCCCGCCATCGGCCAGCGGCGGGTCGAGCGGCACCACCGTCCCGCGCACCTCGCGCGGCACCGGCACCGGCAGGGAGAGGTCGGCGGTCTCGGCGGCGCCGGCGGCGAAGGCGCGCTCGATCGCGGCGCGCAGGCCGGGGTGGCGCAGCACGGCGCCGATCTCGGTGCCGAATGCGGTCTGCGCGGCCCGATTCGCGCGCAGTACGGCGCGCGCCGCATCGAGCACCAGCACCGGATCGGGCAGCCGTTCCATCACCGCCGCGTCGGCGCGGCGCAGTCGATCGACCTCGGCGGCGTCGCGCACGGCGAGCCGGGTCAGGCGGTCGACCCGGCGGGCGAATTTCTCGCCCCTGGCCCAGGCGATCGCGGCCAGCACCGCCAGGATCGCCGCCAGGATCGCGAAGGCAAGCGCCATGTCGTTTTCCCCCGCGGCGCCGGCGGCAGGCCGGCCTACCCGGCGATCTGGTAGCGCGCCCGCACGCCGCGTTCGATCGCCACGGCGATCACCGGGTCGAGGTGGAGTGCCTCGCGCACGAACGCCAGGATTTCGCGCGTCTCCGGCTGCTCGATCGTATCCGCCGCAGCGACCTCGCAGGCGAGCGCATAGGCCGTCTCGCGCAGCTTCGGCCCGAGCGCGGATCGAATAAGGCGGGCGGCGTGGTCGAGGCCGTTTGTCTCGTCGAGCAGGCGCACCGCGGTGTCCGAGGCGGCGGCGAGTCGCGCGCTGGTGAAGTCGTGGAAGACAGGCAGGCTTTGGACCTGCGCCGACATCACGCCGATCTCGCGGTCGGTCATGCCGCCGTCTGCAGCGGCGACGAGAACCATGGTGCAGACCAGCGCCTCCGGCGGGTCGAGCGCGCTCAGTGCGGACATGCGGTGTCTCCTTGCAATATCAGACGTGCGAGAAGCCGATAGCAGACCGGCCGCGGCGGTCATACCGGTGGACGAGGTCAGGCACGCAATCGGCATCGGCGGCGTCGGTAGAATCGCGTAACGGATGTCGCCAGGACCTTGTCCGGTGCAAGCATTCATCGTTTCGCGGCCCCGTCGGCCCGGCCGGGGCGCATGGGTCCGGCAGGTCGGCGGCTGTGCCTGGCGGAGCCCGCGCGCCGATCCAAGCTGCGCTGCCGTAACGCGCTGTTGCAATACTGGGGCTTGCTCCACGGCGCATAGTCTGGGATTGAGGCGTCCCGGGCATGGTGTTGTGCCGGCGGATGTTCCGCCCTCGCGCCGCCGTGCCGGTCTGGCCGCTCCGGCATTCTTTCCGGCCGCGGCCCGCCCATCCAGTATGGAGCATCGTCGTTGAGCGGCAGCGGACGGCAGCGTTTGTTTTCTTCCTTCGATCGGCCGCGGCGCCGATTCGTCCAGGACGGGGAGGTTCCGGTCACGGTGATCCATCCCCGGCCGCGCCAGGGGCTCGATGCGCTCGGTCCGCCGCGCGCCGGTGCCTCGCCACAGGAGCGTGCCGAAGCCGCCGAGGCGGCGCTCGGCACCGAGCGCGCCGCCCGCGAGCAGGCGGAGCGGCTGTTGCGCGAGGCGCAGGCGACCATCCTCGACCTGCGCACCAAGCAGGGTCACGCCGAACTGGCCCGGGCGGAGGCGGACGAGATCGTCGCCGCCCTGCGCGCCGAGCTCGCCACCACCCAGGGATCGCTGGCCGCCGCGCAGGAGGCGTTGGCCAACGCGCCGGCGCCGGGCATCGTCGCCCCCGTGCGCGGCCGGCGCAAGGCGCGGCGCTTCTGGGCCGTCGCGCCGGACGCGGACGACGCCGAGGCACCGGATGCCGACGCGCTGGAAATGGACGAGCCGAATCTCGACGCGCTGCGCGCCGTCGCGGCAAGCGACGAGCTTGCGGACCCGACGCCGATCGCCGCGGAACGCGCCGCCGCGCCGGCGGGCGACGCCTGGGGCGCGGACGATATCGTTGCCGATGCGCCGGCCCCGCCGGTGCGCCGCGGCCGCGGCCGCCCGCGGATTATCCGCCCGGAGCTGCCGGCGACCGATCCCGCGCCGAAATCCGCGCCCGCCAAGGCGCCGGCCCTGAAATCGGCGTCTCCCAAAGCCGCGCCGCGGAAAGTCGGCCGACCGAAAGCTGTCGCTCCGGGGGGCAAATGGGGCGGCGCCAAGCGGCCGGTCGCCAAGCCCGGGGTAGCCAAGCCGGGGGTCGCCAAGCGGGCGGCTGCCAAGCCTAAGGCCGCCGCGAAGGCGCCCGCCCGGTCGAAGCCGGTGAAATGGTGGATCAAGAGCCCGGCCGGGGCGAAGGCCGCCGCCAAGCCCGCCGCCGGCCGCCGGCGCAGCCCACGGTCCTTTTGAGCCGATGGGCGGGGCACGGTTCACCGCACGCACGCCCGCGTGGCCGAGGGAAGGGGGGGCTTGCAGGTCGTGCGCCCTCCGTCTTCGCGCTTCCCTGGGCCACGTGGGGCTGACGCGGGCGGCGCGGCCCGGCCGACGCGGGTCCGGCTGACCCGGTTTCCTGTCCGGCCGCACCTGCCGGGCGATCCTTCCGGCACCACAGGTTCGCGCCTGCCGACCCTTGCGGCGGCGGGGGGGCTGTGGTGATAAGCAGCAATTCAGATTCCAGGGGCCCCCTACCGATGGCGTCCACCTTCGACACCGTTGCCGGCATCATCTCCGAAACCTGCGACATCCCGCGCGAGTCCATCACGCCGGAAAGCCACGCGATCAACGACCTCGGCATCGACAGCCTCGATTTCCTCGATGTCGCCTTCGCCATCGACAAGGCGTTCGGCATCAAGATGCCGCTCGAGCAATGGACCTCCGAGGTGAACGAGGGCAAGATCTCGTCCGACAACTACTTCGTGCTCAAAGGCCTGTGCGCCAACATCGATGCGCTGGTGGCGGCAAAGGCGGCCTGAGAGTTTGCGAAGGAATGCCCGCGAATCGCCGAAATCGCCCGAAAACCCGAGCCATTTCAACGGGCATTCTTGCGCAAGTTCGATTCCCTTTCGCGCCCTGAGAGCGTGGTCGCATGCGTCCCGATCGTGCGACGGGCCGGACGAGCCCCAAGGATGACATCGATGGTCCCGTCGGAGGCTTCGCCCCGCATCCGCGTGCGGGGCTGAGCGGCGCGCATGCGGCTTGAATATTTCCAGATGGTCGATCGCGTCGTGGCGCTGGACCCGGCCGGCGGCACGGTCCGCGCCGACTGCCACGTGCCCGAGGCCAGCCCGGTGTTCGAGGGGCATTTCCCCGGCCATCCGCTGCTTCCGGGCGTGCTCATGATCGAGACCCTGGCGCAGACCGGCGGCTGGCTGCTGCTGGCCCGGACCCGCTTCGCGCGGATGGTCTTCCTCGCCCAGGTGCGGGAGGCCAAGTTGCGCAGCTTCGTCGCCCCCGGCCGGGCGCTGGTGGCCTCCGCGCGACTGGTGCACGACGGCTCCGGCTACGCGGTGATGGAAGGCCGGCTGGAAGCGGACGGCAAGCGGGTGGCGGACGCCGAGCTGACGTTCCGCATCGTGGCGTTTCCGACCCCGGACCTGCGCGCGCAGATGCTGGACGCGGCCCGCCGGGTCGGCGTGGCGGAGGAGTGGTGGGATGCCGGCTGAACGCGACGCGGTCATCACCGGGATCGGGCTCGTCTCCTCCCTGGGCGAGGGCGGGGCGGCGCATCTGACGGCCCTCCGCGCGGATGATTTCCACCCGGTGATCGATACGGCGAGCTTCCCGCCCTATCCGCTGCACCCGCTGCCGCCGATCGAATTCGACCGCCAGATCCCGAAGCGCGGCGACCAGCGGCAGATGGAGACTTGGCAGCGGCTCGGTACCTATGCCGCCGGGCTGGCGCTCGACCAGGCCGGGGTGAAGGGCCAGCCGGCGCTGCTGGAGCGGATGGACATGATCGTGGCGGCCGGCGGCGGGGAACGCGACCCGGCGGCCGATGCGGCGATTCTCACCGACCTGCCCGGTGCGGCCGATCCGGAATCGCTGCTGAACCGGCGGCTGCTGTCGGACCTGCGGCCGACCCTGTTCCTGGCCCAGTTGTCGAACCTGCTGGCCGGCAACGTCTCGATCGTGCACGGCGTCGTGGGCGGCTCGCGCAGCTTCATGGGCGAGGAAGCGGCCGGCGCCGACGCGGTCCGGGTGGCCGTCGCCCGCATCGCCGCCGGGCAGGGCGAGTTGTTCCTGGTCGGCGGCGCCTACGCCCCCACCCGGCCCGAGGTGCTGCTGCACTACGAGATGGCCGGCCAGCTCTGGAAGCGCCCCTGGGCACCGATCTGGGCACGCCAGGACGCCGGCGGCGGGATGGTCCTCGGAACCGTCGGCTGCTTCCTGGTGATCGAGAGCCGTGCCCACGCCGCCGCCCGCGGCGCCGCGGCGATGGCAACCATCGACCGTGTCGTCACCGATCGCTGCCGCCGGCGCCCGGGGGACGCGACGGCGATTGCCGCGCGCCAGGTGGCGGCGCTGGAGGGGCACTTCGATCCGGCGGCGACGGCGGTGATCTCCGCCGCCTCCGGGGCGGCCGCGCCGACCGCCGAGGAACGCGCCTGGCTGGCCGGGCTGGGCCTGCCGGTGCGCGCCGCCGCCACCGCGCTGGGCCACACCATCGAACCCTCCTTCCCGGCCGCCCTCGCGCTGGCGGCGCTGTCGGTGCACGCGGGCCGACTGTTCCCGCCGCTGGAGGCGGGCGAGGCGCCGATGGACGGCCCGCTCCGCCAGGCGTTGGTCACCGGCTGGGGCCATTGGCGCGGCGAGTCGCTCGGCCTCGTGACTGCGGCGTAGGATGGCGCTGCGCACGGCATCGGGCGCCCCACATAGGGCGAGTGCGCGGGCATTTCTGAAGCCGGCGATGGGGGTACGGTGATGGCGGCAGACACGGACAGCCAGGGCCGGCCGATCGTGGTGGTGACCGGGATCGGCGTCATCACCTCGCTCGGCCAGGGGGTGGCGGACAATTGGGGCGCGCTCGCCGCCGGCCGCTCCGGCCTCAAGCGGATCACCCGCTTCCCGCTCGACGGGCTGCGCACCACCGTCGCGGGCTCGATCGACTTCGTGCCGCTGGAGGAATTCTCCACCCCGGCGCTGTCGGAGGCGATTGCCGCCGGCGCGATCGAGGAAGCGGTTGCGATGGCGGCGGTCGGGTCCAAGGGGGCGTTCCCCGGCCCGCTGTTCCTCGCCCTGCCACCCGTGGAACTGGAATGGCCGCAGCGCCGCGCGCTCGCCGCCGCCTCCGGCGCCGAGGGGGCGATCGGCTATCCCGACCTGTTGCGCGCCGCCGCCGGGGGTGGGTTCGTGGCCACCTACGAACGCTTCCTGTTCGCCTCCGTGGGCGAGACCCTGGCCGAACGCTTCGGCACGCGCGGCGTGCCGATCGAGGTCTCGACCGCCTGCGCCTCCGGCGCCACCGCGATCCAACTCGGCATCGAGGCGATCCGGCGCGGCGAGACCGACGTGGCGTTGGCCGCCGGCACGGATTCCTCGGTGAACGTGGAGGCGCTGATCCGCTTCTCCCTGCTGTCGGCGCTGTCCACCCGGAACGACCCGCCGGCGGCGGCGGCGCGGCCGTTCAGCAAGGACCGCGACGGGTTCGTGATGGCCGAGGGCGCCGGCGCGCTGGTGCTGGAAAGCCTGGCCCACGCGCGCGCCCGCGGTGCCACCATCCTCGGCGTGCTGGAAGGCTGCGGCGAACACGCGGACAGTTTCCATCGCACCCGGTCCTCCCCCGACGGCAAGCCGATCATCGCCTGCATGAACCGCGCGATTGCCGATGCGGGCCTGGCGCCCGGGCAGATCGGCTACGTGAATGCGCATGGCACCGGCACGCCGGAGAACGACAAGATGGAATGGCAATGCCTCGCCGCCGTGTTCGGCGCCGCGGCCGGGGCGCTGCCCGTCTCGTCCAACAAATCCATGATCGGACATACGCTTTCGGCCGCCGGCGCGATCGAGGCGGTGTTCACCTTGCTCAGCCTTCGCAACGGGCTGCTGCCGCCGACCATCAACTACGACATCCCCGACCCGGCCCTGCCGATCGACTGCGTGCCCAATGTCGCGCGGCCGGCCGATGTGGCGCACGCGCTGTCCAACTCGTTCGGCTTCGGCGGGCAGAACGTGTCGCTGGTGCTTGGCCGGGAGCCGGCCTGAGATGCGCGCCCTGCTGCTGCGCGGTGACCGCGACTTGGCGCTGGAGGACATCCCGCCCCCGCCGCCGCCCGGACCCGGCGAACTCGGCCTGCGGGTGCGCGCCGTGGCGCTGAACCATATCGACGTCTGGGGCTACCGCGGCATGGCGTTCGCCAAACGCCGCTTTCCCCTCGCCGTCGGCGCCGAGGCGGTCGCCGAGGTGACCGCGATCGGGCCAGGCGTGACCGGCTTCGCCCCCGGCGACCGGGTGGTGCCCTACGCCGCCCTGGTCTGCGGCACCTGCCGCGCCTGCCGCGCCGGGCGCGAGAATTTGTGCGAAAATCCGGCCGGCGTGCGCGGCTTCCATATCGACGGCTTCGCCACCGAATTCACCAACCACCCGGCCCGGCTCGCGGTGAAGATCCCCGCCGGCGTCGCGACCGAAGACGCCGCCTGCGTCGCGGTCGCCTACGCCACCGTGGAACACATGCTGTTCGACAACGCGCGGCTGGAACCGGACGAGTGGATCCTGGTCCACGCCGGCGGCTCCGGCATCGGCAGCGTCGCCATCCGAATCGCGAAAGCCCTCGGCTGCACCGTCATCGCTACCGTCGGCGGAGCCGAGAAAGTGGCCAAGGCGAAGGCCCTCGGCGCCGATCACGTGATCGACTACCAGACCGAACGATTCGAAGGCGTGGTGCGCAAACTCACCGCCAAACGCGGCGTGGACGTCGTGTTCGAACACGTCGGCGCCGATACCTGGTCCGGATCGCTGCTGTCGCTGAAACGCGGCGGCAGACTGGTCACCTGCGGCGCCACGTCCGGCCCGTCCGGCAGCATCAACCTGATGCAATTGTTCCAGCAACAATACCGCATCATCGGCTCGTTCGGCTCCCCCCTGAGCGCAACCAGCCGCGCGCTGGCCCGCATCGCCAGCGGCATCCGCCCCGTGATCGACAGCACCTACCCGCTGGCCGACGTCGGCACCGCCCTCGACCGCCTCGAACGCCGCGACGTGTTCGGCAAAATCCTGGTGACGCTCTGATCGCCGGGATGCCTGGGGTGGCGAGGAAGCAAGGAAGGCCAGGGGCGCTGCCCCTGGACCCCGCCAGGGAACTCGTCCCCTG
>JABBNW010000150.1 GCA_019352115.1 Pseudomonadota bacterium
GCGCCAGCGCCATGGCGATTTCCGCCGAACGCTGGTCGCCGTGCGACAACTCGCCCACCAGGCGGTCGGCCTGAGCGGTCAGGCGGCTGGCGACCAGGGATTCGTCGACCCGCTCTGTCACCTTCGCCCGCTCGCTGGCACTTATCCAGGGCCGGCGCCGCAGGCCCATGGCCGTTTCCGCGGCGATGCGGATATTTTCCTGTGTCGTGAGGTCAGGAAAAATCTGCGTGATCTGGAAGGTGCGCGCCATGCCCATCCCGATCCGCTGCACGGCGGTGGCACGGGTGATGTCCTTCCCGTCCAGCATGATCTGTCCCGACGAGGGCGGAAAGAAGCCGGTAACCAGGTTGAAAAACGTGGTCTTGCCGGCGCCGTTCGGCCCGATGATCGCGCGCAGCTCACCTGGGGCCACGTTCAGCGTGACGTTGTTGACGGCAACCAGACTACCGAACGACTTGGTTGCACCGCGGACTTCGAGAAGGTTCATGATGACCGCCGACGCATGAAGCCGAGCAGGCCGCGCGGGAAGAACAGCACGACCACAACGAAGATCAGACCAATGAAGCTCATCCAGTTCACCGTCATCGAGGAAATGTAGTCCTCGAGCCATACGAACACGGCCGCACCGACCAGCGGACCCCAGAAGTTCAGCATGCCGCCGAGCACCGCCATGATCACGATATTGCCCGAGATCACCCAGTAGAGCGCAGTGGGATCGGCGAAGTTGTTCAGCAACGCATACAGCGCCCCGGCGATCGCGGTGAAGAACGTGGAGATGATGAACGCGATCCACACATGCTGTTCGACCGGGATGCCGAGGAACCGCGCCCGCTGCGGGTTTTCCCGGATCGCGACCATGGTCCGGCCCAGTGGCGAGCGCAGCAACAGGCCCATGAGCGCGGTGCAGATCGCGAAGACCGCCAGCACGAAATAGTAGAACAGCAGGCCGTTTGTCTGGATGTTCACCACCCACGGACCGAAGTGCAGCGGTGCCCGTTCGAAGCCGCGCAGCCCATCGTAGCCGCCGGTGACGCTGTTCCAGCTGTAGGCGAAGTAGTAACAGATCTGGCTGAACGCGATGGTCAACATGGCGAAGTAGATGCCGGTGCGTCGCATCATCAGCGCGCCGAACACGATTCCCGCCAGGGTGCCGAGCAGGATGCCGCACAGGATCGCCAGCGGCGTGCTGTGCACCCAGTAGCGCAGCACAAAACCGGCGCCGTACGCCCCCAGCCCGAAATAGGCGGCGTGGCCGAAGCTCATGACTCCGGTAAAGCCGAGCAGCAGGTTGAGCCCCATCGCCGCGAGGCCGAAGACCAGGATCCGGCTGGCAAGCGCGTCGTAGCCGCCGACATAGCCCATCCAGAGCGGCGCGCTGAGCAGCGCGAACCAGATCACCGGGAGATGGATCCATCCGCCGATGGCAGGTCGGCCGCGCGGCGTGTCGCGTGCGGAGTCTGGAGCGGTGGTCGTGCTCATGTCATCATCCCTTCTTCGCCCATGATGCCGCGCGGCCGGGCAACCAGGATGATCACCATCAGCATATAGATGATCACTTCGCTGCCCGCCGACCACCAGATGGACGTGACGGCCGACGCGATGCCGATGACGAGACCGCCGATCAGGGTGCCGGTCAGGCTGCCGATCCCGCCGATGATGATGGCGATGAACGCCGGCAGCACGAGATCGTCGCCCATGTTCGGATTGAGGCCGATCTGCCCGCCAGCGAGCACGCCGGCTAGTCCCGCAAGGCCGATCCCGAGGGCGAAATTGAACGCTCGCAGCAACCCGATGTTGATGCCGAGAGCGGAGACCGTGTCGAGATCGAACGTGCCTGCGCGAATGCGCGTGCCAACCCGGGTGAAGCCCAGGAATGCGAATAGCGCCGCTACCGCTACGATCACCACCGCGACCAGGAAGATCCGATAGCCGGTGATGAAGAAAAATTCATTGCTGAGCGGGCTGTTGAGCGCGTTCGGGATGGACAGCGGCAGCCCGTTCACGCCCCAGATCGTCCGGCACATATCCTGGATGATGAAAGCCAGACCGAAGGTCAGAAGTAGGCTGTAGACATGCGGGCGTGGATAGACCCGTTTGATCATCGTCTGTTCGACGATCAGCCCGATCACGCCCACCAGCAGCGGCGCGACGACGAATGCCCCCCAGTAGCCGAGATACGGCGCCAGGGAGAATGCGAAATACCCGCCGAGTGCCAGGAAATTACCGTGGGCGAAATTGATCACGTTGCTGAGGTTCAGGATCAGCGAAACGCCGAGCGCCATCAGCACGTAGAACAGGCCGAGGATGATCCCGTTGGTCAGGTTGAACAGGATAAGTGTCAGCATGATACCATCTCGGTGGAAGACGATTTGGTCACGCCGCCACGGACCCGGTCGGGTCCGTGGCGGCGCAGGCCATCGACATCAGGACGGGTAGGTCATGTGGCAGCCGGTATCCTTCAGCGGCCACGCCTTTTCCGCCGGGACAAGATCAGCGACGGTGAATATGTCGTCCTTGTCGCCACCCTTCGGCGGATGCACCTGACCGGTGAACACGTTGGGCATGAGCTGGTGATCGCCGGCGCGGTAGAATACCTTGCCCGGCTGCAGCGCGACGTCTGGCGGCAGTTCCATACCCGCCATCGCGTGGGCGAGATCAATCCCTTTCAGAGACTTCGCCTTTTCGGCCGCGAGCTTCACCGAATGCACGGCAACCCAGCCGAACCAGTGGCGGGCGGACGGGGTCTTGTGCAGGGCGGCGCGGAAGTCCTTCACGAAGGACACCACTTCCGGAACATTCGGCTGGTTCCACCACCACTCCATGTCCCACCAGCCGGTCTGCGCGGACGGCGCGACGGCCACCACTTCCTCGAGCTCGTAGAGCGCGCCGCCCAGGCCCATCTCCTTGTCGAGCCCGAACTGCACGAATTGTTTCATGCAGTCGATCTGCGCCAGCCCACCCATGTTGTTGAGCAGCACATTCGGCTTGTACGCACGGGCCTTGATCAAGGTTGCCGAGTAGTCGGACGTGTTGATCGGCAGCATGGCGGCTTCGTATTCGCCGCCGGCCTTCTTCAATGCCCTGATGAAGGCCGCCTGTAGGGTGTGGCCGTAGGCGTAGTCCGGCGTTACGAAATACCAGCGCTTGCCGAAATGCTTGATCAATTCAGGCGTGATCGCATTGGCGTCCATGCTGGTCGTGTTGCAGATGCGGAACACGTTCCAGTGGCAGTCCTTGCCGGTGATCTCGTCGGTGTGGCCGCCGGGGACGATCTGGAAGACGCCCTTCTCATACGTGACGCCGGAGATCGCGTAGGCGATGCCGGAATTCACGTCGCCGAAGATCACATCGACATGGTCGCGGTCGATCAGCTTGCGC
Organism: Pseudomonadota bacterium; assembly: GCA_019352115.1. Taxonomy (GTDB): domain Bacteria; phylum Pseudomonadota; class Alphaproteobacteria; order Acetobacterales; family Acetobacteraceae; genus JAJZVS01. Next base: position 3,379 of record JABBNW010000150.1, read on the forward strand.
GCCTTGGCGACACCGGTGCCGACGTCGTTGGCGGAGTCCTCCACCAGCAGCTCGATCGGCCGGCCCAGGATGCCGCCCTTGGCGTTGAGCAGCTTGACCGCATATTTCGCGCCCTCGACCTCGCTCTGCGCCGGGGCCGACAGCACGCCGGTCAGCGGATCGATCATGCCGATCTTCACCGGCGTCTCACCGCGCGCCTTGATGATCGCGGGTCCCGCCAGGGACATCGCCCCCAGTGCGACGCCGGATTTGATGAGGGTACGCCGGCCCACGCCTGGCGTCAGTTTGCTTTCCATTGGTCGTCTCCCGTTTGGTCGATTGCTGCCGGATATGCCCCGGTCACGCGATTCTTAATGGCTTCGTACCGGCCTTATAGCCTGACCCTGCCGGACGTCGAGGCCTTCTCAGCGTGCCGCTGCCAGCAAGTCGAGCATGTCGCGGAAATCGCCGGTTCTGTCCAGCCCGACGTTGGGGGGAATCTGCTCGGACCGTATTTTTTTCATGCGCGCGGCTGCGGCCCGCACATTTGATGAAATTTTGCTCATCGAAGTCGGGCCGAGCGGGGCGCGGGCGCGCTCAGTGCGGGCGGTCGAGGAACAGCTCCGACCAGTCGGCCTGCAGCAGCGCGTCGTCGCTTGCGGTCTCGATCTCGCCGGCTTCGGAGATGCGGCGGATGCGGAAACCCATCTCGCGGAACCGTGCGAGATAGGCACGCGCGGCGTCGTATCCGGGGAAACCGGCCAGCGGCGCGAACTCGATCACCATCGTCAGCTCCGGACTGCGCCCGATCACCGCCTGCGCGCCGCCGATGATCATGTCCTCGGCCCCCTCGGCGTCGATCTTGAGGAAATGGATCGCCGGTACATCGGCCAGCGCCTCGTCGAGCGGGATCGTATCGACCTCGATCGTGTGCACCCGGTCGCCGAAGGCCGTGGCCGAGGCGGATCGATCCTGCATGGTCGACGACCCCATGTGTTCTTCGAACAACTGGAAGTTGCTGCGTCCGCGTTCGCGCCCAACCAACACGGGCATCACCGTACTGCGCGCGAAGAAGCCGTTGATCTCCAGGTTCTTGCGCGTGAGCGTGGCCATGCGCGGATTGCCCTCGAACGCGAACAACCGCCCGGCGGGGCCGACGCCTTCGGCCAACAGCAGGGAGTAGAAGCCGCAGTTCGCGCCGACGTCGATCGCAACGGTGCCGGGCCGGACGTGCTGGCGCACGACCCGGGCGATCCAAGGCTCCCAGTCGCCGTCCAGCAACAGATGCGGCGTGAGGCTGAGGTCGCGGCTGTCGACCAGCATCTTGTGGCCATAGATCGTCCGGGTGAGGGCGGTGTTGTCGCCGACATAGACGGCCTGCCGGGCTGGTCCGGCCGCGCCCCCGGCGGGCCGGCCCGACAGCCGCGCGGCGAGGCGTTCCAGAAGAGGTTCCAGGTGCCGCGACTCGGCGGTCGTGTCCGCGTCCGGGGCGAAGACGCAGAAGACCTCGTTGGCGAAGATGCACTGCCAGCGGATGAGCGTCGGCAACAGCGCATCGAGGTCGAGGCTGTCCACCTGGCCCTTGTGCAGGACCAGGCAGGTCCGCCCCGGACCGAGCATATCGGAGATGCGCGCACCCATTCCGTATTCGCGTGCATCGGGGCAGTAGGCGGCAAAGCCGATCGGCGCCAGCACCTGCCGCCCCGATAGGCCGCGTGTGCGCAGGTGCGCGGCCACCGCCTCCCAGAACGGATCGCCGGCGCCCGACGGTGCCGCCTCAGGTGCAGGCCGTTTCCACTTCAGCATGTAAATCCGCCTTGTCCGGAAGGGTGACGCCGACCTGCTTGTATGCGAGCGCCAGCCGCTCGAAATGGCTGGCAAGGGAGAACCGGGCGGCCTGCACCGGCCCGCGCGCCGCAAGTTCCCGCCGCAGGTAGGCATCGGACGCAAGCATGTGGATCTTGCGCGCCATGTCGGAGACATCGAGCGGATTGACGATCAGCGCGGCGTCGCCCGCCACCTCCGCAAGACCTCCCGCGGCGGAGGTCAGCACCGGCACGCCGAGCTGCATCGCCTCCACCACCGGCAGGCCGAAGCCTTCGTAGAGCGAAGGGAAGGCGAAGAAGCGCGCACACCGCATCAGGGCGGCGAGGTGGATGCGCGGCAGATAGCCCAGCCACCGTACTTGCAACTGCCCCGGTTCGGTCGCGTTCGCCCCGAGTTGTTCGAGCAGCTTGCGGACATCGTCGTGCAGCCAGCCGAGCGGGCCGGCAAGCAGGAGCTTCAGCCTGACGCCGGAGAGCGTGAACGCCTCGATCAGGCGATAGAGGTTCTTCTTCGGTTCCAGCGCGCCACAGAAGAACGCATATTCCCCCGGCTGGACCGCGTAGACGTTGCGGACCAGACGCGCGCTCGCTTCCTGATCGATCGGCGGCGAGTGCGGCACCGGCTGATAGGTTACGCTCACGCGCTCGGCCGGCAGACCGAGCATTTCGATGATGTCTTCGCGCGCCCGCTCCGAAACGGCGACGATATGGTCGGCTGCGCCCGCCACGGCGCGGAACCTGCGGATTGCCAAGCCAGGCCGATCCAGCACGAGGTGCGGCATCTGCAGCGGGATGACGTCGTGCAGGGTATAGACGTTCGGCGCGCCGCGCAGCCTGATCGGTGCCGCTCCGGTCCAATGCGCGAGCGTGATCTTATCCGGAATGACCACCTCCGCGAGGTGCTTGCGCAGGAGGAAAACGCCGTTGGCGAAGGCCATTCCGTTCGAGGCGTTGAACAGCCGGTCGTGCGGGGGCAGGCTCGGGTCGAGCGAGGCCAGCCGCATCATCGCGGTCTCGACCCGGTGACCGACGACCTGCCGCGACAGGCCGAACCGGCTCCGTATCAGGAGTTCCAGCAGCCATCCGGTCCTCGACGCCGGGGGAAGGTTGCCGAACACCTGGTTGGCGATTCCGATCTCGCCCAGGCCGCGCGTGACTGGGACGCGATGGTCCAGCAGGAGGGCGGTCGGCACGCCGGCCGAGGCGAAGGTAGAGGCCAGGCTGCGCGCGTAGGACGCGATGCCCGTCCCGTCGCGCCGCAGCATGTGCGTTCCATCAAGAAGGATCATGCCGGCGCGCTAGGCGGTGGCGCGGCGGGACGGGGGCGGGGCGGCCAGGCCGCGCCCGCCGTCACGACTTGCGGTCGGGTGTGACCGGCCACCACGGGGCGGGCCTATGCAAACCAAGGGCTGATCATCCGGCATGGGTATCCTATAGCGGATGGCGCCCCGCGCGACACCGCCCAACATGCGAACGCGGCCGAAGACGGCAGGGGCGGGCAAGTTCCCGTCGCGGGACCGGCACTGGACGCCGGATCGGACACCCAGGACGGCCTGGGTGACATCAAGCCTGGAACGGCCGCCCGTCGTGCGGGAAAAACGAACGATTGCCGGAGCGCGCCGTGCGCCGCAACGAACGTCGGGGTGACAGGAGTGCACGCACGGACTGCCAGCCGGGGGACCGTCTGATCGGTCCCGGCTTCGCCGCCCGGCGGGCTCGCGGATCAGAAGGAGACGATGTGCCCGGACAGGCTGCTCGCGGAGGAAACGCCGGCGAACGTGATCTTCGTGTTGTCGGCCAAGGTCAAGGTGGTGCCCGTCGCGCTGGTGGAAGCGTTGGCGATCGCTTGCGCGGCGGCGCCACTGCCATATCCTGCAAGGAACACCTTGTCCGACGACTGGAACCCGGAGATGACGTCCTGCGGCTGCGCTCCGGCGATCACGGACTTATAGAACACGAAGGAATTGTTGCCGGAGTTGGCCACCATCGAGTCGGCACCCATGCCGGCATAGAACGTATCCTGGCCGCTGCCACCCACCAGCGAATTCGCGCCCGTGGAGTCGAGGCCCCCGAGGATGGTGAGATTGCTGGCGGAATGCGACGCGTTCAGCGTCTCATTGCCGGAGCCGGCCTGGTAGATGGCGCTGCCGCTCGAGTCGGAATAGGTCATCGACCCGCCGGCGCCGCCATAGAGAGTGGTGCCGCCGCCGCCGCCGGTGACCGACACCGCACCGGAGGAGGCGATGACGGTCGCGCTGCCGGTGCCCGCGAGGAACTGCAGGTTCCCGGAACCGCCAACCAGGAGCAACGACCCCGAACCCGACGCGGTGACCGCGGTCGCGCCGGTGTAGGCCCCGATCGTATCGTTCGTTCCCGTGTAGGCGAGCGACAGGGCGCCCGATCCACCGAACACGATGTTGCTGCTGCCACCCAGGGTGACCTGGCTCGCCGCGACTCCGGAGCCGGCGTCCAGGCCGATCACGTTACGGGTGCCGGTGACGTCCAGGGTCGTCGCGCCGGCGCCGCCGTAGACGGTCGCGGCCGATCCGCCCAGGGTGGCCGTCACGCCGCCGGACCCGCCACCGATCGCGTCATGCGCGGCGACCGAGGTATCGACGACACGGACTGCGCCGCTGCCGCCGTAGACCGTCGTGCCGGACCCGCTCAGGGTCGCGGCCAGGCCACCGCTGCCGCCGCCGAGCGCCACGCCGGTCACGCCCGTGGCCATGGTGACACTCAAGAGCCCCGACCCGCCGCTGACGGTGGCGTTCGAAGCGGCAATCATCGCCGCGAGGCCACCGCTGCCGCCGAAGGCCGCGTCGCCGCTGCCTGCGAGGGTGACAGAGCCCGCCGCCGCGCCGGAACTGTTGTCGAAACCGACCATATCGCCCGAACCGGTCACGTCGAACGACGCGGTGCCGGTGCCGCCGTAGACGGTGGTGCCGGCTCCGGCCAGAGTGCCGATGATGGCGCCGGGGCCGCCACCGATCACATCGCCGGTCGCACCCGAGGTTTCGTCGATGGTGACAGCGCCGCTGCCGCCGTAGATCGTCGTGGAGGCGCCGCTCAGGGTCGCCCACAGCCCACCCGAGCCGCCGCCGATCGCGGCGCCGGATGCCGCCCCGGTCGCGTCGACGCTGACCGCGCCGACACCGCCGTAGATGGTCGCTCCCGAGCCCGCCAGGGTCGCGACGACACCACCGCTACCGCCGCCGATCGCAGCCGCACCGCCGGTCTGGTCGATCGTGAGCGCCCCGGCGCCACCGTTGATCGTCGTCGAGGCGCCGTTGAGCGTCACGTTCAGCGCGCCGGTGTAACCGCTGATCGAATCGCCGAACCCGGAGACGTAAACATTGGCGACGCCGGTCCCGCCCGCCAACGTCGCGGAACTCGCGCTGCTCAGCGTAACGTTCGCCGTCTGCACCCCGGAATCCACCGAGTCCAGCGCGACATATCCTTGGCCGCCGGTCACGTCGACGCTGTCCGCGCCCGTGCCGCCGAACACGCTGCCGCCACTTCCTGCCAAGGTTACAGCCAGGGAGCCGGTGCTGCCGACGATCTGGTCCGTCAGGCCCTGGTCGAGCACCGATGCGCTGCCCGAACCGGCGAAGACCGTCGCCGACGCGGCCACGCTGCCCAGCACCCCACTCAAGGTGACAAAAGCGGTTTCCGAGCCGAGCGCGACCACGTCGTTGAGCGCGGTCACATCGACGTTGACCGTCCCCGCCAGCGCGGAGGTGGAATAGATCGAATCGGCCGCGCCGGCCAGGGTGATCGCGTCACCCAAACCGCCGGACTGCACGACGTCAAACGACCCGCTTACAGAAACGATATTGTCGCCGGCACCGGTCGAAATCGTATCGGCGGATCCGGCCGCGGTCAGCGTATCGTTGGCGTTGTTGCCTGCCACATAGGCATTGGCGTCGGACCCGCTCAGGCTGACGACGTCGTTCGAGCCCGCCCCGGCACCGGAATCCCCCAGCGCCACATAATGCGAGTCGATGACCGTGAGCGGCCCGGCACCCCCGAAGATCGTCTGGCCCGGCGCCCCGTTGATCGTCACCGCTGCCGTCGTCTCGACAACGATCGTGTAGTCGGGCGCCGGCAGGCCCCCACTGGCCGGAACCGTATAGTCGCCGCCGCCCGTGATCTCCAGCTCGTTGACCGATTTCGTCGCGGTGGGGGCCGCCACCAAGCCGCCACCCGAAACGGTGGAGGCCGTGAACGAGGTCGCCGCGGCCAGCGCGTTCGCGATCTGTTGCGCAATGGCTTTGTTGTAGGAATTGTTGAAGGCGCCAGATACGACTGACGAATTCGCCCCGGGAACCGTGATGACCGCCATCTAGAACTCCCGAACCGGCGCCATGATTCGGCGCTCCACGACCACAGCCAACGACACGGCAAAAGCGGAACAGGGACTTGATACCCCTCCCGATGCAGCGCCGAACCGCAACTACTATGCGGCACGAAAGTAAAGCCTGCCGAAACAGTTCGCCAAGCACACACGACCGTATGCCAACGTTCCGGAAAACCAAACCTCTCGAGCTGTTTATCGCCAGCCGTGAGACAGGTGTCAACGCCTAATTAAGGTTTGCGCCTGTTCCAGGCACCAGACCCACCGCTTCAGACCGGCGCGTACCGGCCCGATATCTGCGGCGTCGGCGTCTCGAACCCCTGCCGTTGCCGATCAAGCCGGGTCTCACGCGACCATGCACGCAGTAGTTGATCTCGCACCCCGATCCGCAACCGACCTAAGCCCGAAACCTCCAGCTCCACCACGTCGCCGTCCATGAAAGAGGACAGCCCACGGTGGTTCGTCCCGGTGGCCAATATATCCCCAGGTTGCAACGTCTGGATCGCGCTCACCCATTCGATACAGCGCGGAATCCGGTGCGCCATGTCATCGGTGCCGAAATCCTGCTTCAGCACCCCGTTCACCCACAGGCGCACCGATAACCCATGCGGGTCCGCCACCTCGTCCGCCGTCACCAGGAACGGACCGATCGGGGCGAAAGTGTCGCGCGACTTCATCTGGAAAAACACGTTCCCCGCCGGCGGCAGGCCACGCGCCGAGCCGTCGATGAAGTTCACATAGCCGAACACATGCCCCATCGCATCAGCCGCCGCCACCCGAGTCGCCGGCTTGCCGATCACCACCGCCAGCTCCGCCTCGCCCTCGAAAATCGTCGCGGGAACGTCCGGCAAGACCATCGTATCGCCATCGCCGATGATCGCCCCCGGCGCCTTGTGGAAAGCATTCAGCGGCGCCGGCGCCGCGCGCGTGCCGTCTTCCATATAATTCACGGCCATGCACACGATGTTGCCCGGCCGAGGCAACGGCGGGCGCAGCCGCACCCCCGCCAGCGGCAGAGCAGGCCCCGACCGCGCCGCCAGCTCCAGCCGCGGTCGGTAGGCATCGAACCGTGCAATCAGTCCCGTCATCAGGTCGCCGGGATCGGTGTGCGGCAAATCCGCCACCACCGCGGAAACATCCACCGCCCCCGCACCCGTCACGACCCCCAGCCGGAAGTCGTCGAAATAACAAAGCCGCATGGTCGCCTCCCCAATCGTATTGACGACGATCGGACCGCGCCGGCCACCGCCTGTCAACCGATCGCCGCGACAGCAACACCCGGCGCTGCGCAGCGCCTGAGCGCGGCTTCGGGTGGGGGGCTGCTTCAAGGAAGACTAAGGCCAAGGGGCTTTGCCCCCTGGACCCCCACCAAGGGCTAGCCCTTGGAACCC
>JABBNW010000151.1:0-10817 GCA_019352115.1 Pseudomonadota bacterium
ACGGAGCGCTGCGGATGGCACGCCATCTAGGCAGCATTCGGGCAGCGCACCACCCGAACCGCGTGATGGTTTTCTGAAATAGAATTGTGTAGACAAGCCACGCAACCGCGCGTCGTCGCGCGCTGTCCGTTGCCCAGCCGCGGGTAGTACCAACCGGGCGGAGATCTCGGCTGTCGGCGGCAAAGGCCAGGGGCGCTGCCCCTGGACCCCGCCCACCCCAACACGCGCCCCCACCCGGACCCGACACACCCCCCACCAGCACGGAACCTAACGGAAGGGTTCCAAGGGCGATGCCCTTGGCGGGGGTCCAGGGGGCAGCGCCCCCTGGCCTTCCTTGCGCCCTCACCAAGGCCTCCGAGGCGGGCATCATTCCGCCGCGGAGTCGCTGGCGAGGGTGGCGGCTGGGAGGGCGGCGGCGGTGGGGTAGCGGCTGAGGCTGAAGCAGATCAGGCCGAGGATCAGGTAGCCGAGGGCGATGGGCGCGGAGTTGGCGAAGCCGAGGGCGGTTCCGTTGATGAAGCCGAAGAAGGCGAGCACGGCGCCGATCAGGGCGTAGAGGGCGGCGCGTTCGAAGAGTCGGTCGATGATGAAGGCGGCGATGGCGCCGAGGATCAGGCCGGCGAGGGTTGCGCCGCCGCCGAACAATTGCATGCCGCGGTAGATCACGCCGTGCGCGACGAGGGCGGCTTCGCCGACTTTGGCCGCGTTGGTTCCGGCGGCCGACAGGGCACCGTCGACCTGGCTTTGCGCCCATTCGGCGATATTCGGCAGCAGGGCGAGGATGACGGCGGGGGCGTGGCGGGCGGGGGTTGCCTCGAACGCCTGGGCGCCGATCACGAGGCCGATGTAGAGCAGGATCGGCAGGATCACGACCAGCGGCACGACCGCCAGCAGCAGCGCGGCGAGGCCGAAGAAGCAGACCAGTGCGATCGAGAACCCGGTGGCGATCGAGTAGCCGATACGTCCGCCGACCGATTTCCAGCCCGGGTGGCCGATATAGACCGCGGGCGGGAACGGACTGCCGAGCAGCGCGCCGGCCAGCGCGCCGATGCCGTCGGCGATCAGCACCTTGCGCAGGCTGTATTCGTCCCCGGCGGCGGCGGCGCTTTCGACGTTGTTCATGCCCTCGGTGAAATTATAGATGCCGAGCGGCACGGCGGTGACCAGCAGCGGCCCGACGTTGGCGAGCCCCGCGAGCACCTGCAAGGACGGCAGCGGCAGATAGAGCCCGACCCGCGCGAGGGCGAGGCCGACCGCGTGCGGCTCCATCACCGGGCTGATGCCGCTGAAGGTCGCGATCCATGCCAGCACGGTGCCCACGACGACCGCGGCGAGGCCGCCGGGCACGCCGCCCGGCAGGCGCACCCGCGCCATCCAGCTCACCAGGATGATGCCGAGCGAGAGGAACGACAGCCACGGCACTTCCCAACTCTGGAACGCCGGCCGCAGGGAGATGAAGGCGATGGAGATGCCGGCGAGCGCGCCCAGCATGGCCGCGCGCGGGGTATATTTGCGCACGGTGGGACCCACGAAGGCGCCGGCGAGGATGATGATGCCGATCACGAAGGCCCAGGCGAGGCCTGCTTCCCAGGCGAGTATCGGGTTGTGCGTTTTCAGGTAGGTGGGCAGCATCACGACGAAGACGACGATGAACATGTGCGGCACGCTCGGCCCGTAGGGCAGGGCCGCGACGTCCGAGCGGCGTTCGCTGCGCGCCAGCCTCCACGCCAGGTAGCCGTAGAACAGGTTGCCGATCGGCAGCGCGATGCCGAGCGCGGGCAGGATGCGGCCGAACACGATGCCCGCCGGCAGGTGCACGACGCCAAGGCAGAGCGAGGTCAGCACGATCACGTTCAGCACGACGTTGGTGAACAGGCCGAAGAACCCGTTCCAGTCGCCCGGGACCCAGAGACGGGGGGTGAAGGGGCTTGAGGCGCTGATGCTTCCGGTGGCGGCTTGGGATGCCATGGCGCTACTCCTGTGTCGGACGGGGCGGTGTCAGGCAGGCGGGTTTCGGGGTGGGGATCAGCTCAGAGCGTGAAAAGCAATCGAACTTGCGAAAGAATGCCCGATGAAACTGCCCGGGTGTTCGGGCGATTTCGGCGGCTCGCGGGCATTCATTCACAAACTCTCAGGGCGGCGAGCACGCGGGCGGAGTCCGCCACCCAGCCGAAGATCCCGCCCTGGGCGCGGATCATGGCGAGGCCGGCGGCCTGGAATTCGGGGAAGTAGGAACCGGTGCAATCTTCCAGCACCAGGCAGTCGAAGCCGCGGTCGTTCGCCTCGCGCACCGTGGTGTTGACGCAGACCTCGGTGGTGACGCCGCAGACGATCAGTTGGGTGATGCCGCGGCTGCGCAACATCGCCTCGAGGTCGGTGGCGTAGAAGGCGCCTTTGCCGGGCTTGTCCACGACCGGCTCGCCGGGGGCGGGGGCGAGTTCGGGGATGATGTCGTGGCCGGTCTCGCCGCGCACCAGGATGCGGCCCATCGGGCCGGGATCGCCGATGCCGCAGGCGAGCCGGCCGCGCGCGCGCTTGGCGGGCGCAAGGTCGGACAGGTCCGGCCGGTGGCCTTCGCGGGTGTGGATCACGGCCATGCCGGCCGCGCGGGCGGCGTGCAGGACGGCGCTGGTGGGTGCGATGGCGCCGCGCAGCCGGGAGACGTCGTTGCCGAGCAGGGCGCCGAAGCCGCCCGGTTCCAGGAAGTCGCGCTGCATGTCGATGATGAGCAGCGCCGCCGCCGCAGGGCGGAGATCGAAGGCATAGGGGTCGGCATCGATCGTCGGCATGCTCATTCCCTGGGCAAAAGACCTGTGATCGGGCAAGTTGGACCGACACCTCCTGGGAACCGGTCACCCGAACTGACGTGACGCAAGTTGCGTGCCGCCGTTCCGCGGCCGCAGCTATCCCCTGCGTCTTGGGGGAGGCGGTGCACGCGGTACGAAATCCCTTGCGGCCGGCCTCTTCCGCCGGGACAGAAGGCCCTGACCTTGCGTCCCGGGCCGGCGGCAGCTAGAAGCCCCCCTCTCGCGCGTCCGGGCCTGGAATGGGCATGCCCGGCCGCGAAGCGCGCGTGGCTCAACACGCCTGTCCGGGCCGCGCGGCGCCAGCCATGAAGGAGATGCAAAATGCCCAAGGCGAAGACCAAGTCCTCGGTCAAGAAGCGGTTCAAGATCACCGCGACCGGGAAAGTGCTGGCCGGTCCCGGCAAGAAGCGCCACAATCTCTCGGCGCGCAGCCAGAAGGCCATCCGCAGCAATCGCGGCAGCCAGGTGCTGACGCCGATGGACGCGCGGACCGTGAAGCAATGGGCCCCCTACGGGCTGGCGTAGGGAGCAGCACCCATGGCACGCGTCAAACGGGGCACCACCACCCATGCCCGCCACAAGAAAGTCCTTGAGCAGTCCAAGGGCTTCGTCGGCCGGTCCGGCACCACCTATCGCGCGGCGCGCGAGCGGCTGGAAAAGTCGCTCCAGTACGCCTACCGCGATCGGCGCAACAAGAAGCGCGACTTCCGCGGCCTGTGGATCCAGCGCATCAACGCCGCGGTGCGCGAGCACGGCCTGACCTACTCGCGCTTCATCGACGGGCTGAACAAGTCCGGCATCGAGATCGACCGCAAGGTGCTGGCCGCGATCGCCTATGACGACGCGGCGAGCTTCGCCGAGATCGTGAAGAAGGCCCAGGCCGCGCTGGGCTAGTGTCCTGCCCCTGGAATGCCTTGGCATTTCAGGGACCAGCAGGCCACTGAAAACAAAGACCTAGTGTCCCGACGCATGATGACGATATTTGCGAGTCGGGACACTGGGCGCGGCGGCCCGGCTGATCCTTGAATTCCAGGCAGATCGGTCGTATACACAGGGTCCGCCCTCGGCAGTACGCCTCCCGGCCGGCTCCGCCGGATGATGAACGGGAGGCCGACCCCGAGGGCCTTTTGTTGGGCGCACCCCATGGCGACCGCCATCCTGATCGACGGCGGCTTCGCGCTCCGCCGCTTCCCGGCTGTCTATCCCGACCTCGATCCGCGGGATGCCGGCGTGGTCGCGGCGACCCTGTTCCAGATGGCCACCCAGCATCTGCGCACGCGCGAGGGCGAGCGAAGGGTGCTGCATCGGATCTTCTTCTACGACTGCCCGCCCCTCGCCAAGAAGGCGCACCAGCCCGTCTCCGGGCGCGCAATCGATTTCGCCAAAACCCCGCAAGCGACATTCCGTCACCTCCTGCACGACGCCCTCCGGCGGCAGCGCAAGACCGCGTTGCGGTTGGGACATCTGAGCGAGGACGGCACCTGGACCCTGCGGCCCGATCGCCTGCGCGCGCTCCTGCGCGGGGAGCGCACGTTCCCGGCGCTGACGGACGACGATTTCCTATACGACGTGCGGCAGAAGGGCGTGGACATGAAGATCGGGATCGACATTGCCTCGCTGGCCTACAAGAAGCAGGTCGACCAGATCGTTCTGGTCGCCGGCGACGCCGATTTCGTTCCGGCCGCAAAGCTGGCCCGGCGCGAGGGGATCGACTTCATTCTCGATCCGATGTGGCATGGGATCCATGCGTCCTTGAACGAACATATCGACGGGTTGCGCTCGACCTGCCCCAATCCCGCACGTGGGCGCCGGGGTCAGGAGGGCGTCGAACCCGGTGAGCCCATCGATTGACGAGACCGGATACGACACGATGACCGACGATCTGTCCGCCCTGCAAACCGAAACCGACACCGCCCTCGCCGCCGCCGCCGACCTGCGCGCATGGGACGCGGTGCGGGTTGCCGTGCTCGGCCGCAACGGCACGCTCACGTCCCTGTTGCGCGACCTCGGCAAGACCCCGCCCGAGCAGCGGCGCGACCGCGGCGCCGCGCTCAATCGCCTGAAGGACGCGCTCGCCGCCGCGATCGAGGCCCGCCGCATCGCGCTGGAAGCCGCGGCGCTGGACGCGCGCCTGGCCGCCGAGCGGCTCGATCCCACCTTGCCGCCGCGCCCGCGCCCCGCCGGGCTGATCCACCCGATCAGCCGCACCATGGAGGAGATGGCAGCGATCTTCGGCGCTATGGGATTCGCGATCGCCGAGGGCCCCGACGTCGAAACCGACTGGCACAATTTCGGTGCGCTCAACATCCCGGCGCACCACCCCGCGCGCGACGACCAGGATACGTTCTACCTCACCACGCCGGATCCCGGGGGCGCCCCGCCGCCGGTGCTGCGCACCCATACCTCGCCGGTGCAGATCCGTTCGATGCTCGGTCGCGGCGTGCCGCTGCGGGTGATCGTGCCGGGACGCACCTACCGCGCCGACCACGACGCCACCCACAGCCCGATGTTCCATCAGTGCGAGGGCCTGGTGCTCGACCGCAACATCACCCTCGGCCACCTGAAAGGCTGCCTGATCGACTTCCTGCGCGCCTTCTTCGCCGTGCCGACCCTGCCGGTGCGCTTCCGCGCCAGCTACTTCCCGTTCACCGAACCGTCGATGGAAGTCGATATCGGCTGGGACCGGAAATCGGGCGAGCTTGGCAAAGGCGCCGACTGGCTGGAAATCCTCGGCAGCGGCATGGTGCACCCGCGCGTGCTCGCCAACGTCGGTATCGACCCGCGCGAGTGGCAGGGCTTCGCCTTCGGCATGGGGGTGGAACGGGTCACCATGCTCAAGCACGGCATCCCCGATCTGCGCCCGTTCTACGAGAGCGATATCCGCTGGCTGCGCCACTACGGGTTCAACCCGCTGGCGCCGGCGCTGCTGCACGAAGGGGCCTGAGCGATGAAATTCACCCTCGCGTGGCTGCGCACGCATCTCGACACCGACGCCCCGGTGGCGGCGATCGGCGAGGCATTGACCCGCATCGGCCTGGAACTGGAGGGCATCAGCGACCGCGGCGCGACGCTCGCCCCGTTCCGCATCGCCCATGTGCTGGAGGCAGCGCCGCATCCCAACGCCGACCGGCTGCGCGCCTGCCGGGTGGACACCGGTGACGGTGTCGTTTCGGTCGTGTGCGGAGCGCCGAACGCGCGTACCGGCATGAAGGCGGTGTTCGCGCCCCCCGGCAGTTTCATCCCCGGCACCGGGATCACCTTGAAGACCGGCGAGATCCGCGGCGTGACCAGTGCCGGGATGCTGCTGTCGGCGCGCGAAATGGGCCTCGGCGAGGATCATTCCGGCATCATCGAGCTGGCGGAAGACGCGCCGGTCGGCACGCCCTACGCCGCCTGGGCGGGGCTCGACGATCCGGTGATCGAGATCGCCGTCACCCCCAATCGCGGCGACTGCTTCGCCGTGCGCGGCATCGCCCGCGACCTGGCTGCGGCCGGGATCGGTACCTTGAGGCCATGGTCGGCGCCGCCCGTGCCGGCGGAATTCACCGGCGGCCCGCGGTGGCAGATCGACTGGCCCGAAGCCTGCCCGTGGATCCTCGGCCGCACCATCCGCGGCCTGCGCAATGGGCCGAGCCCGCGCTGGCTCGCCGACCGGCTGGTCGCGATCGGCCTGCGCCCCATCAACGCGCTGGTGGACGTGACGAATTTCTTCACCATCGACCTCGGCCGGCCGTTGCACGTGTTCGACGTGGCGAAACTCAGCGGGGACACCCTGGTGCTGCGCCGCGGCGCCGGGGAAAGCTTCCGCGCCCTGAACGGCAAGGACTACACCGTCACCGAGCAGGACTGCGCCATCGCGGACGCCGCCGGCGTGCAGTCGCTCGCCGGCATCGTCGGCGGTGCGGCGACCGGCTGCGACGAGACCACCACCACCGTGTTCGTCGAATGCGCACTGTTCGACCCGGTGCGCATCGCCCTGTCGGGCCGCCGCCACCAGGTCGTCTCCGACGCGCGCCAGCGGTTCGAGCGCGGGCTGGACCCCGCCCTGCCGCCGGACGCGATGGAAGCCGCGACCCGGATGATCCTCGACCTCTGCGGCGGCGAGGCCGGCACCGTCACTGCGGCCGGCACCCCGCCCGCCTGGCAGCGCGACGCCACCCTGCGCTTCGCCCGCCTGGCCGATTTCGGCGGGGCCGAGGTGCCGGCGGACGACGCCGTGGACGCGCTCGCCCGGCTCGGCTTCACCGCGCGCACACGCACCGCCACCCAGGTCACCGTCGCCGTCCCCCCCTGGCGCAACGACGTCGCCGCCCCCGGCGGCCCGGCGCTGGAGCAGGACCCCGGCCTCGATCCCGCCGCCGCCGCGCGTGCCGCGGAAGGCTGCGCGCTGGTGGAACCGGAATGCGACCTGATCGAGGAAGTGCTGCGCCTGCGCGGCCTCGACACCATCCCCGCGGTCTCCCTGCCGCAGACCGCGCCGGTGCCGCTACCCACCCTGACGCCGGCGCAGGCGCGCACCGCGCGGGCGCGCCGGGTGCTGGCCGCGCAGGGCCTCGCCGAATGCGTCACCTTCAGCTTCATGGCGGCGCGCGAGGCGGCGCTGTTCGGCCCCACGCCGGCGACGCTGCGGCTTGCCAATCCGATCGCCTCGGACCTCGACCAGCTCCGCCCGACCCCGATCGCCACCCTCGCCCTGGCGGCGGGCCGCAACGCCGCGCGCGGCTTTGCCGACGTGGCGTTGTTCGAGATCGGGCCGGCCTTTGCCCCCGACGGCCAACGCCTGGTCGCCGCTGGCCAACGCCTGGTCGCCGCTGGACTGCGCGCCGGGGCGACGCCGCGTGCCTGGGCCGCGCCGTCGCGGCCGGTGGATGCGCTGGACGCCAAGGCCGATCTGTTCGAGGCGCTGGCCGCGCTCGGCCTGCCGATGGATAGCCTGTCGGTCACCGCGGACGCGCCCGGCTGCTACCATCCCGGCCGGTCGGGCGTTGTGCGCCAGGGGCCGAAGACGGTGCTCGGCCAGTTCGGAGAGCTGCATCCCGCGGTGCTGGCCGCGCTCGGCCTGGCCGGCCCGGCGGCGGCGTTCGAGCTGTTCCTGGACGCGGTGCCGGAGCCCAAGCGCCGCCGCCGCGCGCCCCCCGACCTGCCCGCGTTCCAGCCGCTGCGGCGCGATTTCGCCTTCCTGGTCGATGAAGCCGTGCCGGCCGAGACCGTGCTGCGTGCCGCGCGCGGGGCCGAACGGGCTTTGATATCCGGCGTGGTGCTGTTCGACGTCTACGCGGGCGGCACGGTGCCGGCGGGCAAGCGCTCGCTCGGGATCGAGGTCACGTTCCAGCCGCGCGAGCGCACTCTGACCGAGGCGGAGATCGAGGCGGCGGCGGCCAAGGTGGTCGCGGCGGTCGCCAAGGCGAGCGGGGGCGTGCTAAGGTAGCCTTTGCTAAGCGCTTCCGCCGACACTGGACAAGACCCATATCCGCTTTGATGCACAAGGGGTTCCCATGAGTGACGTGCTACCGGTTCCGATCGAGGAACTGAAGCGGGTCGCCGCGGCGAACACCGACCTGGTGTCGGCCGCGCGACGACTTGCCGATCTCGCCACCCATACCGCCGACCCGAAGCTGGCGGACGCGCTGCTGGGCACGGTCCGCGAAATTCTGACCTCCTCGGAAGCGATCAGCGGCGCGGTGCGGACAGCGGGCTACCTGCGCGCAGCGCGGCGCAGTTGATGACACCCGCGCCGGCGAGCGGAGACGCGCCGGCGACGCATGCCCGGGCCGCGCTTCGGGACCCGGTCGCGGAGCAGCTCGTCCACGCCGCACAAGCCGCCGAAACCGCAACCCGGGCCCTCGACAAGCCGAGCCTCGACGAGGAAGACCGCTCCTGGATCGCCAGGCTGGTCCTGCGCAGCTTCACCGCCACCGTCATGATCTATCTGCTGTTTCTCGGCATCCAGGGGATCGTGCCCGGAGCTTCCCCGGCCATCGCGACCCAGGCCGAGGACATGATCAAGTCCATCGTCGTGCCGATCGTCACCCTGGTGCTGGGCTATTATTTCGGCCAATCGCGCAAGGACTGATCCCCACCCCGTTGGCCGCTGACAACGGCCGCGTTTGCGCCTATGTCTCCGTCCCCCCCTGAAACCGGTTCCATGACCGACACCCCGATCGAGAACATCCGCAACTTCGCCATCATCGCCCATATCGACCACGGGAAATCCACCCTGGCCGACCGGCTGATCCAGACCACCGGCGCGCTGAGCGCCCGCGAGATGACCAACCAGGTCCTGGACAGCATGGACCTGGAACGCGAACGCGGCATCACCATCAAGGCGCAGACCGTGCGCCTGTCGTACCGCGCCAAGAACGGGCAGACCTACGAGCTCAACCTCATGGACACGCCCGGGCACGTCGATTTCGCCTACGAGGTATCGCGCTCGCTCGCCGCCTGCGAGGGCAGCCTGCTGGTGGTCGATGCCAGCCAGGGGGTGGAGGCGCAGACGCTCGCCAACGTCTACCAGGCGATCGAAGCGGGCCACGAGATCGTGCCGGTGCTGAACAAGGTCGATCTCCCCGCCGCCGAACCCGAACGGGTGCGCCAGCAGATCGAGGACGTGATCGGCCTCGATGCGTCCGACGCGCTCATGATCAGCGCCAAGACGGGGCTGAACATCGAGGGCGTGCTGGAAGCCCTGGTGCACCGCTTGCCGCCGCCGAAGGGCGATCCCGCGGCGCCGCTGAAGGCGCTGCTGGTCGATAGCTGGTACGACCCCTACCTCGGCGTCGTGATCCTGGTGCGGGTGAAGGATGGCCGGCTGAAACGCGGCCAGAAGATCCGCATGATGTCCACCGGTGCGGCGCATCTGGTCGAACAGGTCGGCGTGTTCAGCCCGAAAATGATCCCGACCGAGGACCTGGGTCCGGGCGAGATCGGCTTCATCACCGCCGCGATCAAGACCGTGGCCGATTGCAACGTCGGCGACACGCTCACCGACGACCGCGCCCCCGCGGCCGAGGCGCTGCCGGGCTTCAAGCCCTCGGTGCCGGTGGTGTGGTGCGGGTTGTATCCGGTCGACGCCGACGATTTCGAGAAGCTGCGCGACAGCCTCGGCAAGCTGCGGCTGAACGACGCCAGCTTCCACTACGATCCGGAAACCTCCGCGGCTCTCGGCTTCGGCTTCCGCTGCGGCTTCCTGGGGCTGCTGCACCTGGAGATCATCCAGGAACGCCTGTCGCGCGAATTCGATCTGGACCTGATCGCGACCGCGCCGTCGGTCGTCTATCGCGTGCACCGCACCAACGGCGAGGTGGCCGAGCTGCACAACCCGGCCGACATGCCGGACGGCAGCGTGATCGACCATATCGAGGAACCCTGGATCAAAGCCACCATCATGGTCCCGGACGACTACCTCGGCGCCATCCTGCAACTGTGCAACGATCGTCGCGGCGAACAGGTCGATCTGACCTACGTCGGCAATCGCGCCATGGCCGTCTATCGCCTCCCGCTGAATGAGGTCGTGTTCGATTTCTACGACCGGTTGAAATCCGTCTCCCGCGGCTACGCCAGCTTCGACTACGCGATGGACGGCTACGCGCCGGGAGAGCTGGTGCGGATCTCGATCCTGGTGAACAACGACCCGGTGGACGCGCTCAGCTTCATCGCCCACCGCGCCGTGGCCGAAGCGCGCGGCCGGTCGATCTGCGCCAAGCTGAAAGAGCTGATCCCCCGCCAGCTCTTCAAAATCGCCATCCAGGCCGCGATCGGCGGCCGGGTGATCGCGCGCGAAACGCTCAGCGCCCTGTCGAAGGACGTCACCGCGAAATGCTACGGCGGCGACATCAGCCGCAAACGCAAACTGCTGGAAAAGCAGAAAGAAGGCAAAAAACGCATGCGCCAGTTCGGCAAAGTGGAAATCCCCCAGTCGGCATTCCTGGCCGCGCTCAAGATGGACGCCTGAGACCGACCGACGCAGACTTCGGCGGGTGGGCGGCAAAGGCCAGGGGCGCTGCCCCTGGC
>JABBNW010000151.1:10827-10926 GCA_019352115.1 Pseudomonadota bacterium
TTTGCCGCCACCCGCCGAAGTCAGCGCCCGCTCACAGCAGGCCCTCTCGCCGCAGGCTGTACCAGCGGCCGTTGCCGACCACCACGTGGTCGTGCAGCG
>JABBNW010000152.1 GCA_019352115.1 Pseudomonadota bacterium
TGCATGTCGGCAGCCTGGTGCAGATCATGATCCTGCGCCTGTTGCAGAAGCACGGCCACACGCCGCTGGTCCTGCTGGGCGGGGGCACCACCCGGATCGGCGACCCGTCCGGCAAGGACGAAAGCCGGCAGATGCTGAGCGACGAGCAGATCGCGGCCAACATGGCGGGCATCCGCCGCTGCTTCGATCCGTTCCTGCGCTTCGGGTCGGAGCCCGGCGAGGCGATGCTGGCCGATAACGGGACCTGGCTGAACGCGCTCGGCTATATCCCGCTGCTGCGCGACGTGGGGACGCACATCACGGTCAACCGGATGCTGACGTTCGATTCCGTGAAGCTGCGGCTGGAACGCGAACAGCCGCTCACGTTCCTCGAATTCAACTACATGATCCTGCAGAGCTACGATTTCCGCGAACTGTCGCGCCGGCATGGGGTGCGGTTGCAGATCGGCGGGTCGGACCAGTGGGGCAACATCATTGCCGGGATCGAGCTGGCGCGGCGCACCGACGGGGCGGCGCTGTTCGGGCTGACGACGCCGCTGATCACCACCGCGTCGGGCGCGAAGATGGGCAAGACCGCGCGCGGGGCGGTGTGGCTGACCGCGGACCGCGTGTCGGCCTACGACTACTGGCAGTTCTGGCGCAACACCGACGATGCCGACGTCGGCCGCTTCCTGCGCCTGTTCACCGATCTGCCGCTGGGGGAGATCGCGCGGCTGGAGGCGCTCGGCGGGGTCGAGATCAACGAAGCGAAGAAAGTGCTGGCGAGCGCCGCGACCGCGCTCGCGCACGGGGAAGCAGCGGCGGCGACGGCGGCGGAGACGGCGCGGCTGGCGTTCGAGGCGGGGGCGGCAGCCGAGGACCTGCCGTCCATTTCGGTGCCGGCGGCGGAACTGGCGGCAGGCGTGCCGGCGTTCCGGCTGTTCGTGCTGGCCGGTCTCGCGGCGAGCAACGCGGAGGCGCGGCGGCTGATCCGCGGCGGCGGCGCGCGGGTGAACGATGCGGTGATCAGCGACGAAGGCCTGTCGATCGGCACGGCGGCGCTGCGCGACGGGGCGGTGAAGCTGTCGGCGGGACGCAAGCAGCACCGGCTGGTGCGGGCCGGCTGACGGCGCGGCCCCGCGAACCTACCGCCCCCAGCGCAGCACCATCGGATCGAGCCGCCGCGCGGTCTCGATCAGCCCGGCCCGGGTCGCCGGGGCCAGCGGCGCCAGCGGCGCCCGCACGGCGTCGGAGGCGATGATCCCGCCTTCCTTCATCAGCGCCTTGCAGCCGGCAAGCCCGCACTGGCGGTTCTCGTAGTTGATCAGCGGCAACCAGCGCGCATAGGCGCTCGCGGCCTCCTCCGCCCGGCCGGCGGCGAAGGCGTCGGTGATCTGGCGCATCCCGTCCGGGTAGCCGCCGCCGGTCATCGCCCCGGTCGCCCCGGCTTGCAGGTCGGCGAGCAGGGTGATGCCTTCCTCCCCGTCCCACGGCCCTTCGATCGCCGGCCCGCCGAGCGCGATCAGTTCGCGCAGCTTGGCTGCCGCGCCCGGGGTTTCGATCTTGAAATAGCCGACCCGCGCGATCTCGCGCGCCATGCGGGCGAGGAAGGCAGCCGACAGCGGCGTGCCGGCCACCGGCGCGTCCTGGATCATGATCGGGATCGAAATCGCGTCCGACACCGCCTGGAAGAAGGCGAAGATGCCCGGCTCGGCGACCCGGAAGGTGGCGCCGTGGTAGGGCGGCATCGCCATCACCATGGCTGCGCCGGCGGCCTCGGCGCTGCGGCTGCGCGCGGCGCAGATGCGGGTGCTGAAATGGCTGGTGGTCACGATCACCGGCACCCTTCCGGCGACGTGATCGAGGGCCGCGTGCATCACCTGGTCGCGCTCGGCGTCGGTCAGGGCGAACTGCTCGGAGAAATTGGCGAGGACGCAGAGGCCTTCCGATCCGGCGTCGATCATGAAATCGAGGACGCGCAGCTGGCCGGGAAGGTCCAGATCGCCGCGGTCGTCGAACACGGTCGGCACCACGGGGAACACGCCGCGATAGGGCGCAGGCTTCGTGTCGGTCATGGCATGACGCTCCCTGATCAGGCTTGCGGCCTTGCCGGCTTCCCCCGCCAGGGTCAAGCCGGGCGGCGAAAGCGGTGCCGGCGGGCGGCAGGCTCGTTTCGTCTCTTGGCACGCCGCCGCCCCTCCGTCACACACAACCCATGCGCATCACGCCCCGCCTGCCCCTCCTGCTGGGCTTCCTCACCGCCATCGGGCCCGCCTCCACCGACATGTACCTCCCCGCCTTCCCCGCCATCGAGGCCGGGCTGCACGCGCCGGCGGGCGCCGCGCAATACACGCTCGCGGCCTGGTTCGCCGGGCTCGCCGTTGGCCAGATCACCCTCGGCACCCTGGCGGATCGTTTCGGCCGTCGCCGCCCGCTGATCGTGGCCAGCGCGTTCTACACCGCCGCCTGCGCGGCCTGCGCGCTTGCCCCCTCCATCCTCGCCCTGTCCGGCTGGCGGGTGGTGGCGGCCATCGCCGCCTCGGCGGGCATGGTGATCCCGCGCGCCATGGTGCGCGACCTTGCCGACGGCCATGCCGCCGCGGCCATGCTGTCGCGCCTCATGCTGGTGATGGGCGCGGCCCCGATCCTGGCCCCCACCCTGGGCGGCGCGGTGCTGATCTTCGCCGACTGGCGCTGGATCTTCTGGATCATGACGGGCTACGGCGCGGTTTCCTTCGCGCTCGTCGTCGCCCTGCTGCCGGAAACCCTGGCGCCGGCCGGGCGCACCGCGCTCGGCTTTTCCGGCCAGATTGCGCGCTACGTCGCCATCCTGCGCGAGCGCGGGTTCCTCACCCACGCCGCGATGGGGGCGGCCGGGATTTTCGCCTTCTTCGCCTATCTCGCCGGGTCCTCGCCGGTGTTCATCGACGGCTTCGGGCTCAGCCCCACCGCCTACGGCGCGCTGTTCGGCTTCTGCGCCGCCGGGCTGATCGCGATGGCGCAGCTCAACGCGCGGCTGCTGCCACGGTTCGGACACGGAACCATCCTGCGCTGGGCGTCGCGCATCTATCTGGCCGCCGCGGTGGCACTCGCCGTCGTCGCCTTCGCCGGCATCCATGTGCTGCCCGCCGTGCTGGCCCCGGTGTTCGTCATGGTGAGCCTGCAAGGCGTCCTGAATCCCAACACCACCGTCGGCGCCCTGTCGCGCCACGCCGCCCACGCCGGCAGCGCGTCGGCCCTGATGGGAACGGGCCAGTTCCTGATGGGGGCGATCAGCGGCCTGCTGGTCGGCGTGTTCACCGACGGCACGCCCCGCGGCATGGCCGCGCTGATGCTGATCGGCGCCGTCGCGCTCGCGATTGCGGACCGGGTGCGCGGGCGGGCATAGTCGGGCAAGGCCGCTCCGGGCGCCGGCGCGGGCCATCCGGCACCGAAGGAAACGACAGCATGGGTCATCGTCCGCTCGGCGCGACCGGCCCGCGCGTCTCGGCCCTCGGGCTCGGCTGCATGGGCATGTCCGGCATGTACGGTCCCGCCGACCGCACCGAGAGCATCGCCACCATCCACGCCGCGCTGGACGCCGGGATCACCCTGCTCGACACCGGCGATTTCTACGGTATGGGCCACAACGAGATGCTGATCGGGGAAGCGCTGCGCGGACGGGCGCGCGAGCAGGTGCTGATCAGCGTGAAATTCGGCGCGCTGCGCGATGCCGCCGGCGGCTGGTCCGGCTACGACGCGCGGCCGCACGCGGTGAAGAATTTCCTCGCCTACAGCCTGCAACGGCTCGGCGTCGACTACATCGACATCTACCGCCCCGCGCGGCTCGATCCCGACGTGCCGATCGAGGACACGATCGGCGCCATCGCCGATGCGGTGCGCGCCGGCTGGGTGCGCCACATCGGCCTGTCGGAGGTCGGCCCCGCCACCCTGCGCCGCGCCGCCGCGGTGCATCCGATCTGCGATCTGCAGATCGAGTATTCCCTGCTCTCGCGCGGCATCGAGGACGCGATCCTGCCCGCCTGCCGCGAACTCGGGATCGGCATCACCGCGTACGGCGTGCTCGCGCGCGGGCTGATCGGCGGGCACTGGCGGGCGGATACGGTGAGCGCGGGCGATTTCCGCGTCCTCAGCCCGCGGTTCCAGGCCGGCAACGTCGCCCGCAACCTGGCGCTGGTCGATGCGCTGCGCACGATCGCCGCGGCGAAGGGCGCCAGCGTCGCGCAGGTCGCGATCGCCTGGGTGGCCGCGCAGGGGGCGGACATCGTGCCCCTGGTCGGCGCCCGCCGGCGCGACCGGCTGGCCGAGGCGCTGGGGGCGTGCGACCTCCGGCTCACGGCCGAAGACCTGGCGGCGATCGCGCAGGCGGTGCCGAAAGGGGCGGCGGCCGGCGCGCGCTATCCCGCGGCGCAGATGGCGCATCTCGACAGCGAACACGGCCATGGCGGCTGATAGTTTGTTAAGGAATGCCCGCCAGTCGCCGAAATCGCCAGGAAGCCGGAGCCATTTCGGCGGGCGTTCCTGTGAGGGTTCGATTACTCTAACGCTCCGAAGGCGGCGCGCCCGCGCGTTGACAGCCAGCCGGCCGTGCCAACCTGGCGTCGGGTCGCGCCGGCTGCGACGCCGCACCCCAACCGGAGGCCCGCCATGTCGGAAACCCGCCCGCCGCTGCCGCCCTTCACCCGCGAGAGCGCCATCCGGAAGGTGCGCGCCGCCGAGGACGCCTGGAACAGCCGCGATCCCGAACGGGTCGCGCTCGGCTACTCGATCGACAGTTACTGGCGCAACCGCGCCGAATTCGTCACCGGCCGCCCGGCGATCGTCGCCTTCCTGGCGCGCAAATGGGCGCGCGAGCTCGACTACCGCCTGATCAAGGAGCTGTGGACGTTCGGCGACGACCGCATCGCGGTGCGCTTCGCCTATGAATGGCACGACGATTCGGGGAACTGGTTCCGGTCCTACGGCAATGAGAACTGGGAGTTCGGCGCCGACGGGCTGATGCGCCGGCGCTTCGCCTGCATCAACGACCTGCCGATCGCCCCCGCGGACCGGCGCTACGCTTGGCCACTCGGCGCGCGCCCGGCCGATCACCCGGGGCTTTCCGATCTGGGGTTCTGAAGGCGTCGGGGCTCTGAAGGCGGTCGGGGCCGGTCGACCCGGCGCGGCGACGCTGCCACGATGGCGGCCCGGGTCGCAACGGAGTTTCGCATGCCGCCGCTGTCACAGGACAACACGCCCGGCCGGGTCGGACCCGGGGCGCCGGAGCCGCTCGGCGTCTGCCCCGACGCGCGGGGCGTCAACGTGGCAGTGTTCTCGGCCCATGCCGAGACCGTCAGCTTCTGCCTGTTCGATCCGGAAGGGGAACGGGAGATCGCGGCCATCCCGCTGCCCGCGCGCACCGGGGAAGTGTTCCACGGCCATATCGGCGGCATCGGCCCCGGCGCCCGCTACGGGTTGCGCGCGGACGGGCCGCGCGATCCGTCCTGCGGCCACCGGTTCGATCCGGCGAAGCTGCTGTGCGACCCGTTCGCGACCCGGCTCGACCGCCCGTTCCGCCTGCACCCGAGCCTGTTCGCGGCTTCGCAAGCCGACAGCGCGCCGGCGATGCCCAAGGCCATCGTCGAGGCGCCGCTGCCCGCCCTGCCGCAGCGGCCGGCCTTCGCCTGGGACGGCCAGGCGATCTACGAGCTGGCAGTGCGCGCCTTCACCATGCGTCATCCCGGGATACCAGCCCCGCTGCGCGGCACCTTCGCCGGGCTCGGCCATCCGGCTGCGGTCGACTACCTGCGCCGCCTGGGGATCGGTGCGGTGGAGCTGATGCCGGTGGCGGCCTGGATCGACGCTCCGCACATGCCCGCGCTCGGGCTCACGGACGCCTGGGGCTACAATCCGGTCGCGTTCCTCACCCCCGATCCGCGCCTCGCGCCCGGCGGCTGGGCGGAGGTGCGCGCGGCGGTCGCGGCGTTGCAGGCGGCGGGCATCGCGGTGCTGGTCGATGTCGTGCTGAACCACAGCGGGGAGTACGACGCGCGCGGACCGACCGTCTCGCTGCGCGGGCTCGACAATGCCACCTACTACCGGCTCGACCCGGGTGACTTGTCTCAATATCGTAACGATACCGGCTGCTTCAACACCCTGGCGCTGGACCGGCCGGCCTGCGTGCGGCTGGCTCTCGATGCGCTGCGCGCCTGGGTGGTGCGCGGCGGGGTGGACGGGTTCCGCTTCGACCTTGCGACCGTGCTCGGGCGGCGCGCGGGGGGCTTCGATCCGCAGGCGCCGCTGCTGGCGGCGATCGACCAGGACCCGGTGCTGCGCCGGTGCGCGCGCATCGCCGAGCCGTGGGACGCGACCGGGGACGGCTATCGGCTCGGCGCCTTCCCGTCCGCCTGGGGCGAATGGAACGACCGCTACCGCGATACCGTGCGCCGGTTCTGGCGCGGCGATGCCGGCCAGCTTGGGGAACTGGCGACACGGGTTGCGGGTTCGGCCGACATCTTCGCCCCAAGACACCGGCCGGTGTCGCGCACGGTCAATTTCGTCGCCGCGCATGACGGTTTCACCCTGGCCGACCTCGTATCGTACAACACCAAGCACAACGAGGCCAACGGCGAGGCCAACCGGGACGGCAACGACACCAACTGGTCCTGGAACCACGGCGTGGAGGGGCCGAGCGACGATCCCGCCGTCCGCGCCGGGCGCGCCGCCGACGTGCGCGCCCTGCTCGCGACCCTGCTGTTCTCGCGCGGCACGCCGATGCTCGGGATGGGCGACGAATCCGGGCGCAGCCAGGGCGGCAACAACAACAGCTACGCGCAGGACAATCCGGTCGGATGGTTCGACTGGTCGGGCGCGGATACCGGAATGCGCCGGTTCGCCACCCGATTGCTGCGGCTGCGGCAGCGCTGCCGGGTGTTGTCGGGCGACACCCCGTTGCGCGGCAGCGCGGCGGATGCGAGCGGCCTGCCCGACGTCGCCTGGCGCCGCGCCGACGGCGCGTCCATGCAGGCACAGGACTGGAACGATCCCGGGAACCGGACCCTGGTCGCGGCCCTCTATGCCCCGCCGACCGCCGCGGCCCCGGCGCATCGCGCGCTGCTCGTGCTGCACGCCGGCGCCACCCCGATCGCGGTCGTGCTGCCCGCGCCGCGCGCCGGGCAGCGCTGGCGGCTGCTGTTGGACAGCGCCGCCCCGCGCCGTCGCGGCCCCTGCGACGAACGCCTGCCCGTGGCCGCCCGGTCGGTGGTGCTGGCGGAGGAAGTGCCGGATACCATTCGGTAACCGATTCGGACGGAGGTGCGCGATCCCGCGGCGCAGGCCCAAAGGTGTCGTAACGGGATAAAATCGTCGTGGTAGAGTGCGTGACGTTCCCGCCTGCATCGCCGCCGGCGGGTTCGCCCGGACCGGCGAGTGCGCGGGCCGGCCGCCCATGCGCCCCGGCCGTATCCGCCCGGCCGTACCCGCCCCCGGGGGGCCGAGATTGCGGTCGCCATATCGAGCGGCTATCCAGCGGGCCCTGTCCGGACGCCCCCGGCCCATCCCGCCAACCCCAGGACATATCACATGCGATCCGAACCCGCCGTCCGCGGCGCCTGATGTCGCCGATCGTGGCCGTCTCCGGCCTCTCCAAGGTCTATGCGTCCGGGTTCCGCGCCTTGAACGACGTGAGCCTGGAGGTACGGCGCGGGGAGATTTTTGCGCTGCTCGGGCCGAACGGCGCCGGCAAGACGACCCTCATCAACGTCATCTGCGGCATCGCGACCGCGACGCAGGGCCGGGTCCTGGTCGACGGCCACGACATCGTGACCGACTACCGCGCCGCCCGCGCCATGATCGGCCTCGTGCCGCAGGAACTCACCACCGACGCGTTCGAGACCGTCCGCGCCACCGTCAGCTTCAGCCGCGGCCTGTTCGGCCGCCCGCGCAACCCGGCCGTGGTCGAGCGGGTGCTGCGCGCGCTGTCGCTGTGGGACAAGCGCGACAGCACCCTCATGACCCTGAGCGGCGGCATGAAGCGCCGGGTGCTGATCGCCAAGGCGCTCGCGCACGAACCGCAGATTCTCTTTCTGGACGAGCCCACCGCCGGTGTCGATGTCGAGCTGCGCCAGGACATGTGGCAGCTCGTGCGCGGGCTGCGCGATTCCGGCGTCACGATCATCCTGACCACCCACTACCTGGAGGAAGCCGAGCAGCTCGCCGAGCGGATCGGCGTGATCGACAAGGGCGAGATGATCCTGGTCGACGGCAAGGACGACATCATGCGCCGGTTCGGCAAGCGCAGCATCATCGTGCGCCTCCAGGCGCCGGCGGCGCGGCTGCCGGAAAGCCTCGCCGGCTACGCGCTGGCCTTGTCGCCCGACGGCACGGAGGTCACCTACACCTGCGACACCACCGGGCCGGATACCGGCGTGCGCGCGCTGCTCGGCGCGTTGGACGCGGCGGGGATTCCGTTCGCGGACCTGCGGACCAAGGAAAGTTCGCTCGAAGAGATTTTCGTCGGCATCCTGCGGAACCAGTCATGAACCTTTATGGCGTCCGGGCGATCTACGGCTACGAGATGGCGCGCACCCGCCGCACCCTGCTGCAAAGCATCGTCTCGCCGGTGCTTTCCACCTCGCTCTATTTCGTCGTCTTCGGCAGCGCGATCGGATCGCGCATGAGCTCGATCGACGGGGTCAGCTACGGCGCCTTCATCGTGCCCGGGCTGCTCATGCTGTCCTTGCTGACGCAGAGCATCGCGAACGCGTCCTTCGGCATCTACTTCCCCCGCTTCGTCGGCACGATCTACGAACATCTGTCGGCGCCGATCTCGGCGTTCGAGATCGTGGCGGGCTATGTCGGCGCGGCGGCGACGAAATCGATCATCCTCGGGGTGATCATCATCGCGACGGCAGGGCTGTTCGTTCCGCTGCGGATCGACCATCCGGGGTGGATGATCCTGTTCCTGCTGCTGACGGCGACGACGTTCAGCCTGTTCGGGTTCATCATCGGCATCTGGGCCGACAATTTCGAGAAGCTCCAGCTCATTCCACTGCTGATCGTGACGCCGCTCACGTTCCTCGGCGGCACGTTCTATTCGATCGACATGCTGCCCGCACCGTGGAACCGGATCGTGCTGCTCAATCCGGTCGTCTATCTGATCAGCGGCTTCCGCTGGAGCTTCTACGGCCGGGCGGATGTCTCCGTCGGCATCAGCCTGGCGATGACCGTCGCGTTCCTGGTCGGCTGCCTGGTGCTGGTCGGCTGGATGTTCCGCACCGGCTACCGGCTGAAGAAGTAGCGCCCTACAGCTCGAACCCGTGTGCGAGCGGGTCGCGGCTGTCGACCAGGATCGTGTTGTAGCCGGTCACCCGCGCCCAGCCGGCGACGCTCGGAAGAATGCCCGCATGGGGGCCGACCGCCGCGCGGCCTTCCACCCGGCAATCGAACACCGTGCCGATGAGGCTCTGGTGGCGGAACGTGGCGCCCACCGCGAGCTGGCCCTTGGCGACCCGTTGCGCCATGCGCGCGCAGGACCCGGTGCCGCAGGGGGAACGGTCGACGCCGCGGGCGCCGTAGAACACGACGTTGCGCGCGTCCGCCTGATTGTCGTGCGCCCGATCGCCCCACATCACATGGGTCACGCCGGCGATGCGGGCGTCGTCCGGATGCACGGGTGCGACCGCCGCCTGCGCCGCCGCGCGGACCAGCGGGCTGAGGCGCTGGATGTCGCCGACGCTGAAGCCATCGAGGCCGCGCCAGCCCGGCTGTGGTTCGATGATCACATAATAGTTGCCGCCGTACGCGATATCGACCCGCAGCGGCCCGAGCCCGGGGACGTCGATGGCGACATCCGCCGCGTGCAGATAGGCCGGCACGTTGAACAGGCGCACTTGCTCGACGAAGCCGTCCACCCGCTTGAATTCGATGCCGATCCGTCCGGCCGGGGCGTCGATCCCGAGCCGGCCTTCCTCGCGCGGCTCCACCAGCCCTTCCTCGATCGCGGCGGTCACGGTGCCGATCGTGCCGTGCCCGCACATCGGCAGGCAGCCGCTGACTTCGATATACAGCACGCCCAGCTCGCAATCGGCGCGGGTCGAGGGATAGAGGATCGACCCCGACATCGCGTCATGGCCGCGCGGTTCGAACATCAGGGCGCGGCGCACCCAGTCGTGCTCGCGCTGGAACAGGATGCGCTTCTCGGCCATCGGCACGTGCGGCAGCAGCGGCGCGCCGCCGACCACGACCCGCACCGGGTTGCCGCAGGTATGCGCGTCGATGCAGAAGAAGCGATGTCGGCTCATGGCGGGTCAGCCTCCGTGCGGGGAGCCGAAGCGATCGCTCGCGAACGGTCCGATGTCGATATGGGGGGCGCGGCCGGCGACCAGCGCGGCGATCAGCCGCCCGGTCGTCGCCGCCTGGGTCAGCCCGAGATGCCCGTGGCCGAAAGCGTAGAACACGCCCCGCGCCCGGGGTGACGGGCCGATCACGGGCAGGCTGTCGGGCGTCGCCGGCCGGTGGCCCATCCAGACCTGTCCGTCGCCGGCGGCAAGCCCCGGCAGATAGCGCCGCGCCAAGGTCACCAGCGCGCGCGCCCGTGCGGGGTGCGCCGGCGCGGCGAGCCCCGCGAATTCCACCGTGCCGCCGATGCGCAGCCCGGCGGTGAGCGGGGAGGCGACGAAGCTGTGCTCGGCGAAGATGAGCTCGCGGGTGACGGCGATGCCGGGTGCGGCGAAGGTCGCGTTGTAGCCGCGCTCGCTTTCCAGCAGGATCCGGTCGCCGCAGCCGGCGGCCAGGGGCGCCGACCAGGCGCCGGCGGCGAGCACGATCGCATCGGCGGCGATCCGTTCCCCGTCCGCGAGCCGGACCGCCGGGGCAGGCTCCACCGCGCGCACCTCGGCCTGGCGGATGCGGCAGCCGCGGTCGATCAGATGCGCGCGCAGGCGATCGACCAGGACGCGCGGATCGG
>JABBNW010000153.1:0-10272 GCA_019352115.1 Pseudomonadota bacterium
GGGGTCCAGGGGACGAGTTCCCTGGCGGGGTCCAGGGGCAGAGCCCCTGGCCTTTGCTACCCGCAGTCGGGATCTGCGCCGATCGGTATCACTGCCCCAGCAGTTCGTGCAGCACGTAGTCGGTGTGCGCGCCGATGGCTGGGCCGGGCCAGCGGACTGTTTGGTCGGCTTTCTCGCCGTCGAGGCGGATGACGGGGCCGGGGTGCAGGGTGGGGCCGATCAGGGGGTCGTCGATGGTTTGCACGGCGCCGCGGGCGCGGAAGTGCGGGTCGGCGGCGCAATCGGCGATGTCGTAGAGGCGGGAGCATGGCACGTCGGCGGCGTCCAGCCGGTCCTGTGCCGCTGCCGCCGGCATTGTCTGGGTCCAGGCCGTGATTGCCTGGTCCAGCGGGTCGCGCCGGGCGCAGCGGTCGGTATTGGTGGCGTAGTCGGGGTTGGTGGCGAGGTCGTCGCGCCCGATTGCCCGCATCAGGCGGGCGAAGATCGGGTCGGAGTTGCCGGCGATGCAGAGCCACCGTCCGTCGGCGCAGGGGTAGGTGTTGGTCGGTGCGGCGGTTGGGATGGCCGCACCCACGGGCTGGCGGATACGCCCGTCCAGCGCGTATTCGGGCAGCATGCCTTCCATCAGGCTGAACACGCTGTCGACCAGGTTCACGTCGATCGTCCGCCCGCGTCCGGTCGGCGTCTTGCCAGGAGTCGTGGCGTCGTCCGGCGTCGTGGCGTCGCGTTGCCAGACCGCGGCGAGCAGCCCGATCGCCGCATACATTCCCGCCAGGTCGTCGCTGATCGAAATCCCGCAGCGCGGCGGCGGCAGGTCGGACGCGCCGGCGGGATGGCCGGTGAGGTGGCGCAGCCCGCCCATCGCCTCTCCGATCGCCCCGAACGCCGGCTTGTCGCGATACGGCCCGTCCTGCCCGTAGCCGGAGATGCGCGCGATCACGAGCCGCGGGTTGAGCGCGTGCAGCACGTCCGGCCCGAGCCCGAGCCGTTCGAGCTGGCCCGCCCGCAAATTCTCCACCAGCACGTCGGCCCGCGCCGCGAGCCGCAGCGCCGCGTCGCGTTGCTTCTTCAGGTCGAGCACCACCGAGAGCTTGTTGCGCCCGTGGATGCTGAACCAGACCGAATGCCCGTCCTTCGCCGCGCCCCAGCCGCGGAACGGGTCGCCGCCGGGCGGTTCGACCTTCACGACCTCGGCGCCGAGGTCGGCCAGGATGCGGGTGCAGAACGGGCCCGCGATGTAGTGGCCGAGTTCCAGCACCTTGAGCCCGGCGAGCGGGCCGGTGGCGGGACCGGGGACAAAATTCGCGGCAGTAAAATTCTTCGGCATCTGGCTGGTCCTAAACCTTTTCGTAAGCTTCGACCCTTACAAGGGGCCGCACGGAGCCGGTGGACGTGTGCTGGCTTTCTGTTTCCTCCCCAAAGCCGCGCCTTGCGCGGCCAACTCAGGACGGTGCGCCCCCCGCACCGTCCTGTTTTTTTTGCGCGCCCCCATCTTTCGCGCCGGCCCCATCTTTCGCGCCCTCTGCCGCCGCGATCCCCGCCCAGGCGAACACCGGCCCTTTCAGGACATCCAGCGCCAGCGCGAACGCCGCCGCGCCGGCCAGCACCGCGGCCACCACGCCCGCGCCCAGCGCCGGGGTCAGCACGCCGGTGAACGCCACCGCCAGGGTGATCGCCAGATCGACCAGCGAGGATGCCACGATCCATCCTCCCGGCCGCGAGGACCACAGCCGGCGGCGTTCCCGCACCACATAAAGCGTGGCCTGGCTGCCGGCCACCAGCACCACGAAGGCGAAGGTGCGCAGCGGCCCGATCGCGAGCCCCAGCCCGAACCATCCCCAGCCGAGCAGCGCCGTCGCGAACGCCAGGTTGGCGAGTCCCAGCACGGCCGAGGCCCGCGTGATGGCCCCCATCCGCCAGGCATCCGGCTGCGGCGAGGCGCGCGCGCGATCGGTGGTGAGCGACATGGTCAGGAAATCATTGGCCAGCAAGAACAGCACCATCAGCATCGGCGTGAGGACGGCCTGCCCGGTGAGCAGCAGGCCCACGAACAGGAAGGCCACCACCTCGATCTTCCGGATGAGGGTGGTCAGGGTATAGGTGAGCAGGCGCTGGAAGGTGGCGCGGCCTTCTTCGACCGCGGCGAGGATGCCGGACAGCCCGGGCTCGGTCAGCACGAGGCCGGCGGCGGCCTTCGCGACGTCGGTCGCCGAGGCGACGGCGATGCCGATCTCCGCCTGGCGCAGAGCGGGGGCGTCGTTGGCGCCATCGCCGCACATGCCGACCGTATGCGACTCGGCCTGGAACGCCTTGACCAGATGGTATTTGTCCTCCGGCAGCACGCCCGCGAACACGGCGAAATCCCCCGGGCGTACGTGATCGGGGATGGTGCGGGCGGGACAGACCGCACCGGTCAGGCCCACCGCGCGGGCGATCACCGCCGCGGTCTCCGGCGCGTCGCCGGTCACCATGACCGTGCGCACGCCGAGGCCGGCGAGAGCTGCGACCAGCGCCGCGGAATCGGTGCGCGGCGGGTCGGACAGCGCGAGCAGGCCGATCAGCCGCAGCGGCCCCGCCGCCGGCCCGGCCGCCACCGCAAGCACCCGATGCCCCGCCGCGGCGAGCCCGGCCACCGCCGCGGCGGCCGTATCGTCCGGCGCGGCCAGCGGCGCGATGGCGGCGAAGGCCCCCTTGAGCACGCGCCGGCCGTCTCCCAGCAGTGCCTCGGCCCGCTTGGTCGCGGGATCGAAGGGGATGAAGCGGTGCCGATCGGGCAGGGCCACGCCGCGGGCCGCCGCCGCGGCGCGCACCGCCCCGTCCACCGGGTCCTGCCCGCCGTCCGCGCTGGCGGCGGCGGCGAGCGCCAGCAGTCCCGCCTCGTCGCCGCCCGCGAACGGATGCACACCCGCCAAGGTCAGGGCGTTCTGCGTCAAGGTTCCGGTCTTGTCGGAACACAGCACGTCCATCGTCGCCGCCTCGTGCACCGCGGCGAGACGGGTCGGCAGCACGCCGCGGCGGACCAGCCGCTGGGCTCCGAGCGCGGTCGCCAGGGTGAACGTCGCCGGTAGCGCCACCGGCACCGAGGCGAGGATCGCGGTCAGCACCAGCGCGATCAGCGCCTCCGCCGGCAGCCCGCGCAGCACCGCGTCGGCCACCATCGCCACCAGCACGCCCCCGTTCAGCACCGCGAGGTTGCGCACGACCCCGAGCACGGCGCGCTGCTCGGCGCTTTCGGCGTGCGCGAGGCGGACCAGCTCGGCCGTGCGGCCGAAATAGGTGCGCGTGCCGGTGGCGGTGACGACCGCGGTCGCCTCGCCGCGGCGGATCAGTGCGCCGGCGTAGGTCTTCGTCCCCGGGCCGCCTTCGACCGGCAGCGATTCCCCCGTCAGCATGGACTGGTCGAGCAGCACCGCGCCGGCCAGCAGGGTGACGTCGGCCGGCACCACGGCGCCGAGCGAGAGCTTCACCACGTCGTCGGCCACCAGCGCGCGCACCGGCAGGGTGACCCAGGCGCCGTCGCGACGCACCGAGGCGTTCAGCGCCAGGCGCGATTTCAGCGCCGCAAGCGCGGTCTGCGCCCGGCTTTCCTGCGCGAAGGCAAGCAGCGCGTTGAACGCCAGCAGCGCGGCGATGACCGCTGCTTCCAGATACGCACCGAGCACCGCCTGCAACACGATCGCCGCTTCCAGCATCCACGGCACCGGCGCCCAGAATTTGGCGACGAGGTCGGCGAGCAGGCTCGGCTTCGGATCGGCCACGGCGTTCGGGCCGAAGCGGGCGAGGCGCGCGGCGGCATCGGCGGTGGTGAGGCCGGCTTCGGCGGGGGGCGGGGCCATCGGATCTCCTGCGTCGCGGCCCAGCATGGCACGGGCGGGGCGCGGATGCAGGGGCGGGCGCCGGTGGGGAACGATTGATTCCGAACCCGATCCGCGCCCATGCTGCGGCCACACCGGGCCCTCGCCCCAAACCACCGTGCAGGAGGACGCCATGCCGGCCGTCGCGCTGAACCACTACACGATCCTGGTGCAGGATCTGGAACGCACGAAGGATTTCTACGAGGACATCGTCGGCCTGAAGGCCGGCGACCGCCCGCCGCTGAGCTTCGACGGCTACTGGCTCTATTGCGGCGGGGAGCCGGTGGTGCACCTCATCAGCAACCGCGCCGGCGACCCGAAGATCGAAGGCGCGCCGGGGACCGGACGGCTCGACCACATCGCCTTCCAAGCCGAGAACCTGCCGCTGATGCGCGACCGGCTGGTTGCCAACGGGATCGGCTACGACGAGCGGGTGCTGCCGCGGTTGAACATGACGCAACTGTTCTTCAAGGACCCGGACGGGGTGAACATCGAGTTCAATTTCCCCGCGACGGAGACGGTCTAGCCTCCCCTTCTTCCTCCCCTGCAAAGGGGAGGAAGAAGACCCCTACCCCGCCCGTGCCAGTCGCGCGCGAATCGCCGCATCGCGCGCCAGCACCGTGCGTGCCCGTTCCACAACCGGAACGTCGATCATCTTGCCGTCGAACTGCACCGCCCCGGTGCCCGACGCCAGCGCCGCGTCGTAGGCCGCAACCATCCGCCGCGCCTGGTCCACTTCCTCGGCCGGCGGGGCGAATTCCTCGTTCAGGATCGTCACCTGCAACGGATGGATGCAGGACGCGCCGACGAATCCCAGCCGGCGCGAGCGGCGCACGATGGCGCGGAACGCGTCCTGGTCACGGAACTCGGCGATCGAGCCCACGAAGCCGAGCGGCAGGATGCCCGCCGCCCGCGCCGCGAACAGCATCTGCTGCTTCGGGTAGAGCAGCCCCTCCGGCTCGGCCAGCATGCCCACCGAGGCGGCGAAATCCTCCGTCCCCAGGCTCATGGCGACGATGCGCGGATGGGCGCGCGCGATCGCTTCCATGCGGAAGAACCCGGCCGCGGTTTCCACCAGCACGACGAAGCGCAGGCTCCCGGCGGGCAGGCCGCGCTCGGCTTCCATCTCGGCCACGACCTCGGCCGCCGCCTGCACATGCTCGGGGCTGTCCACCTTGGTCAGCATCAGCGCGGCGACGCCGGGCAGCACCGCGGCTTCGAGGTCGCGCACCAGCAGGCGCCAGGGGCGGTTGACCCGGATCAGCACGTCGGCGCCGCGGCGGGCGACCTGGGGGATGGCCTCTGCCAGCAGGGTGCGGGCGCGGGGTTTCTCCGCCAGCGCCACCGCGTCTTCCAGGTCCAGGATCACGGCATCGGCGCCGCGATCGGCGGCCGAGGCGACGAAGCGCGGCACCGTCACCGGCACGAACAGCATCGAGCGCCAGTCGGGCAGGGCGATCGCAGGTGTCGCGGCCGGCGGCGCGGCGGGTTTGTCGGTCATGCGTCGGTCCTCCCACCCCGGGTCTTACCGGGGCGCCGGAGGGCGGTCAAAGACGCGAACGGCGAGCCGGCAGCGCGCGCCACGGCCCAGGCGGATCGCAACCGGCACGCCGGCTCCGCGGGGTCGGGACCCCACGCGATTCGGCGGCGGCTGCGCGAACCCTTACGCCGCGTCTTTCCGCGCGCGCCGCCGCTGCACCGCCAGGCCCAGCAGCAGACCCGAGCCGAGCAGCGCGGCACTCCCCGGTTCGGGCACCGACGTGCTGTTGGCGATACCGTTGCCGCTGAAGCCCTGGCTGGCGAAGTCGGAAATGGTGGTGTTGGCGTTGTAGAGGTTGCAACTGTTGGAGACCGTGTTGGTGTCCATCGTCACCGCACCCGTCAGCGCGATCGCCCTGCCGCACAAAATATTGGCGCCGGTATCCAGGGTGATGCTGGCGTCCGCCAGAATATTTCCGGCGAACGTGGTGCCGGTCCCGAGCGTCGCGGACGTGCCGACTTGCCAGTACACGCCGTCGTTGGCGCCGCCGTTGATCACGCTGACGGTCGCGTCACTGGCGGTCGTGAGCGTCGATCCGATCTCGAAGATGAAGAGCGCGTTGGCGTTGCCCTCGGCGTTGAGGGTCAAGGCTCCGGTCAGCTGGGCCGACGAACTGAACGAATAGACGCCCGGCGTGAGGGTGCCCACGGTGCCCCCGCTCCCAAGGACATCACCGGTCAGGGATTGGGTGACCGCCGTGCCCGCCAGGACATCGTAGGCCGTGAGGGCATCGGCTTGGGCCTGCTGCGCCACCGCATCGGTGGTGTGCGTCGACGCGCCCTCGAGGGTGATACTCCCCGCACCGGTGATCGACGTGCCGGGATAGAGACCGAGATCGCCCTGCAATGTGGTGGCACCGGTATTCGTGACCGTCGATGCCCCAAGCACCGCGAATGCCTGCGCCGAGCCGAGAAAGGCGGCGGCCGAGGCCGGCGCGGCGGCGAATGCAAGCGCGGCCGTCAACGCGGGCATTGCCAGTTTCGATAGGAACGGATGCATCGAGACTCCTGCTGGGCGCTGCATCCCGGATTTCCAGACGTGACATGCTGAGCGCAGGTCACAGAGCGCGCGCCGAGCAGGATTAGCGATCACTGATACGGAATATCACGAGAACGTGATGTACGCACGTAAAATTTACGACGGTCTTCGCGATTGGATCATCAGGCGGGTGCAACGTGAGGGTTTCCGCTACTCTCGGTTGTAGTCGGCCGCGAAGGCGCCACCGCGCCGTGCACGCAAACCGGGGCACCCGGCTCTGTGCCCCGCGCCGGGCAAGCCTGCTCGGGGCCACCTTGCCGACACGGCGAGGCGCGATCAGACTCCCCACCCGCCGGCGTCAGACCGCCGGGCCGCGCACGGCACCGGAAACGTCCTCCATGAAAACCACTACCTCGCCGCCGGTCAGGCCGATCGGCCCGTCCTTCGCGGCCACCGCGGCCGACAAGGTCCCGCACCGCGGCATCATCACCGTCTGCGTGATCGGGGCGACCCTGGTGCAGGCGCTCGACCAGACCATCGCCAACGTCGCGCTGCCCTATATGCAGGGCAGCTTCTCGGCCAGTTTCGACGAGATCACCTGGGTCCTCACGTCCTACATCATCGCCGCGGCCATCATGACCGCGCCGGTGGGCTGGTTCGCCGCCCGGTTCGGCCGCAAGCGGCTGTTCGTCACCTGCCTCGCCGGTTTCACGATCGCCTCGATGCTGTGCGGCGCGGCGCAGAGCCTGACCCAGATCGTGCTGTTCCGCCTGCTGCAGGGGATGTGCGGCGCGGCGCTGGTGCCGCTGTCGCAGGCCACCATGCTGGATATCTACCCGCCGGAGCGGCGCGGCTACGCGATGGCGATCTGGGGCATGGGGGTGATGATCGGGCCGATCCTGGGGCCCACCCTCGGCGGCTACCTGACCGAGCTGTACAACTGGCGCTACGTCTTCTACGTGAACCTCCCGTTCGGCGTGTTCGCCACCACCGGCCTCGTGCTGTTCATGCCGGGCGGGCGCGGGCAGAACACCCTGCGCTTCGACTGGATCGGCTTCGCCGCCCTCGGCATCGGCATCGGCTCCTTGCAGATGATGCTCGACCGCGGCCAGGAACTCGACTGGTTCTCCTCCCGCGAGATCATGATCGAGGCGGTGCTGGCGGGTCTCGGGATCTATCTGTTCGTCGTGCATGTGCTGTCGGCGCGCCGGCCGCTGATCCGCCCCAGCCTGTTCCGCGACGTCAATTTCGCCGCCGGCGCGATGATGATGTTCGCGGTCGGCACCATCCTGGTCTCCACCATGTCGCTGATGGCGCCGTGGTTGCAGGTGCTCGGCGGCTACCCGGTGGCGACCGCGGGCCTGCTGATGGCGCCGCGCGGGATCGGCAATTTCGCTACCATCGTGGTCAGCGGCCGGCTGGCGCAGCGCATCGACGCCAGGTTCCTGGTCGGCATCGGGCTGCTGCTGATGTGCTGGTCGTTCTGGATCATGACCGGCTGGACGCCGGATATCTCCGCGCGCGAGCTGATCCTCGCGATCGTCGTGCAGGGCGCCGGCCTCGGGCTGTTCTTCACCCCGTTGCAGGTGCTGGCCTTCGCCACCCTGGACCCGGCGCTGCGCACCGAGGGCGCGGCGATGTTCAGCCTGTTCCGCAACATCGGCGCGGCGATCGGCGTGTCCGTGACGGCCTCGGTCCTGGCGCACAACGCGCAAGGGCTGCACGCGATGATCAACGACTCCGTCACCCCGTTCAACCGCGCGCTGCAAGCGGTGCCGCTGCTCAATCCGGCGACCGCGCGCGGGGCGGCGCTGCTGGCGAACGAGATCGACCGCCAGGCGCAGATCATCGCCTACATGGACGACTACAAGCTGCTGATCTTCACGACCCTGCCGGCGCTGCTGCTGCTGTTCGTCATGCGCCGCCCGCGCCATGCCACGGCCCCGGTGGAATCGCACGTGGCGATGGACTGACGGATGCCACGGGGCGGGGTCCGATGGCATGCGTAGATTCCGAGTCTGGTAACCCCGCCATCCCGAACCCAGGTCCGAGCGGGACCTGCCCGGTCGCGTTTGGGAGAAAACCATGACCCTCATCCTGCTTATCGTCGTCGTCGTCCTGCTCCTCGGGGGCGGCGGCTACTTCGGGCTCCGTCGGCGACGATAGGACGTGGCGCGCCGGCGCGAGGTTCAGAGCGAAGGAGTATTGATGAAACCGGCTCAGGCAGAAAACAATTTTCCGGTCGTTTGCGTCGGCGGTTCGGCCGGAGGCCTCGACGCCTACATCAGATTGCTAAGCACTCTGCCGTCCGACATCGGCGTGGCCATCGTCATCGTCAATCACTTGCGGACCGTCGCCACCCACCTGCACGAAATTCTGCCGCGCTACACGAAGATGCCGGTCGAGCTGATCACGGAAGGTCTGGTCCTCCAGCCCGGCCGGGTGTTCATCATCCCCGAACAGCGCGATCTGCACGTCGTCGGCGACGAGTTCCGCCTGAAGCCGATATCAAAGCCGCGGGGCTGGCCCGACGTGATCACGGTATTCCTGCGCTCCCTGACCCGGCACTGGGGCGGCAAAATCATCGCCGTCATCGTCTCGGGCTACGACGGGGACGGGGCGGCGGCGTTGTGCGACATCCAGGACATCGGCGGCATCACCATCGCGCAGAAGCTGGATACGGCCACGCAACCGGATATGCCGGAAAGCGCGATCGCAAGCGGGTGCATAGATTTCATCCTGTCGCCGGAAGAAATCTCACGGAAACTGATGCGCATCGCGCACGGGGACATCCAGGCGCTCTGAAGTCCCCGTCGCGGCGCGGAAGGCGATTCCCCCCAAGGATTGGCAGGGATCGCGCCCGCCCGCTAGACCTTCTCGACCTGCCCGTATTCCAGTTCCACCGGCGTCGAGCGGCCGAAGATCGAGACGCTGACCTTCACCCTGCCCTTCTCCTCGTCCACTTCCTCGACCGTGCCGTTGAAGCTGGTGAACGGGCCGTCCGCCACCCGCACCTGCTCGCCGATCTCGAACAGCACCGCGGGGCGCGGATGCTCCACGCCTTCCTTGGTCTGCTTCAGGATCCGTTCCGCTTCCGCCTCGGTGATCGGCGAGGGCTTGTTGCGGGTGCCGAGGAACCCGGTCACCTTGGGCGTGTCCTTGACCAGGTGCCAGGCGTCGTCGGTCAGTTCCATCTTCACCAGCACGTAGCCGGGGAAGAACTTGCGCTCGGCGTTGACCTTCTGGCCGCGGCGCAGCTCGACCACTTCTTCGGACGGCACCAGCACCTCGTCGAACTGCTCGCCGAGGCCCTTCTGGGCCGCCTGCTCCTTGATCTGTTCGGCGATCTTCTTCTCGAAGCCCGAATAGACGTGCACCACGTACCAGCGCTTTGCCATTGTCCCGCCCTGCATTACCCGGCCGCACCGAACAAGGCGCGCACGGCGAGGCCGATGAGCTGATCGACCCCGAAGAAGAAAAGACCAGTGATCGCGACCATCCCGAGCACAAGCGCGGTGGTCACTGTCGTCTCCTTGCGGCCGGGCCAGGTGACCCGGCCGAGCTCGACCCGCACCTCGCGCAGGAATTTCGCCGGATTAGCCGCCACGCCTGTCTGTCCTTCGCTCGTCGGTTCGATCGATTCGCGCGTCGCTGGCAGGGGTGGAGGGTCTCGAACCCCCAGCCTCCGGTTTTGGAGACCGGCGCTCTAGCCAATTGAGCTACACCCCTGCACGCGCCGGCGGATCGGGCCGGGCTCCTTGCGGAAGCGGCTCGCGCGAGCAGCGTAGAAAGGCCGCGGCGCGGCCGGTGTCAAGGCTTGGCCGGCCGATGCGGGAAGGCCAACCGCTTGATCCGGCGCCGTTGGCCGCCCGCAACGCCCCCTCCGGCGCCACGCCGCAC
>JABBNW010000153.1:10282-10920 GCA_019352115.1 Pseudomonadota bacterium
CCCTCTCCCCCCGCAAGCGCGGATGGAGAGGGGGAACGGCACCACCGCCGCCACGCCGCACGCGTTATCCGCCGCTTCACCATTGCCATGCCAGGCTCCCCGGCCCACCACCGGAGCCACCGGATGAACGCCCTCACCCGATCCGCCGCCATCGCCCGCATCCGCACCTTCGCCTTCGCCGGGATCGAGGCGGTGCCGGTGGAAGTGCAGGTCCAGATCTCCACCGGCCTGCCCGCCTTCCTCGTGGTCGGCCTGCCCGACAAGGCGGTGGGGGAAGCGCGCGAGCGGGTGCGCGCCGCCCTCGCCGCCATGGGCCTCTCCCTGCCGTCGCGCCGCGTGCTCGTGAACCTGGCGCCGGCCGACCTCGCCAAGGAAGGCAGCCATTTCGACCTGCCGATCGCGCTCGGCGTGCTCGCCGCGATGGACGTGCTGCCGCGCGAGGACATCGGCGGCTTCGCGGCACTCGGCGAGTTGCACCTGGACGGCACCCTGCACCCGGTGGCCGGCGTGCTGCCGGCGGCGATCGGGGCCTCGGCACGCGAACTCGGGTTGATCTGCCCCGCCGCGCAAGGCGGCGAGGCCGCCTGGGCCGGGCGAATCGAAGTGCTCGCCGCGCCCGACCTGCTGAGCCTGGTCAA
>JABBNW010000154.1 GCA_019352115.1 Pseudomonadota bacterium
AGGGCCGGCCATGACGGGAGGCGCCGGGCCGGCACGCAAGGGCGAGAGTCGAACGCGAAGCGGGTCGATATCAGACGACGTGGTCGGGACGCAGGGCGCAGTCGCTGGCCGTCTCCGGGGTTTCCATCTGCACGGTCGCGTGGCCGATCCCGAACCGCTCCTGCACCTCCCGCGCGATCCGGTGCAGCAGGGGGCCGTCCGCCAGGCCCTCGGGGCGGACCAGATGGGCGGTCAGCGCGGTTTCCGTGGTGCTGAGGCCCCAGATGTGCAGGTCGTGCACCTCGCACACGTCGGGCAGCGTGCGGAGATAGGCCGCGACCGCCTCCGGATCGATCCCGGGCGGGATGGCATCGAGCGAGAATTTCACCGCATCGCGCAGTAGCGACCAGGTGCCGGCGACAATGACGGCGCTGATGATAAGGCTGACCGCCGGGTCCAGCCGGGTCCAGCCGGTCAGCATGATCACCCCGCCCGCGACGGCGACCCCGAACGCCAGCCCCGCGTCGGCCGCCATGTGCTGGAACGCGGCCCGGATGTTGAGGTCGCCCTTGCGGCCCGACAGGAACAGCCAGGCGGTGGCCGCATTGACCACCATCCCCCCGAGCGCCACCGCCATGACGACGACCCCGTGCGTCGGCTCGGGGCTGATCAGGCGCGAGACGGCTTCCCAGGCGATGCCCCCGGTCACGACCAGCAGCAGGATCGCGTTCGCCAACGCACTCAGGATCGAGGAGCGCCGCAAGCCATAGGTGTATGCGCCGCTCGGGCCGCGGCGGCTGAGCACGGCGGCGAGCCACGCGCCGCCGAGCCCGATCACGTCGCCCGAATTGTGCCCCGCGTCGGCCAGCAGCGCCACGGAATGGGCCGAGAGGCCCCAGGCCACCTCCGCCGCCACGTAGGCAAGGTTGAGCGCGACCCCGATCGCGAACGCCCGCCCGAAATCGGTGCCGTGGTGGTGGCCGTGGCCGCCCGCGTGCCCGTGTCCCGCGTGCCCACGGTCCGTGTGCCCATGGTCCGTGTGATCGTGTCCCGCGTGATCGTGGCCGGCATGGCTGTCACTGTCTGGCATGGGCGGCGGCTCCGCGGGGGTTGGAACGGGGCCAAGCGGATCGCTGGACGAGAACCCTGCGACCCGCGCCCCGGCGGTTCAGGCGGCCCGCTTCGCCAGCGCGCCTTGCGCGATCAGGGTCTCGGCGATCTGCACCGCGTTCAGCGCCGCGCCCTTGCGCAGGTTGTCGGCCACGCACCAGAACGACAGCCCGTGCGGCACGGTCGGATCCTTGCGGATGCGGCTGACGTAGACGGGATCTTCGCCGGCGCATTCGAGCGGGGTCATGTAGCCGCCGTCCTCGCGCACATCGACCACCGCGACGCCAGGGGCGCTGCGCAACGCGGCGCGGGCCTCGGAGGCGGTGATCGGCAGCTCGCACTCGATGGTGATCGCCTCGCCGTGGCCGATGAACACGGGAACCCGCACGCAGGAGGCGAATACCGCGATGTCGGGGTCCAGGATCTTCTTCGTCTCCACCACCATCTTCCATTCCTCCTTGGTCGAGCCGTCGTCGAGGAACTTGTCGATGTGCGGGATGCAGTTGAAGGCGATCTCCTTGGTGAACTGCTGCGGCGTGGAGCCGTCGTGCACGAACACCGCCTTGGTATGGCTATACAGCTCGTCCATCGCCTCCTTGCCGCCGCCGGAGACGGATTGGTAGGTCGAGACCACCACCCGCTTGATGCGGAACCGGTCGTGCAGCGGCTTCAGGGCCACGACCATCTGGATGGTCGAGCAGTTCGGGTTGGCGATGATGTTGCGGCGGGCGAATTTCGCCAGGGCGTGCGGATTGACCTCCGGCACCACCAGGGGAACGTCCGGTTCCATGCGGAAATGGCTGGTATTGTCGATCACCACGCAGCCCGCGGCCGCCGCGCGCGGGGCGTGCACGGCGGAAATGGCCGCGCCCGGGCTGAACAGGCCGATGTCCCAGCCGGTGAAATCGAAGGTCTCCAGGTTCTTCACCTTGAGCACCTGTTTCTCGCCGAAGGAGATTTCCGAGCCGGTGGAGCGGCCCGACGCCAGCGCTGCGACCTCGGCGACAGGGAACTGCCGCTCGGCCAGGGTTTTCAGCATCTCGCGTCCGACCGCCCCGGTGGCGCCGACGACCGCGACCCTGTAGCCCATCTGATCTCTCTCCTGCTGCATCGCGGCACAAGCCGCGGAGGCGTTCAGTTACAGGCGGGCGCGATTTCCGGCAAGCGCAACCGGGATCGGGGCGCAGGGCCGCCGGCGCGGGGTCAGCCGCCGTGCGCCGTCCCAGGCGTGGCCGCGGACCGGGGTCTCGCGGCGCGTCGGGCCGGCGGCTCCTCGGCGGTGGCGAGCAGCGCTTCCTCTGCCGCCA
The DNA here is from genome assembly GCA_019352115.1 of Pseudomonadota bacterium. GTDB lineage: Bacteria > Pseudomonadota > Alphaproteobacteria > Acetobacterales > Acetobacteraceae > JAJZVS01. The sequence continues at coordinate 2,397 of JABBNW010000154.1, forward strand.
GATGCAGTTCCAGCAGCGCGTCCAGCGTGTGCAGCAGCCGTTGCGCCTCCCGCGCCTCCGCCGCGGTGTCGGCGCCTGCGTCCATTCGGGCGCCCGCGTCCATGCCACCGCTTGCGTCCTTGCCGGCGCGCGCGTCCATCCCGGCGACCAGGGCGGTGAACCGTTCCGCTGCGCGGGCGATCTCGGCGTGCATGCGGGTCATGGTGCCGAGCGGGTCGCGCCCGCCGAGCGCACGGGCCAAGGCGGGATAGAGCCCCGCCTCCTCGGCCGCCTGGTGCGGCAGCAGCAGGGCCTGGAAGCTGGCGGCGATCCGGCGCAATGCGTCGAGCGGGGGCACCGGCGTACGATCGAGCGCCGTCGCGGTATGGCGCATCCGTTCCAGCAGGTCGCGCAGCGCCACGTGCTCGGTATCCAGCCGCGCGACGGCGGCGCGATCGGCGAGCGGGCGGGCGATCCCGCCGCGCAGCACCCGCAGTGCGTTCAGGATTACCGCGACGTCGATCGCCTCCTGCAGCAGCGCCCCGGCCACGGGGGGCAGGGCGCCGGCCGCGGCGGCCAGCATCGCGATCCCCGACAGGGCCATGCCGGCGACGATCGATTCCAGCGCGATCGTCCGGGCGCGGCGGGCGATCGCCACCGCCTCGGCGACCCGGTCCAGCCGGTCGACGGTGATGACGACCTCCGCCGCCTCGGCCGCCGCCGCGGCGCCGCGCGCGCCCATCGCGATGCCGATATCGGCGGCGGCGAGGGCGGGCGCGTCGTTGATGCCGTCGCCCACCATCAGGACCGGGCCGCGGGCGCGCTCGGCCGTCACCGCGGCGATCTTCCCGCCCGGCGACAGGCCGCCGTGGACGGCATCGAGGCCGAGCGCGGCGCCGACCCGGGCTGCCGCGGCTTCCCGGTCGCCGCTCACCATCACGAGCCGGCTGATGCCGGCGGCGCGCAGGGACCGCAGCGCGCCCGCCGCGTCCGCCCGGACCGGATCGGCGAGCAGCAACACGCCGACGATCTGCCCATCCAGCGCGACCCAGGCGGCAGCCGCGGCGGCGGCGGCGAGCCGGGCGGCGGCGCCGCCGTTCGCGGCGTCCGGCGGCGGCGGGACCAGGCCGGCCGCGGCGAGCAGGCCGGCGCTGCCGACCAGGACGCGGATCCCCTCCACCGTGCCGGACAGGCCGCCGCCGGGGATTTCCGCCACCTCCTCCGGCGTGCCGAGCGGCAGGTCGAGCCCCCGCGCGGCCGCCACGATCGCCGCGGCAACCCCATGGCCCGAGGCCTGTTCCAGGGTGGCGGCGACGCGCAGCACCGTGTCGGGGTCGTAACCGTCCAGCGCTTCCACCCCGACCAGCCGCGGCGTGCCGCTGGTCAAGGTGCCGGTCTTGTCGAACAGGCCGATCCGCGCCCGCGCCAGCCGCTCCAGCGCGCCGCCGCCTTTGACGACGATGCCGCGGGCGGCGGCGCGCGAGATCCCCCCGATCAGGGCCACCGGCGCGGCCAGGATCAGCGGGCAGGGTGTCGCCACCACCAGCACCGCGAGCGCGCGCACCGCCTCGCCCGAGACCGCCCAGGCGCCGGCGGCGAGCGCCAGGGTGAGGGCGAGGAAGCCCGCCGCCCAGCGATCGGCGAGGCGCACCAGCGGCGGGCGTTCCCGTTCCGCCGCCGCCACCAGGCGCACGACGGCGGCGTAGGTGCTGGCCTCGGCGGTGGCGGTGGCGGCCAGGGTGAACGGGGCACCGGCGTTGATCACGCCGCTTTCGACCGGCGCGCCGGCGGCGGCGGCGACGGGCAGCGGCTCGCCGGTCAGGGCGGCGGTGTCGAGGGTGGCGGGGCCGGCGAGGGTGCCGTCCACCGGCACGACCTCCCCCGCGCGGACCAGCAGGCGGTCGCCGGGGCGGATGTCGGCGACCGGGATATCGCTTAGCCCCCCGCCGTTCTGGCCCCCGTCGTCCCGGCCCGTGCCGTCCTGGCGGTGCGCGATGCGCGGCGCGCGGGCGAGCAGGGCGGTGAGTGCGCCACGGGCGCGGGCGGCGGCGAATTCCTCCAGTGCCGCACCGCCGGCCACCATCAGGGCGATGATCGCCCCGACCAGCGATTGGCCGAGCGCCAGCGCACCCAGGATCGCGAGCAAGGCGATGACGTCCACGCCCAGCACGCCGCGGCGCAGCGCCGCAATCAGGTCGCGCGCAACCACCACGGCGACCAGCGCGGCGGCGGCATCCCAGGTCCAGCGGGACAGGGCCGGGTGGGCGGTGACGCCGGCAACCGCGCCAGCGGCCAGCGCGATCAGCACGAAGCCCAGCAGCAGGCGGCGGGCACGGAGCATGGCGAGGGGGGCCCTCGGTCGGCGTGGCGTCATCCGGCCGTGGGTGACGGCTCGGGTTTCCCGCCCTCCCGTACCGGCCCGGTCCGGCCGACCGGGAGGCGCGCGCGCCGCCCCGCGGAAGGGGGGGCGGTGCGGCGCGGCAGGCCGGGGGGTGGCCCGCGCGCGCCATTTAGCCGCCGGGACAGCTCGCGCCATTGACCCATGTCAATGATAGGGCACGGCGGCTCGGCGATCCCCCCGGTCGCGGCGTCACGGCGTCGCGGCGCGCGACCTGGCGGGCCGAAGGTGGCGGCGGCGGCGGCGATGCCGGGTGCGGGGCTGGGGTAATGGGTGACGATGGCGGGCAGGCTGACGGAATTCGCGCCGGTGCCCGAGGCGGGGTAAGCCCCGGGTTCGGGTGAACCTTGGGGTGGAGCGGGCGAGGGGAATCGAACCCCCATAGCCAGCTTGGAAGGCTGGTGCATTGCCACTATGCTACGCCCGCATGGCTTGGGGATTTTAGCCGGCGTGCCGCTTGGGGGCAATCGCGGCCGGGGGAGGCTTCGCGCGTTTTTAGAAGACGGGCTTTTCGGGTCGTTTTGGGGTTTTGCCTTCTACGTCTGCTGGGGCGTTTGGGGCACGCGTGTACGCTCGATGGGCGGGGAGGCGTTGGGCTTGCGTCCGGGCAGAGCCGCTTAAAGTCCGCAGCGCGCGACGGGCGTGGGGTCTCCTTCCTGCACTGTCTCGCCCCTGCGTCGGCGGTCGATCCTTCATGGGCGGTCGGGATTTGCGTACTGGCTGGCAGCTGTGGCCAGCATTCCCGGCTTCTGCGCGGCCAGCAGGTAGCCGGTGGCGATCTGGCGGTCGGCCGCTTTCCCGTACAGACGCAGAAACCGATTCGATGAGCCGTAGCGCCGCGTTTCCTCCGCCGTGGTGAACGGCTGCCACTGCCCGATATTGCCGCAGACGCCGGTGATTTTCGTGGTGATGACGGGGGGCAACGAGACCGGCTCCGGCCGGCCCAGCGGCACGGCCGCGGCGGGGAAGCGAACGCCGCCCACCGGTTCCGCATCCTTGCCGATGCGCGGCACCTTCAGCGCAATCCCGTGCAGGGGATTGAAATGCGCCGTGCCGGTCGGCGCCGGGCCGAGGCGGAACAGGCGGGTCGGTGGCAGCCCCGGCGCGTGCGCAGTGTCGGGGGAGCCGACCTCATGCGCCAGCTCTATGACCAGGGTGCGCAGGAACGGCGTGTAGGACGTCGGGCTCAACGGCACCACGGTGCCGTCGTTACAGGGGCCGCCCGGCCTTGTGGCGGCGAAGGTCGCCGCGGCATCGGCCGCGGTGGTGACCGGGTGGTGCGGGCTCGGCCAGTCGTAGCGCCGCAGCCGGCGCGGCAGGGACGTGGTATCCGTGAGGCTGGCATGAACGCGGTAGAAGTCCGTCACGTTCGCAACGTCAACGTAGAACGGATCGCTCCCCGGGCGCGACAGGAGCCGGCGGGCCGGAAGCGGCAGCGCGTCGGGCGCGAAATAGGGTGCCTCCGCGGCGTGATGCGCGGCGGCGAGCCGATTGAGCGCGAGCCAGTTGCCGGTCCCGTCGATCGCCAGTGCGCCGGCGAACACGCGCTTGCCGGTGACCGGATCGGCGTTGAAGCCCTCGGCGATGAAGGTGTTCACGAACCAGGAGCTTTGGCTGATGCCGCCGAACAGCAATGTCCGGTAGCGGCCGAGGTCGGGCGCGCCGGCCGAGAGGCCGGAGCGGTCGCCGGCCAGCATGCGCGCGAAATCGCGCATGATGACCTCGCCCACGCCCTGCGCGGTTGCCGGAACGCCGGGCGAAATGCCGGTCTGCCAGGCGACGCGACCGTAGGAGAGGCCGCTGTCTTCGAGGAAGCCATCCCCGAGCCCGAACGGATAGACCGCCCTGGCGGGCGGCCCCGCGGCGCGGATCGCGTCGAGGTTGTCGAGCATGATCGGCGAGCCACGGTTCTCGGACTCGATCAGGATCGTTGCGTTCGCGCCGTGCCGCGCCGGCGCAATGATCTCGAACGGCGAGGTATAGGCGTAGTCGCCGTCGGGATCCTTGGGTAGCCTCCCAAGGCCGTGGATTTTCTCGTCGGGCGCCACGACGCCGGAGACCGTTCCCCAGGTGCGCACGAACGGGATGCCGTGGAAGGTGCCGACGTCCAGCGTGCCGGCGATCGCGATGGCGGTGATCGCGGACGGATGCGCCGCGGATGCGGCTGCGGATCGCGCGCCGGGCGGCGCCAAAGCGACGACCGCCGCCAGGGTGGCGGACAGGCCGAACAGCGAAAGCCGATTCATGACCGCTTCTTCCCGATTTTTCTGGACTGTCGGGGCAGGCTCGGTCTGTTTTGACGTTCGGTCAACGGTCGGGGCCGGAGCGGCGCTCCTTCAGCCGTTCGCGAAACCCCGGGCAACCCGATGCGCGCACGCCGCGGATTTCGTTGGTGTTTGCCGGGCGGTTCCGCGTACGCTCGGGGGGCTTACGCGCGGGAGGCCTCCGGCATCCCCCTCAAGCCGCCCGCCCCACGTGTCGCCGCGCTTCCTCCAGATCATGCATCATCTGGAGGTTCAGCCAGAACTCGGCCGAGGTGCCGAACCGTTCCGCGAGCAGCAGCGCCGTCTCCGCCGTCACCCGCCGACCGCCGCCCAGGATCGCGGTAATCCGGTTCGATGGCACGCCGAGCGCGCGTGCCAACGCGCGCGCCGACAGGCCCAGCGGCCGCATGAACTCCTCGGCGAGTACCGTTCCGGGTGAAACCGGCCCGATGCGACGGCGCTCGGCCACGTCCGAAAAATCCATCCCGTCCAGATCCTCGGTGCGGATCGCCATGGCTACCCCCGGTGATAATCCACGATTTCCACTTCGAACACATCGCCGTCACGCCAGACGAAGCACACGCGCCACTGGTCGTTGACCCGGATGCTGTGCTGTCCGGCCCGGTCGCCGCTCAGCGCTTCCAGACGGTTGCCCGGCGGCGTGCGGAGTTCCTCAAGCCGGATCGCCGCGGCCAGCACGCGCAGCTTGCGCCGTGCCGCCGTGGCTAGGTCGCTCGGGAAGCCCGTAGGCATGCGATCCGCCCAGATCGCAGCGGTGCGCTTGTCGGCAAACGACCGGATCACCGCCGATACGTAGCGCGTAGCGGACGCGGTCGCAAGGGGCCGTCTGATGCCGCGAGGACCGCTCCGGCTTGCTCGCGTCGCGAGAGCGAGCACCCCCTTCGCATTCACAACCGTGCGGCGCCCCCGCTCCGCCCGCGCTTGAGCAGGCGCGCCGGTCGGCCACGGTCCTGCTTGGAATGTCGGATCGAAATTCATCGGCATGCGCGGCGCGCGCCCGGTTCGATCCGGACCGGCCCCCGCCGCTCAGAACAGCCGCTGCAGCCAGCCCTTCTGTTCCGGCTTGATCACCGGCGTCTCCCCCGCCACCGGCGATTTCCCGAGGGCTGCGTTCTCGCGCAGGCGCTTCGCCTCGGCCGGGGCGTTCACCAGTTCCTCGGTGCCCCCGGGGCCACCGAACAGCAAGGTGCGCGCGAAACTCTGGTCGCCGATATTCGACGCCAGGCCGAGCTGCGGGCCGGACGGCGGCGCCCCGGCGGCAGCGGTGGCGCTCTGCACCAGCGCCTGCTGGCCCGGGCCGATCGCCCCCGCCGGGCCTGGCCCGGTCAGAGCCGATTGCGGGATCAGTGCCTGCTCCGCGGCCCGGCTTGCCGGCACCGCCTGCGGGCGCGGCGCACCCGGCTCCGGCGGCCGGATCGCATAGTCCGGCGGCATGCTGAGCGGGGGCTGCGTGGTCACCGCGAATTCGTCCGGGGAGCTTCGGGTGAAGCCGAACGAGCGCGACAGGTCGCTGCATCCGGCGAGCAACGGCCCCGCGGCAAGCAGCAGCGCGGCAGCCGGGAGAATGGGCCGGAAGGAGCGGGAGCGGATCATGGGCGCCTGCTTACCCGTGCGGACGGTGGGTTCGCAAGGTGGTCCCGCGCCCGCGGGCTCAGAACAGCCGCCCGCCGTTCGGCACCTTGAAGTCGGGCTTGATCAGGACGACAGCCCCGTCCTCGTCCGGCATGCCGAGGGTCAGCACCTCGCTGTCGAACGGGCCGATCCGGCGTGGCGGAAAATTCACGACCGCGCAGACCTGGCGGCCGATGAGCTGGTCCGGCCGGTAGTGCACGGTGATCTGCGCGGAGGACCGCTTGCGCCCGATCTCCCCCCCGAAATCGATCACGAGCTTCAGCGACGGCTTGCGAGCCTCGGGGAAGGGTGTCGCCTCGACGATGGTGCCGACCCGGATATCCACCCGGTCGAATGCATCGAGGGTGATGGTCTCCGACATGGCGTCCTCCCCTGCTGAAGCCCGATGATGGCACGCGCCCGCCGATCCCCCAAGCCGGGGCTGGCGGGGGGCAGCGGGTCGCGCCGGCCGCACCCCGCACGCGCGCCCACGGCTGCGTGCCCATGGGTGCGTGCCCAAGGGTGCGTGATTGCCAACCCCGCGGCGTCCGGCCAAGCTGGGCCGCACGCCCAGCAAGGAACCAGCATGCGCGATTTCCACTTCCCCGGTCGCAGCCAGGTCTATGCGACCCACGGCATGGCCGCGACATCGATGCCGGCCGCGACCCTCACCGCGCTCGATGTGCTGCGCGCGGGCGGCAATGCGCTCGATGCGGCCGTCGCGGCCTGCGCCGTGCTGTGCGTGATCGAGCCGCAATCGACCGGCATCGGCGGCGACTGCTTCTGCCTCTATGCGCCCGCCGGGACGGGGAAGGTGATTGCGCTGAACGGCTCCGGCCGGGCGCCGTCGGCGGCGACGATCGACTGGTATGAAGCTGCCGGGATCGCGGCTCTGGAGAATACTTCTGCGCACGCCGTCACCGTGCCGGGCGCGATCGACGCCTGGGCGACCTTGCTCGCCGCGCACGGGCGCAAGGGGCTCGATGAGCTGTTGCAGCCCGCGATCCGCTTCGCCGCCGAGGGCTGGCCGGTGGCCGACAAGGTTGCGTGGGACTGGGCGCGGCTGGAAGGCAAGCTGCGCAAGAACGGCGCGACCCCGTTCCTGCCGAACGGCGCCGCGCCGCGCCCCGGCGACATCTTCCGCCAGTCGGCGCTGGCCGAGACCCTGCGCGCGATCGCCAGGCACGGCCCGCGTGCGTTCTACGAAGGCCCGGTGGCGGCCGACATGGTCGCCGCCTTGCGCGCGCGTGGCGGATTGCACACCGAAGCGGATTTCGCCGCCGGCCTGGGGGCGGCGGATTTTGTCGATCCGATCAGCCTGTCCTGGCGCGGTTTCGAGGCGTTCCAGTGCCCGCCGAACGGGGTCGGTCTGGCGGCGCTGATGATCCTCGGCATCCTGGACGGGCTGCCGACCCCATCCGCAGGCCCGCTCAGCGCCGAACGGCTCCACCGGCATATCGAGGCGGCGCGACTCGCATATCGCGACCGCAACGCTTTCGTGGCCGACCCGAGCCAGGTCGAGGTGCCGGTGGGCAAGCTGCTCGACCCCGCCTATCTCGCGTCCCTGCGCGGGCTGATCGACGACGCGGCCGCACTGCGCGACCTGCCGGCGGCCGGGGAAGCGGTGCTGCCGCCGCATCGCGACACCGTCTATCTCTGCGTCGTCGATCAGGACGGCAATGCGTGCAGCTTCATCAATTCGCTGTTCGAGGGGTTCGGCTCCGGCATCCTGGCGGAACAATCGGGCGTGATGTTGCAGAACCGCGGGTTCGGCTTCCGGGTCGAGCGCGGGCACCCGAACTGCATTGCGCCGCGCAAGCGGCCGATGCACACGATCATTCCGGGCATGCTGATGCAGGACGGACAAGCCGTCATGCCCTACGGCGTGATGGGCGGGCATTTCCAGCCGATGGGGCATTCGCTGTTCTTGACCAATCATTTCGAATTCGGCCTCGATCTCCAGGAGGCGATGGACCTGCCGCGGCTGCTGCCCTTGAACGGCAAGGTGCAGATCGAGCGCGGCATCCCCGCCGATGTGTGCGACCGCCTGTCCCGCCTCGGCCATACGTTGGAGCTGATCGAGCGTCCGCACGGCGGCGCCCAGGCGATCCGCATCGACCGCGCGCGCGGGGTGCTGATCGCGGGGTCCGAGCCGCGCAAGGACGGCTGCGCGATGGGGTACTAGGAACATGACCGAAGCCTGCGATCTCACCGCCGTCGAAGCGCGTCGCCTGA
>JABBNW010000155.1:0-2771 GCA_019352115.1 Pseudomonadota bacterium
CTCAGTGCAGGAAGCCCTCCAGCTCGTCCTTCGCCCATTTCATCGACTGTTCCGGCGTGCCGCCGGCCAGCATCTTCGCCACCATGGTCGGGATGGTGCCGCGGTTCCACATCTGCACGGCGATATCGGCCGGGCCGGCCATGCCGGTGATGTAGTAGCGCGCATCGTGCCAGGCGCGCACCGGATAGTTGAAGACGGTGCCCTTGGGCGGCTCCACATCGCCCCAGACCGGGAAGTTCGCCATCGATTTGAACGGCGGGATGTCGTAGCCGTCCACCGCGGTCGTCAGGTATTCGGTCTGCGGCCGTTCCATGATGTAGTGGGCGAGTTCCTTCGCCGCGCTGGGATTCTTGGCGAATTTCCAGATGCCCCAGAAATACGGCCGGTGCGGCACCAGCCGGCCCTTCACCCCGACCGGGTTGGGGAAGGTCCAGCAATCCGCAGCGACCTTGGGCGCGTCGCGCTTGGCGACCGCCCAGGCCGAGGGCGGGTTCCAGATCATCGCCGACTTGCCCGAGATCAGCGCCCGGTTGTTCGATGCGTCATCGTAGCTGACCGAATCGCGGGGCAGGAACGGCACCATCTTGCGCGCGTATTCCAGCGCCGCGTGCACGCCGTCGGAATCGACCGTGACCTTGCCGTTGGCATCGATCAGATCGCCGCCGAAGGCCCCGAAGATCGCCCCCCAGGTCTGCACCGAGTCGGTGGTGGTGCCGCAGCCGATGCCGAACGGGAAGCCGGCCTTGAAGCAGGCCTCGGCCGCCTTCAGATGCGCGGCGTAGGTCCAGGCGGCGCCTTCGCCGGAGGCGACCTCGTGGGCGGGATACAAGGTCGTCACGTCGATGCCGGCGAATTTCTTCAGCATGCTGATGCGCGCGCAGGGCGGCAGCGGCGCGCTGCCGGGACCCACCGGGACCGCCATCCAGTGGCCGTCGATCTTCGAAAGGTATTCGATCCCGTCGATCACCGGGCCGTTGGTCTTGAGCAAGGAGCCCATCACGTCGTCGACCGGCAGCAGCTTTTCGTGCCACTGGTGCACGGTCCACTGGTCGAAGGCGAAGATGTCGTGGCCGGAATTGGCGATCGCCTCGGCGCCCATCGTGAGGTCGATCTTGTTGCCGATGGCGGTGAGGAAATCGAGGTGCACGTCGACATGGTTCTTCGCCGCCCATTTGGCGACGACCTTGCGCATGGCGTCGTTGCCGGCGGGGACCCAATGGTCCCACAGCGCGCAGGTCAGCTTGCCCGCGGCGCCGGCGGTCTGGATATGCACGAGTGGGAGGGCGGTGGACGCGGCGGCAAGCTTCATCGCCCCGCGACGGGTTATTTTTCTGCTCATGGACGGTCAGTTCCCCTGCGTGCCCGATCTGTGCCGGGCGTTTTGTTGTCGTTCGGATCGAGTCGGCGTTCGGCACGAACCTGATCCCGGCGGCGGGATCGCAACAAGCGGTCGACAGCCACCGCTGGAACCGGGATCAATATTGACCGATGTCATGTCATGCAAACATGAATAATCCGTCATGTGTTGTAGTTTCGACACGGAACAACCGGGTGAACCGGGAGCCTTGGGCACCCCACCTCTCCCGCGCCGCGGAAGAGACGCCCCGCATCCGGCGGCCGATGCGCCACCGACGATGAAAACGTGGCCAGCGTCCCTCCCCCCTCTCCACCCGCGCTTGCGGGGGGAGAGGGAGAAAGCCAGCACCGCCAGACTCCCCCAAAACGAACCTCTTCACAGCAGGTGACGACCACGCCGCCGGTTTCCCAAGTCATCCGCTCGCCATGGGTCCCGACAGCTCGGGGAAACCCGCCGCGGTCGGGTTCCCGCCGGGACGCCTCGGGCGTCACGTTCCTGCGGGCGCCGGCCAGGGCGGCTGGGCAACGCCGTCCGGGACAGGTTAAGACAGGACCGATGCGCGCTCTGCCGTTCCACGGAGACCGCGCCGCGTCGCCGCTGCGCGGGCAGGGGCGCGAGGGCCGGTCGACTCCGGTGCGCGGCGGCCTCGGGTCATGAGCCGCCCGCGCGCCTCGACCGCGGCACGCGGGGGCGCCACCGCGCCTGCGCCGCCCCGCGGGGCCGGTGCCTGGCGCCCGGGGGTGCCGTCGCGGGCAATGCTGCTGGTGGTGGGGATGCTGGTCGGCGGCGCGGCGCCGGCGCAGGCCTCGCTGCTCGATCGGGTCGTGCCGTGGTTCACGAGCGCGGTGCGGACCCGGGGCCTCGCCATCGGCTGGAACCTCCGCATCACCGCGCAGCGAATCACCCTGCGCGATCCCGGCGGCACCTGGGCACGCCTGGACGGGGTCAGCCTGCGCTGGGCGCCGTTGCGGCTGCTACACGGCGCGCTTGATCTGCGGCGGCTCCGCGTGCGGGACGCGACGATCGACCGGCTGCCGCGGAGCACCGCGACCAGCAAGAGCGGCAGCAGCGGCGATCCGCTGCCCGAGCATACGGCGCTTCACGCGCTGGTGATCCATCGGCTGACCCTCGGGCCGGCGCTGGCCGGAACGGCGGTGTCACTGGCCGTGGACGGCGCCGCTGCGCGCACGGCCGCAGACGCGGCCGAGGCAACCTTGCACGCCGCGCAGATCGGCGGCACGGCGGACTACCGTGTGCAGTTCCGGATGACCGCGTCCGGCGTGCAGGCCAGGATTACGGCGCGCGAACCGGCGGGCGGCCCGTTGGAACGTCTCGCCGGGCTGCCGCCCCCCGGCCCGCCCGCGGCGAAGGCGTCGCCGGCAGAGTCGTCGTCCCCTGCGGCATCGTCCCCTGC
>JABBNW010000155.1:2808-10830 GCA_019352115.1 Pseudomonadota bacterium
TCCCCTGCAGCGTCGTCCCTTGCGGCATCGCCCCCCGCGGCGCCACCCCCCGCATCCTCGGCGCCGCCGTCCCTTTCTACCGGCGTGTCCAGCGGCACCGGGGCCGCCCCCCCGGCGCCCCTGCCGGGCATCGGCGGCAGCCTCGCCTTCGTCGCCACCGCCTCCGGCCCACTCACGGCGGTCGCGACGAACGTCAGCCTGACCCTTGGTGCGGCGCACGCGACTGCGCATGGGGTCATCGACCTCACGCACCATCAGATGCAGCTCGACCTGGCTGCCGCGACCGCGGCCCTGGCGCCGCGAGCGGATGTGCGCTGGACCGGCGCCCGCCTCGCGTTGCGGGTCGACGGCAGCTTCACCGCTCCGCGGGCACGCGGGCAGCTCGACCTGGATGGCCTTGCTGCCGCCGGCGTCGCGGTGCGGACCCTGGTGGTGCACCTCGCCGGCACCGCGGCCGACGCGCGGCTGAACGGCCAGTTCGACGGGCTGCGCGTGCCGGGCAGCCAGCCGGACCTGCTGGGCGCCGCCCCGGTCCGCTTCACCGCAAGGGTGCAGCGCGGGCGCGCGACCCAGGTGGCCTTCACCATCGCCCATCCGCTGCTCCAGGCGCACGGGCGGCTCGATCTCGGCACCGCGACGCATCTGACCGCGCAGCTCAACCTGCCCGACCTCGCGGCCGTTTCCGGACCGGCCGGGGTGGCGGCGGCGGGAACGGTTCGGCTGGCGGTGGCGGCGACCGATACGGCGGGCACCGTGCAGGCGACCGTGGACGGCACTCTGGGCCTGACCAGCGGCCCGGGGCCGTCGAGCGCGCTGCTCGGGCCGCAGACGCAGATCGCCGCCGCGGCCCGCTACGCCGGCGGCGCGCTCACCCTGCAACGGCTGCACATCGCGGGGCGCGACCTGAGCCTCGATCTGCACGGCGAGGTAACGCCCGCGCGGGTCGATCTGGCCTGGCAGCTCGCGCTGGCGCGGCTGGGCGCAATCAATCCGCAGGTGGCGGGGCAACTGGACGGTGCCGGCCGCATCTTCGGGCCGACCGGCGCGCTGTCGGTGACCGCCGAACTCTCCGGCGCCCTGACCCGGGCGGCACGGCCGGGGACCCGGGTTGCCGGGTCCGCCGGCGGCTTCACCGCGCGGCTTGCCCTCGCCGGCCTGCCGCGCCAGCCGCACGGCAGCCTGGAGGCCGACGGCGAGGTGCTCGGCGCGCCGCTCCGCCTCGGGGTGCGCGCGGCGGAGGCGGCGGACGGCGCGGTCAGCCTCGTCATCAGCCGCGCCGACTGGAAGAGCGCGCAGGCCGCAGGCAGCCTCGCGGTCCCCTCCCTGTCCGGTCTGACCGGGCAGCTACCCACCGGCGATGTGCGCCTGACGGTGGGGCGCCTGGCCGATTTCGGCCCGCTGCTCGGCAGCACCCTGGCCGGCACCCTGCGCGCGGAGCTGCGGGCCACGCCGGCCCGCGCGACCCTGACCGCCGCGGCGCGCGGCGTGCGGACCCCCGGCGCCGCGGTCGGCGCGGCCGAGGTGACCGCGACGGTATCCGCGCCGGCGGCGGGCCGGCCGCTGGTGGACGGCGCGTTGGGCGCGAACATACGGCTCGCGGGCGTGCAAGCGGGGCGGATCGGCGGCTCGCTGCGGCTGGAGGCCGCCGGGACGCTCGCCGCCCCCAGCCTGCGCCTGGCAGCGTCGGTGCCGCGGCTCGACGGCGCGCCGCTGGCGCTGACGGCGGCGGGGCGGGCCGACCTTGCTGGGCGGGCCTTCACCCTGGCCAGCCTGGAGGCCACCTGGCACGGCCGGCGCCTGCGGCTGCTGGCGCCCACCCGGCTGGCGCTAGCGGCCGGAGGGCCCTCCGGCGGGGGGATAACAATCGCCGGGCTGCGCGCCGACGTTGCCGGCGGGATGCTGGCGGCGGATGGGCGGGTCGGCACGACGCTCGCCCTGACAGCGAGCCTGCGCCGGCTGCCGGCGAGCCTCGTGACGGTGTTCGCGCCCACGATGCCGGCCGCGGGGCTGCTGTCGGCGGAGCTGCGGTTGACCGGTCCGCTCACCCGGCCGGTCGGGACGATCCGCGCGCAGGGCACGGGGCTGCGCCTGCTCAGCGGTCCGGGCGCGGCGTTGCCGCCGGCGCGGCTGGACGTCAGCGCCGATCTGGCCGGGACGACGGCGCGGCTGGCGGCGCACTTCGCTGCCGGCACCTCTCACCTGGCGCTGAGCGGAACCGCCGGCGGGCCGGGCGGGCTGGTTGCCACTGCGCCGCTGGCGCTGCGGACCGACGGCACGATCGACCTTGCGCTGGCGAACCCGCTGCTGGCGGCCGCGGGCCAGCGGGTGGGCGGGCAGATGGTCATCGCCGCGCGCGTCGACGGGACCGCGCGCGCCCCGCGGCTCGGCGGTCGGGTGCAGCTGCGCGGCGGGGATTTCCGCGACGAGGTGCAGGGGGTGCATCTGCGCGACCTGGCCGGCACCTTGGTCGCCGAGGGGGACAGCCTGCGCATCGTCGGGCTGACCGGGCTGGCGGGCGCGGGGACGATCGGCGTCGACGGCACGATCGGGCTGCTGCGGCCGGGGCTGCCGGTGGCGCTGCGGGTGCGGGCGACCAATGCCACCTTGTTGTCCGGCGGGATGGTGACGGCCGATCTGGACGCCGACCTCGGGCTGGACGGCTTGTTGCGGCCGGCGGCGGCAGGGGCGGGCGCGACGGGGGCGGGCGCGATCGGGCCGGCCGCAGGGGCGCCGGCGGCGTTGCGCGGCACGGTGCGGGTGCGCAGCGCGACGATCCGCATTCCGAACCAGTTGCCGGCCTCGGTGCAGACCATCCCGGTGCGGATCGCCGGCGCCCCCGTGCCCCGCGCGGCGCCGGGGGCGCGTCCGGCGGCCTCCGCGCTGCCGCCGATCGCGCTTTCGGTGCAGGTGGTCGCACCGCGGCAGATTTTCGTGCGCGGGCGCGGCCTGACCGCGGAGCTGGGCGGCACGGTGGACATCGGCGGCAGCCTCGCGTCGCTGCAACCGCGCGGCGCGTTCCAGATGATCCGCGGGTCCTTCAACCTGGTCGGGCAGAGCCTGAACTTCACCTCCGGCGACATCCGGTTCGCCGGCGGCGGCATCGCCGATCCGCTGCTGCATCTCGTCGCCAGCTCCGTGAGCGCGGGCACCACCGCGACCCTGATCGTGGGCGGCACGGCCTCGGCGCCGAAGATCACCCTGACTTCGGTGCCGGAACTGCCGCAGGACCAGATCCTGGCGCAGCTGCTGTTCCATACCGGGGCCGGCAGCCTGACGCCGTTGCAGCTTGCCTCGGTGGCGTCGGGACTGGCGGAGATCTCGGGCAGCGGGGGGGCGCTGCCGAACCCGCTGGACGCGCTGCGCGGGGCGCTCGGGCTCGATCAGCTCGGTGTCGGCAGCGGGGCGAACGGGGCGAGCACGCTCCAGGCCGGGCGGTATATCGGGCGGCGGCTCTATGTCGGCGCGCAGCAGGGGACGGGCGGGCAGAGCACCCAGGGCAAGGTCACCTACGACCTGACGAAGCGGGTGCAACTGAACGCCACGGCGGGGACCGGCGAGGCGACCTCGGCGATCGGGGCCAGCGGGGCGGCAAGCGGGGAGAGCGTCGGGATCCGCTACCAGTTCCAGTACTGAGCGCGGTGCGGATCGGAACCGCGTCTCCCCTTGGGCCGGTGGCGCCCGGAGGTTTCTCCGCGACGCCCGGGCGGGGCGAGCCTTGACGCCGCCGGCCGGCTTGTCCATAAGCTGCGCCTTGCCTGCCCCGCCCTTCCCGGGGGTGGGGCGCTGTACGAGAGGTTCCGCTATGTCTCGCCGCTGCCGGATCACCGGCAAGACCGTGCTGACGGGCAACAACGTCAGCCACGCCAACAACAAGACCCGCCGCCGCTTCCTGCCCAACATGCAGGTGGCGTCGCTGCTGTCCGACACGCTCGGCACCGCGATCCGGCTGCGGCTGTGCACGCGGGCGATCCGCACCGTGGAATCGAAGGGCGGCATCGACGCCTTCCTGCTGACCACGCCGAACCGGCGGCTGGGCGAGGAAGTGAAGACGATCAAGCGCCGGCTCCTGCGCGCCCAGGCCAAGCGCGCCGCCGCCCAGGCCTGAGGCACCGACCCTGCTGAGGCAACGCCCCTCTTTGAAGGGACGAGCCTCCTGAGGGAACAGCCCGCCGGCCGAAGCAGACCCCGTGGCGCGTCCGCCCCCGCAGGGGTGGCGCCGGTCAGTCCAGCCCGCCCCGCCGCAGACCCTCCGCGTAGCGCGCCCGCCCGTCCGCACTCTGGATGGGTGAGCGCTCCAGCGCCTGGCCCACCGAAAATCCCGGCTCCAGCTCCAGCAGGCGCGCGCGGATCGCGCCCGCCTCCTCCCGCCGGCCCAGATTCCCGAGGGCGGCGAGCTGCGTCTTGTAGGCCGAGGAAAACCCCGGGTTGGCGGCGATCGCCGCATGGCCGACCCGCACCGCCGCGGCATCGTCGCCGCTGAGCAGATGCGGCACCGCCAGCGCCATGTCGAAGAAATAGCGCAGCGGGTCCTGCGGCGACAGCTTGCGCGCCATCCCGGCGCGGCGGATCGCCTCGTCATGGCGGCCGAGATAGGCCTCGTTCAGCCCCGACAGCGCCCAGCCGAGCGGCAGGTTCGGATTGGCGTCGGCGACCCGCGCGTGCATCGGCTCGGCCGCCGCGGCGTCGCGATCGACGAAGCCGCGCACATGCGCGGCCAGCGCGAGGCCGCGCGCGTCCTCGGGGTCGAGCGCCACCGCCGCATCCGCCAGGCTGCGCACCTGCTGGGCGGCGCCGGTCGGGTCCTCGGCCCAGCCCTGGCCGACGGCGAACAGGTGCCAGTGCGCGAGCCAGGCGTGCACCGAGGCATTCCCGGGATCGAGCCGGCGCGAACTGTCGAGCAGCACGCCGGCATGGGCGAAGGCGGCGCGATCGAGCCGCAGCAGACCGGGCAGCGCCGCGCGCAGCAGGCGGCGTGCGGTGGGGTCAGCGGCGGCCCGGCCGCGCCGTTCCTCCCATAGCAACAATCGGGATTCGAGCCGGGCGACCGTTTCCCCCGCGATCTCGTCCTGGAGGGCGAACAGGTTCTGCAGCGGGCGGTCGAAGCGCGTCGACCAGACCACTTCCCCGCCGGCGGCGAAATCGAGCAGGCGCATGTTGACCCGGACCAGCTCGCCGCTCGCCTGGATCATGCCATCGAGCAGGAAGTCGAGATCGGCGCGGTCCCAGCGTGCCGCTTCGCCGCCCATCGCCCCGCCCACCAGGCCGAGCGGGATGCAGGAGATGCCGCGGAACCGGGCGAGCGCGGCCACCAGTTCCTCCGACAGGCCGGCGGCGAGCGCCGTCGCTTCGCCGGCGCCGGCGAGGGTGCGCAGGCCGATGACCCCGATACGCAGGCCGCGCGCGGTGGCGGCGCCGATCCAGGTGGCGCGGGTGGGGCTGCAGGCGGCGCTGGACGGGGCCGGCTCGCCTGCGCCGGGAGGCGTGCCCTCGTCGGCGCCCGGTGCCGGGTCGGCCGGGAGAAGGTCCGCCGGGACGTCATCCGTCGGGGCAAACGCCGCGGGCGCTTCGCTGAACCGTCCGGCCTGCCGCGCTGCCGGATCGGTCGTTGCGAGACCGGTTGCTGCCAGTCCGGTCGTTGCCAGTCCGGTCGTCGGCAGTGCGGCGCGCGCTCGGGCCAGCGCGGCGCTGGCGGCCAGGAACGCTCCGGCCGGCGCGGAGTCCGCCCCGCGCGCGGGGGGCGCCGCGCCGGCCGGAACGGCGGGCCCCGTCGCCCCCGGGGCGCGTGGGGCGAGCGCGTCGCGACGGCGGCGCTCGGCCGCAACGGCGGCGGCGGCATCGCCACTGCGCGCCAGGGCGGCGATCAGTGCGGCCCAGGCGGCGGCGTCGGTCGGATCCTGCGCCACCAGGTGTTCGGCGGCGGCGATCGTTGCCTCCACCGGCATGGCGGGATCGAGCGCGGCGCGCGCCAGGCCGTGCGCCACCCGTGCCAGCCGCCGCGCCTCGCCGGCGATCCAGACGTCGAGCGCGGGGTCCACCCCCGCGAGGTCGGCGAGCAGCAGCGGCCGGTGCAGCGCAAGCACCACCGCCTGGGGCGCGCCGGCCCGGCTCAAGGTGGCGACATCGGTCCAGAGCCCGCGCTCCGACAGGGCCAGATCGCGCCGGTCGGCGTGCAACAGGGACGCGGCGAGCGGCCCCAGTTCCGTTTGCAGCTCGTGCAGGGCCTGGCGCAGGGAGCCGCGCGCCTGTTCCGGCTCGCGCCGGCTCCAGAGCAGGGCGATCAGTTCGGTGCGCAGGACCGGGCGGGGTGCGTGCATGGCGAGCACCGCCAGCAGCGCCCGGGTCTTGCGGGCCCGCGGCAGGACGGGCCTTGCGGCCGCGTCGACGGCACGCATGCCGCCGAACAGATGGACCGAGAGCAACGCCGGCATGCCGGCGGACGCGGTCGGGGTTTCGGGGCTCAGGGGGAGCTCCGGCTGGGTGCTCAGGGTCGGAGAGCCTTTTCTGGGCGCGACCGGGGCAAGGCTGGCCGGTCGGGGCGAAGCGATCGATAAAATACTAACGTATGAGATGCGGGCGATGCAACCCTAACGTGCAACGTCGCCGGTACAATCGCTTCGTGCCGGGAGGCCCGAAGCGCGGCAAGGAATTTTCGCCTACTATAGGAAATAATGCTTGACACCGGCCCGGCGATCGGGCAGAAACGGCCTCGTCAACGGGCGCATTGCGCCCCGCGCGATCCGGGCATGCGGCGGCCCGGCCACCTCCCCAGGTGGCCGGGCCGTTTTGCGTTTCACGGTCCGCCGGGCGCGGTCGGCCGGGATGACGTTCCTCCCTTAGTACGCGAAGGGCCTTTGCAATGAACATCCAGACCGCTCCGCAGCCGACCGCGATCGTTGTCGCCGAGACGGCCGATTCCGGTACCATCCGCCTGGGTGCGGGCATGCGCCGCCCGACCGCCGCCCCCGTTCCCGCCGTCTCCGCGGCGAGCGTCGCCGACACCGGCCGCATCCGGCTCGGCGCCGGCATGCGCGTGCCCGGCCGCCGGCACGGCTGAACGCTGCGGTGTTTGCGGGGCCGACGGCGGCAGCGCCGCCGGCCCCTTCCGCCGGGCGTGCCCGCGCGGCCCGCGTCCTTCGGGCGCGCCGTTCTCCGTGCCCGGTTTCGCCCCCCCTCGCCGGTACGCCCGCGCCTCGCCGGCGGGACCGGACGTCAGTCAAGGACCGAGGCCCATGCTCTCCTCCGACGTCGCCGCAGCCGGCCCGATCGCCCGGTTCTATCGCCTGATCGCAAACGCCCGGCCGCCGCAGCGCGCCGACCGCTCGGCCGCCGGCACCCTGCCCACCCGGGCCTATCGGTATTGCGAGGCGGTCACCAGCGCCACCGGCTACGGCTGGTGGGTGTTCCCGCCGATCGACCTGGAACTGCGCTGGGACGGGGTGGATATCTTCTGGCGCTGCGCCGGGCTGGACGAGTGGCTGGCATTGGCGCCGGCGGCGCAGTTCCCGCACCAGGCGGCCCGCTTCGACGCCGCCGCGCCGGCGGGCCTGGCGGGGTGCTCGCCGCCGTTCCTGACCGTGCTGCCGGAGCCGGGGGCGGTGCAGATCTGGACCGGCCTCCTGGCGCGCACCGCGCCGGGCTGGAGCCTGCTCGCGCGCGCGCCCGCGAACCTGCCGGCGACCAGCGGCTACGTGATGTGGGAGGGGATGGTGGAGACCGACCGCTGGTTCGGCCCGCTGTTCACCAACCTGCGGCTGACCCGCACCGACCGTCCGGTGGCGCTGGCGGCCGACCTGCCGCTGCTCCAGGTCCAGCCGGTGCCGCGCGTCGCCTATGCCGAGGCGACCCTGGCCGCCAGCGCCTTCGTGCCCGACATGGACGGGCTGACGGAGGCCGACTGGGACGACTACCACCGCACGATCGTCGCGCCGGCGGCCGATCCGGACCGGGCGCCGGGCACCTACGCCGTGGCGGCGCGCAAGCGGGCGCGCGGGGCGTGCCCGTTCGCGGGGGCGGCGGCGTAAG
>JABBNW010000156.1 GCA_019352115.1 Pseudomonadota bacterium
GGCGGACGCGCAATCAAGGGTCAATTTCGACGCACAATCCGTGAGAACATCGGTGACCGTGGGCGCACATTGTATGAGATTTGACGCAAGCTCGGTGAGACGGACGTGAGATCAAACGTTCCGACGCACATTAACTGAGACTGGCAGCGGAATGCCAAGCGCTTGTAAAATAAAGTAACTCACCGCAAGGAGCGAAAGCCTGAACATGGAACTGCCCCCTCGGATGCCTGCCGCTGGACTGCGCTACGCTGGCTGTGGTCGGCCGGCGTGGCTGGCAGACGGCTGGTGTCAGAAAAGATGGGGTGTGCTGGGAATGCCGGAATTGATTTCCGGACGGGTTACCGGTCGGTCTTTGGGCGTTCAGCGCCGACTTGGAGCGACCGCCAGGAAATCGTCCGTTTTCCGCGCGCAGCGTCCAGCAGGTCGGCTGACCCCGTGGCGCCTTCCGTCTCACGCATTTTGCGTCGGAACGCTCGATCTCGCGTCCGTCTCACCGATCGTGCGCCCAGTCTCAAACAGCGTGCGTCGGACATACCCTCCGGTCTCAGCTAATCTGCGCCAAAAATCGCCCTTGATTGCGCGTCGGCCACATTTCGATTGCGCGCCGCTACACCTATGTCCGCCCGGCGGTGAAGATCGAAGCGGGCTGGAAATCGGCGCTTGACCCGAACAAGCCGCTGTCCATCCGGCCCTACGTCGCCGACGAGCTGGCGAATTTCGACCTTGTGGTGGCAGGCGTCACGACGGTCGATCCTGCGCGAACCTTCTGGGACAAAGTCCTCATTCTGCACCGCTTGCGGCGAGCGTTTGACGCCGACGGACGCCTGCATGGCGACGGGCGCGTCTCGCGGCACTACTACGACGTGGACCGGGTGCTGCGCACACCAACCGGCCGCAGCGCGGCGGCCGACCTGGCGATGGCCGCAGACTGCATGCGCCATGAGCGTATGTTCTTCAGCCGCCCCGGCACGAACACGGCCGCGCCGGGCAGCTTCGCCCTCGTACCGCCGCCCGCCATGCTAGAACAGCTCCGGCGCGATTACGCGGCGATGGCGGTTATGATATTCGGCGAGGTGCCGGCCTTCGAGGCCGTAGTGAACAGAATCGCGGCCCTGGAAGCGACGGTGAACCGATGAGTCCCGTCTCTGGCCGGGCCATCACGTCGCAAATCTCCGGCGAACCGATCCTCTACAGCCCCGGCGGCTTCATCGGCGCGGCGCGCCAGGCCCTCGACAAGCTCGGCGTGAAGTGGGAGCCGACGGAATTCCAGCGCGCCTACAACGAAGGCCGCTCGACCCAGGTGCCGGTCAACCCGGCCGTGCGCATCCCCGGCAGCCGCTTCCGCCGCAAGCTCCGCTACCAGGACACGGAGCTGCGCCTTTACCGGTGACGCGCCGCTGAATGGTTGACAGGTAAGCACTTCCTAGTATATCCTGTATGTCGTAATTCCATAAAAAGCGTATTTTGTGCGTTTGAGGTATTCATGCAAGCCGCCTCTCCCTCAATGCCTAAAGGCCGGACGCAGCTCAGTCAGGTGCTGCGCGGCGCGGGGGAGGTCGTGTCGGTCGATGATGTCAGCGGCATCCTGAACATCGAACGTCAGACCGCCTCCAAGCTGCTCGCGCGCTGGAACGACCAGGGTTGGATGAGGCGGTTGCGCCGTGGCTTCTATGCGCCGGTGCCGATCGCCGCGCTCGGCCAGGAACAGGTACTCGAGGACCCCTGGGTGATCGTCCCGGAGCTGTTCGGTCCGGCCTGCGTCGGCGGATGGAGCGCCGCCGAGCATTGGGGCCTGACCGAGCAGCTGTTCCGCAGCACGTTGGTGCTGACGACGCGGCCGATACGCGAGAAGGAACAGACGATCGAGGGGATTCCGTTCACTCTCAAGCATGTCCGGCCGGAGGTGCTGTTCGCCATGCGCCCGGTGTGGCGCGGGACGGTCAGGATCGATGTCAGCAGCCCGGCCAAGACGGTCATCGATATGCTCGACGATCCGGCCATCGGCGGCGGCATCCGCCATGGTGCGGACTGCCTGGCGGCGTATTTGGAGCGGGAGGATGCGTCGGGCGACGAACTCCTGAGCATCGCCGACCGGCTCGGCAATCGCGCCGTGTTCAAGCGGCTCGGCTTCCTCGCCGAGCGCCTGCCGGGCCGGCAAGACCTGGCCGCGGCCTGCCGCGAGCGTCTGTCGCAGGGTATGGCGAAGCTTGATCCGTCAGCACCCTGTCCGCGCAAGATAACGCGCTGGCGGCTCTGGGTTCCGCCGTCCTGGTCGCAGGGGACGGCATGATCGACCGCACGGAGATCATCCGCCTCGCGGGCGAACTCGGCTTGCAGCCGCGCGTGGTCGAAAAGGACTACGTGCTGGGCTGGGTGCTGGCCGGCATCGCGCGCGACGAAGAGTTGTCGCGCGCCTGGCTGTTCAAGGGCGGCACCTGCCTCAAGAAATGCTTCTTCGAGACCTACCGGTTTTCGGAGGACCTCGACTTCACCGTCATCGAGCCGGCGCAGCTTGACCGCGATTTCCTGCTCTCACGGTTCAAGGCGATCGCCGTCTGGCTATACGACACGACCGGCATCGAGTTGCCGGCCGAGTTGCTGCGCTTCGATGTCTATGATCTGAAAACCGGGGGCAGGGCAGGGGAGGGGCGGATCGCCTATCGCGGCCCGATCGCGCCGCGCGGCGGCGACCTGCCGCGCATCAAGCTCGATCTCACGGCCGATGAGCACGTGGTGCTGCCGTCGGTCATCCGCCCGGTCTCACACCCCTACGGCGACGCGCCCGCTGACGGGATGACGGCGCGCTGCTATGCCTTCGAGGAGCTGTTCGGCGAGAAGGTGCGCGCGCTCGCGCAGCGCGCCCGACCGCGCGATCTCTATGACGTGGTCAACCTCTTCCGGCACGGCGATTTCCGCAACGCAGCGGCTGTGATCCGCGACATCGTCACCCAGAAGTGCCGCTTCAAGCACATCCCGTTCCCGACCTTCGATAGCCTGGCGCCGGCCCAGCCGGAGCTGATCGGCGAATGGGGCAACATGCTTGGTCACCAGCTGCCGTCGCTGCCGCCGGTCGATCTGTTCTGGACAGAGCTGCCGGAATTCTTCCGCTGGCTGAACGGCGCCGTGGTGCAGCCTCTCTTGCCCTCAATCCCGGTCGAAATCAGCGCCACGGTGCTGCGCGGTCCCGCCGGCGGCATTCGCATTCCCGGCCGCAGCACACCCTTCATCGAGGTGATCCGCTTCGCCGCCTCGAACCATCTCCTGGTCGAACTCGACTACCGCGACGAACAGGGACACCGACGCACGCGCCCGATCGAGCCCTATTCGCTGCGCCGAACACAGGAAGGAAACATCCTGCTCTGCGCGGTGAACGCGGAACGGCAGCAGCCGCGTTCCTACCGGATCGAACGCATCCAGGGCGCCACGATCATGAGCCGCGGCTTCACGCCGCGCTTCGTGATCGAGCTGACCCCCTCGGGGCCGCTCGTGGCACCCGACACGTCCCGCGCCAGCGGAAACCCCTGGCACCAGCCTCCGGCACAGCGTCAACGCGCAGGCACCCGCTGGCCGAAGACGGTCTACCTCTATCGTTGTCCGGTCTGCGGCAAGCGCTTCGAGCGGTCTTCGATGGACCCCACACTGCGGGCGCACAAGGCTCCCGCCGGCTACGCCTGCTCCGGACGGCGCGGCATCTATGAGGGGTAACCGCACGATTTGCTCAAAATCGTGCGCTAAATGCGCAGGTTCGTCTGGTGCGCATGG
The DNA here is from genome assembly GCA_019352115.1 of Pseudomonadota bacterium. Taxonomy (GTDB): domain Bacteria; phylum Pseudomonadota; class Alphaproteobacteria; order Acetobacterales; family Acetobacteraceae; genus JAJZVS01. The sequence continues at coordinate 3,763 of JABBNW010000156.1, forward strand.
TGCAGAAGCCCGTCGAGCACGTACGTCGCTCACCGTCGCGGCGATCACTCGGGTAGTCGCTGACCTGGCAGGGCGATGTAAGGCTCGGAATAGGACCTTCAGCCTGGACGAGCTATGAAATGATGCCGCTCGGAGATATCGACAGCCTTTTCCGCACCCGCGGCAGGATTATGCTGGTTTTCAATAGCCCGGCGTCGCGCACAAGAACCAGTATCTGATGCTTCGTATCGAAAGACTCGACCACGCATTCATGTTTTTCCTGATTGCGATCCGTCAAGATAATGCCGCGTTGTTTACTCATTCGCCTGGCATAGAGTGGGATTGACCCAGCAAGCGGATGATTCTGTGTGATGGCGGAGAATAAAACCGCCGCATCGAAGATTGCGTCGAAGGTCCTAGATACGACGATGCGGCGCACCTCAGCTACGAACGATCCATCCGGCTTTTGTACAACTGGCTCAAGGACAACTACGCAGCAGATATGCGGGTTGCTTTCGACATATCGGCGAAACGTAGAGTAGTTCGAGGCACCTATCTTTTTGGCGAGCTGCATTGGGACTTTTAGGGCGAAAGGCTCATCGTGGGCCATTTCGGCAAACAGGCTCCCTTGGAAGAGCGTCTCTGAAGCGAACACATTAGCCTCGCGCTCAAAAAGGTCGGTTGTATCCGGGTCGAGGGTCTTTTCACAGTCATGGATCAGAGCGTAGAGACCGCTCTGATGAGGTAAAAACCCGTGGCCGGCTTCATGAAGCTGGACAAAAGGAAGCCGCGGACCGGGGATATTCTTATCGAGGAACACCAGCCGGTCGTGGGGTTCAAATATGCCAAGCACCTTGCTGAGAGCGGATTTTAGCGTCACAAGACCGGTCGCGACGTTGGCCTTTGCCTTATGCAAAAATCGACTCAGCAGGCTGGCATCCAGCAGCTGATCGTCAATGACTGTAAGCTTGGCCGCCGCCAGAATATCCGCGACCGGCGTAGGGAATCGACCGATCGCCCCCGCTTCCCGCAGGAGCCTATCGGCATGCCGCTGGACATTCGCCAATTGCCCTAGGGTCAGAGCGCCGTCGTCCGGTTTGGTCACTTTCGCTTCCGTTGGGATTTTAGGAACGCAACATACTCCAATATCTGATTTTCTTCAGCTGTTGTGATGTCGTCGATGGCGAAGGTTGCAACGCGACCATGCCGTTTCTCAGACGTTCGATTTGGCTCAGCCACGAGATACCCCGCACGTTCCATGAGATCCTCGTAGTTGACCCCATAAACTCGAGCTAAGGCATGTAGAATATTCGGAGACGGTCTATTGATCTTTCCGTTTTCGAGTTGGCTTAGATAGGCATTCGAGACGTCCCGGCGTGTCGCTTCTTCGACTTCCCGCAAGGTCATGCCGGCCGCACCTCTCAGTTTCGACAGGTAGTCGCCGAGCGATGGTTCCGGGGTTGGTCGGTCGCTGGTTCCTGACATAGGGGCCTCCTTGGGGCGGTCATTTTTTGGATTCTCTGCGCCGTTGCTCAGTATGTCAAGCGCCGCTAATTCTATGCTTGATATCCTTAGCGGGGCGTATTATATCAAGCGGCGGACGGGACCTCCGTCACCACTTTGGAGGCACGAGATGAGCGAGAGCGACAAGATCGAACATCAGCTCGAACAGGCATTGGGCGACCTCGCCGAGGTCAAACACGAGCTGGTGGAAGCGGTCGCAGAAGAACACCGCACCGAGGCCAAGATCGAAACCGCGGAACACCGTATCGAAGAGATCGCGGAAGAGCTGGCTCACGACTCCAAGATCAAGGTCAACGGACGCACGCGCACCGTTGAGGGCGATGAGGTCAGCTTCGAGCAGGTGGTGAAACTGGCGTTCCCCACGGGCCCGACGAAGCCGAACACGAAGTTCACCGTCACCTACCGGAACGCGGCGCAGGTGCCGGCGATGGACGAAATGGACCCCGGCCAGAGCGTCAAAGTAAAGCGCGGCCACAACCCCGAGAATGAGACGATCTTCAATGTCACAGAGACTGTTCTCTCGTAACGAGGACCTACGACAGCTTCGCGCAGACGGTTATTTCACCCAGATCGTTGACGAGAAGTTCTTGGTCATCCGCCAAGTGCCCTACGTCAACGAGAAGCGCGAAGTCGCGTTGGGAACCCTGGTCGCAGCGCTGGAACTGGCGGGGGACCTTACCCGCAAGCCGCTCCGCGATCACCAAGTCTATTTCGACGGCGATTACCCCTGCGATGCGCAAGGCGTGAAGCTACAGCTCGGCCGCGAAGGGGCACAGCGGCGGGAGATCGGGCCGGGCGTCTGGGTGCGGCACCATTTCTCGCAGAAGCCGAACGGCGGGTACACCGATTACCATCAAAAGATGACGACCTATCACGCAATGTTAGCGGCGCCCGCCCACGTCATGAACCCGGAGGTCAAGTCACGTCAGTTCGCCGCACCGGCGGACAACGATCCCGACTCCATCTTCGAATACCCTGATACGGCGTCGGGCCGGACCGGCACGGCGGCGCTCGCCGCGCTGCTGGAGAAGGAGGTAGTGGCCATCATCGGCCTGGGCGGAACTGGCTCCTACATCCTGGACAAGGTCGCCAAGACGCCGGTGTCCGAAATCCGGATGTTCGACGAGGACGAGTTCCTGAATCACAACGCCTTCCGCGCGCCGGGCGCGGCGTCGTTGGAAGAGTTGCGCGAAGCGCCGAAGAAGGTCGACTATTTCAAGAATATCTACTCCCGCATGCACCGTGGGCTTGTTGCCCATCCGGTGCGGCTGTCGGCCGTGAACGTCCATTTGTTGGATGGCGTGACATTTGCCTTCGTCGCTATGGATGACGGACCTGACAAGCTGGCGGTGATCGAGAAGCTGGAAGCCATCGGTGCGTCCTTCATCGATGTGGGCATGGGCCTGAATCTCGAAGAGGACAACTCACTTGGAGGCATCCTGCGCGTGACCGTCTCGACGCCGGAGCGGCGCGACGTTGTGCGGAACCGCGTGTCCTTCGCCGAGAAGGAAGCCGGCGGGATCTACGAAACCAACATCCAGGTGGCGGATCTCAATAGCCTCAACGCCGACCTGGCCGTGATCAAGTGGAAAAAGCTGCGGGGTTACTACCGCGACCTCGATAAGGAGCTTCACAGCAGCTACACGACGGACGGTAACACCCTGATCAACAAGGATCGTGCATGATCCGCTACGACCGTCTGGAACATAAGTTTGTTGATGACATCCCTGAGCGTCTCGAGCCAGGGTTCCTCTATGTCTCGATGCGGTACGCGACGGCCCTGCATCTTTGCTGTTGCGGTTGTGGGCGAGAAGTGGTGACGCCGTTTTCGCCGGCGCAATGGAAATTGACATTCGATGGCGAGGCTGTGTCATTGAATCCGTCGATCGGGAGTTGGTCGCTGCCCTGCCGATCGCACTACGTGATCCACAATGGGAGAGTGATCGGCGCGCCATCCTGGACCGATAGCGAAATTGAGTACGGACAGATGCGCGACAAGCAGGCGCGGCGCGCCCACTACGGGACGAAGTCGGCGCCTCAGAGACCTCTCCAGCGACCCGAGGTTGCTCAGCCGCAGGTGCGGAAGGGCTGGTTAGGATGGCTGGTCGATCTCTTCAAGGACCGATGGTGAATTCAGGTCCTTGGTCCTGCGTGCCGTCAGCCTCTATGCTCGACACTTCGCGGCAAATGGGTAATCTCTGTAGCGTACAGGGACGGCGTCGAGCTTTATAACCTGATCCTCTCCACTTCGTCCTGGGTCAGCCGCTCCTTCGTACGATCATAGAGCTTCGTCGTGCGCGGACTCTCATGCGCGGCCATTTCCTGGGCGTGTTCCAGCGCCCCGCCGTTCGCGAGGTAGGCCGTGATCCCGGTCGCGCGGAAGCTATGGTTGCCGATCGGCGCCATGATGCCGGCCGCCGCGGCGCGCCGGCGGATCATGCGCCAGGCGTCGGGCTGGCTCATCGGCTGTTCGGACAGCACCGTCGCGGCGTGGCCGCGGGACGTGCGGAAGAGGAAGCCCTTGCGGTCCTCGGCGATACCGGCGGCGGCGATATAGGCGTGCAACGTCTCGGCGAGCGCGTGGTGGCACGGCATGGTGTGATCCTTGCCGCCTTTCTCGTGCAGCCGGATTTGCCAGCCGGCGCCCTTCGGCCGGAGGTCCTCGATCTTCATCTTCACCGCCGCGCCGATGCGTGCGAAGGAATAGGTGAGGGTGGCGATCAGCGCCCGGTCGCGCAGATCCCGCACCGTCCCGGTCGGAATGGCGTCGATCAGCTTGCGCCACTCCATGCCCTCCAGCACCGGCGTCTTGCCGGTCTTCACCACGTGCTTCGGCCCGCGGACGGCCGAGGCCGGGTTCGTCGGCACCACCTGGCCGGTGATCAGCCAGTCGAACAGCATTCGCACGGCGGCGAGCTGCTGCTTCACGCCCGGCGCCGAATGATGCTCCTGCAAACCCTCAACCCAGGCCGCCACGTCAAACGGCCGGATCGTCGTCAGCATCAGGCCGCGGTCCTCGCACCAGGCGAAGAACCGGCTGCACGCCCGGGCGTAGGCCCGGCGCGTGTTTGGGTTGCGGATGTTGGCGGTGAAGAATTCGACGTAGCGCCAGCCGGCCTGCTCGCCGGCGTCGGCGATCAGCGCCGGCACGACCTGCGCGGCACCCGGACTGGCGGTGATCTCGCCGCCTTTGATGCGGGCCGGAAGCTGGGTCATCCCTTGAACCCTCCATGGTCCGCGATCGCCGTGGCGTCGCGCGCGCCATGCAGCACGCGGACGATGACCACGGCGCCAGGGAGCGGCCGATAATAGACGGCGTAGGCGCCGTGGAAGGTCACCCGCAGGCCCGGCGCGAGCTGGTGGCGCGCGGGAGCCGCGAGCGGGAAGTGACGCACCGGCTCGCACGCGGTCGCGCTCTCGCGGACGAGCCGGGTCGCGATCTCATCGGACGCCTCGGCTGCCAGGTGGGCCCGAACTAACGGAAGTGCCTCCTGGTACGCATAAGGAATTCTATTCGCTATATCAGGGTGATAGCGCAAATCAGATGATTTCCGACACCTGTCCATCATTGTCCTGAAGGGCCCGGAATCGGCCAATTCCCTGCACGACAAACCCTGTCGGAATGGGGAAGTGTACGGAAACTGCCGCAGGAGGGTTTTCCGACATGCCTGTCGTTCTTGATGTGTCCCGTTGTGCGTACCAGGAGGCACTTCCGTTAGTTCAGGCCGGGCAAGGAAAAGCAGGGGGAGGAGAGGAAATTCCCCTCCGGTAAGTCCGAGGCGCAACACCGGCTCGGGGGCATCGGCTGACCGCGCGCGGCACAAACACGCCCCGATCCCAGAATATGTATGGGACAAAAATCAGGGAAAGGATCGATCCAGAAATCGTGATATGATGGTGGCAATGCACTTTGACACGAGGAACATGAAAACATGGCTAAGACCCCACCTGCCTCAAACCGAGCGATGGCACAGGACGGCATGACTGTTCACCACCTCAATGAGGGCCTGACCGTAGGCCATCTCGGGAAGGCACTTACGACCGCACACCTGGGCCAAGCACTCGGTGGCGGCTCTCAGTCTCAAGGCCAGGTCACGACACCGCAAACCCAAGCTGCTGGAACTGTCTCCACAACCGTTGCGCACACCAAAAAGGAATGACGCCGCGTTGACACTCACTCTCTCAGACGAGGTCGCAATAATATCAGCGGGAGTTTCGTTAATTGCTCTCGCCGTCGCGGTCGTCTCCATTCGCAAAAGTGATAGGAATTCATCCGCCGCAACGCTGGTCGCCCTCAATGAGGGGTTTCAACAAGCGTGGCATCGCTTCCTTTCAGCCGAGGATGAGCCGGAACGCCAATATGAATTCTCAGAGCTGATGAATCTCCTGGAGATCGGTTGCGCCATCTACCTGGAAGGCTCGCTCTCCGGTGTCTCCCGAGAGCTGGCCGAGGAATATCTTGGCAACACGTTGTCGCTGCTGGAGACCAATCAGGATGCACGAAGCCGGATAGGGCCGATGAGGCATTCACCAACGACATTTAAATATATTCGTCAATTTCTTGTCTGCATGGGACGGAAGGAACACCTGCACAAAATTGCCGTCGCTTTCTTACCAGACCAATGACAGACGGTTTATATGAGAGAGGACATTATCATATATAGAGACGCACACTGAGGACCGCGATCGTCAGCCGCTCGATGCTCGTGGCGGTGTCGGGACCATGGCTCGGCCCGCGAACCGAATGTGTAGCCGGATCGCCGTCACTCGATGTCCCATCTTTGCTTGGGGTAAACAGGTTTCCCGCCGCCGAGAAATTGAGGGACGCCTTTCCCCAACCGCTCGTCAACAAACCCAATCTGACCATCATCGGCACCCCAGACGTAGTCTTGGGCCTGCCAAGCGACCGTATGATTAATCACTTCAACTAGCTCGGCGATGGGCTTCTCGTGGAACTGCGCCTCCTCGGCCTCTCCCCTGACCGCGAGAAAAGCAGACATTGGCCCGATTGGCAGGATGATGAACGATCCGGGATAAGCGAGCCCGTTGCTCATTATCACCGGGCGGTCCGATGTCAGTAGGGATGCCCCAACGCCATGCGTCTGCATAACGCTCCAGCGCATCTCGTTGATGGCCTTTCCAATTACCGGATCGTCGCACAGGCCTGCCATCACGCGAGCCGCGCCAATTTCCGCCTCTGAACCAGTTACTAATACCCCAACAATATACATGACTCTACGCGGCGTAACGAACATCCTTGTGCCTGAAGTAAGCCTTGATCCGATCCGGCTGGCGCTGGAGCGACCGCAGCACCGACGTCGTGCCTCGGACCAGTTCCTCATGCGTGTCCGGCCGAGGCAAGTTCCGCAGCTTCTGCTTCAGGTCATTGTTCAGGTACTCGTCGGGATTGTGCTCCGGTGCGTAGGGCGGCAGGAAAAACAGCTCGATCTCGTCGCTGTGTGCCGCCACCCAGCGGCTGACCTTCACCGCCTTATGCACTCGGAGATTATCCACGATCAGGAACTGCTTGCCGGAGGACCCTTTGATCAGCCGCCGCAGGAA
>JABBNW010000157.1 GCA_019352115.1 Pseudomonadota bacterium
ATCATCGTCGATTCCACCGACCCGATCGGCGTGGGCGAGGTGCTGTTCACCGACGCCTTCTACGCCAACTGCGCGCGCATCCTGACGCCGCGCGGCCTGGTCGTGAACCAGTGCGGCGTGCCCTTCATGCAGGCCGACGAATTGCGCGAGACCTCCGTCCGGCGGGCGAAATTCTTCCCCCACGTCACCGCCTACACCGCCGCGGTGCCGACCTATGTCGGCGGCTTCATGACCCTCGGCTGGGCGGCGAAGGATGCCGGGCTGGCGGCGCTTCCCGCCGCGGAGATCGGCCGCCGCGCCGCCGCCGCCGGCATCCTGGGCACGACGCAGTATTGGACCCCCGAGATCCACGCCGCGGCCTTCCACCTGCCGCCCTACATCGCCCGCCACCTGCCGTAGCGGTCAGTGCGCCGCGCCCGGCGATTCGTCGGCGCCGAGGAACGGGAACGGGCCGGGATACGCCTCCACCAGCGCGGTGTGGGTCACGAACCCGCCGGCCGCGGACCAGTGGTGCAGCAGGTAGGCCGGCGGCTCCAGGGTGAGGGCGGAGGCCGCCTCCGGCCCCAGTTCCAGCACCACCTGATGCGCGACCGAGGGCGCGATGCACACCACCGCCGCCCCGATCCTGGTCGTGATCGACCGGTGCACGTGGCCGCAGACGACCAGCCGCACTTGCGGGTGGCGGGCCAGCACGGCGGCGAAGTCCTCCGGCGCGGCGAGCGCGATGCGGTCCATGTGGCCGATCCCGGTGGCGAACGGCGGGTGGTGCATGGCGATCAGGGTCGGGCGGTCGGGTGCGGCGGCGAGGGTCGCCTCCAGCCAGGCCAGCCGCTCGGCGCAGAGCGCGCCGTGGCTCGCGCCCGGCACCAAGGTGTCGAGCAGCACCAGGCGGACCGGGAAATCCTCGATGGCGTAGTGCAGGAACCCGCCGGTGCGGGGCGTGCCGAGCGCCGCGCACAGCGTCGCGCGGTCGTCGTGGTTGCCCGGGATTGCGAACACCGGCCCCAATCCGGCGCGGGCCAGCAGCCGCGCGAGCAGCGTATAGGCTCCCGGCTCCCCGCGGTCGGCGAGATCGCCGGTGAGCAGGATCGCGTCGGGCGCCGGACGCAGGGCGGCCAGTGCGCGCAGGGCGCGGGCGGTGAGCATGTTCGTCTCCACCACCCGGTTGGCCGCAAGGCCGGGCGGGCGGAGGTGGAAATCGGTGAGCTGGGCAATCAGCATCGCATGTCTTCCCGGGAGGCGGTGGATGGCGGGCGCAGCCGCCGCAGCGGCCCAGACTCGGGCGGGAGCGGGCAGGGGTCCAGTGGCAGGTTGATGACGGCCTGCCGACGCGGCATCCGGTATACCGCGACGGCGCGCACTGGCGCCGTCGCGGGGCAGCCGATATAAGCCCCGCCATGTTGATGCGACCCGAGACGATCGCTGCGACCACCGCGCAGACCGCGTTGGCCGCGCCCGGCAGCGCGCCGGGCGCCTGCCTCCACTACGACGCCGCCATGCCGCGACGGGGGGCGCGCGCCGCCTCGGATATCTCGGTCGGGCTGCGCCGCTGGCGTCTGGCCGCGACGCTCGCCTGGCTGGACATCCGCAACCGCTATCGCGGCTCGGTGCTCGGGCCGTTCTGGCTGACCCTGTCCACCGGGCTCATGCTGGCGGGTCTCGGCATCCTCTACTCGGCGCTGATGCACGAGACCCTGCGCAGCTATCTGCCGTTCCTGTCGGTCAGCCTGATCGTGTGGAACGTGGTCAACCAGATCGTGCTCGATGCGACCACGAGCCTGATCTCGGCCGAGGGCATGATCCGCCAGTTGCCGCTGCCCTACACAACCCATGCGTTGCGCTGCGTGTTCCGCAACCTGATCATCGCCGCGCACAACCTGCCGTTGATCCTGATCGTGATGGTGATCTGCCGGGTGTTCCCGGGGCCCGGGATCGTGCTGATGTTCGTCGGGCTCGCGATTCTCGGCGTCAATGCCTTCGCCGCCGCGTTGCTGCTCGGGATGTTGTGCGCGCGGTTCCGCGACCTCGGTCAGATCGTCGCCAGCGTGATGCAGTTGGCGTTCTTCATGACCCCGATCCTGTGGAAGCCGACGTCGCTCGGCCCGAAGGCCGTGTGGCTCACGCTCGACCCGTTCTACGTCGTCATGCAGGTGGTGCGCGGGCCGCTGCTCGGTTCCGGCGCGCCGCCGCTGATCTGGGTCTCGGCGTTGGGCTTTACGATCGTGTTCTGCGGGTTGGCCTTCGCCTTCTTCGTCCGCTTCCGCGGGCGCATCGCGTTCTGGGTCTGAGCCATGGCGCGGATCCTGGCCGAAGATCTCAGCATCGAGTTCCCACTGTACCATGTGGGCGCCCGATCCCTGAAGAAGCAGTTGCTGGCGCGAACCGGCCTCAGGCTGCGCACCGACGAGCAGAACCGGATCGTGATCTCGGCGCTGCGCAACCTCAATTTCGCGATCGGGCGCGGCGAGCGGGTGGCGCTGATCGGCCATAACGGCGCCGGCAAGACCACCCTTTTGCGCACCCTCGCCGGCATCTACGAGCCGGTCGGCGGGCGGTTGCTGGTGGAGGGCGAGATCGGCTCCCTGATCGACCCGAGCGCCGGGATCGACCCCGACTCCACGGGCCGGGAGAACATCGAGCTGCGCTGCCTGTTCCGCGGCATGAGCGAGGCCGAATCGCGGGAGAAGGTGGCGGAGATCGGTGCCTTCAGCGGCCTCGGCTCGTTCCTCGACGTGCCGATCCGCACCTATTCGTCCGGCATGTCGGTGCGCCTGTCGTTCGCCATCGCCACCATGATCGCGCCCGAGATCCTGCTGATGGACGAATGGCTGGCCGCCGGCGACGCGGAATTCCAGCGGCTGGCGCAGGAACGGCTGGCGCAACTGGTTACCGACGCCGAGATCCTGGTCCTCGCCACTCACAGCATGGCGACGGCACGCACGTGGTGTTCGCGCGCGATCCGCCTCGATAGCGGACGGGTGGTCGCCGACGGGCCGGTGGAGGATGTACTGGAGGCGGCAGCCGAGGCGGACCGGCAGGCCGTCGCGACGGCGTAGGACGCCAGCCCGCCGGGCGGAGCACCGTCGGGACCGCCCAAGGCGCGCTGGTACGATGAAAGCGCGGCCTCGACGCCCGGAACCCAGGGATCCGTCCCTTTATGGTCTGCCTTACTCGGGCAGCGCCGCGGCGAGGACCTCCTCGGCCGGAAGCGTCGCGAGATCGGCGCGCCGCAGCACCGTCACCACCCCGCCGCGGGGGGCGCACAACGCCGGATCGGACTCGCGGGAGAACAGCACCACCGCGCGGCATCCCGCGGCGGCCAGCAGGTGCATCGGCCCGGTGTCGTTGCCCACCGCGACCTCGGCTGCGCGCCCGAGGGCGGCCAGGTCCGCAAATCCAGTGCGTCCGGTGAGGTCGCGGGCGCCCGAACCTTGCGCGATCGCCGCGGCGAGGGGGCCTTCGCTGGCGGCGCCAAGCACCACCGGGGTGATGCCGCGCGCGGCAAGTGTCGCCGCCAGGCGGGCGTATTGCGCGGCCGGCCAGCGCTTGCCGGGCCGGTGCGCGGAACTCCCCGGGACCAGCAGCGCGAAGCGGTCGGGCAGGGCGAAACGGGCGAGGTCGGCGCGGCTCCAACTCAGGTCGCCGGGCGGTACGTCCGTGATGCCCGCCTGGCGCAACTGGCCGACCTGGCGGTCGATGTCGTGCATCCGGCCGCGGTCGGGCTGGCGGTCGGGATGGGAGCAGCCGGGCGCGATGCCCGACCACTCCGGCCGGGCCGAACGCGGGAACAGCCGCAAATACCGACTGCTGCGTCCCGAGGTTTGCAGATCGTAGACGCGCCGGAAGCCGCCCGCGATCAGCCGGCGGCGTAGGCGCAACAACGCGGCGACATCCCACCAGGGCGGCCGTCCGCCTGACCAGACGTGGTCGAACCAGGGCGCCTCGGCGAGCCAGCCCGCATAGGGGTCGGTGCTCAGCAGGGTGATGCTCGCGTCCGGATGGTGCCGGCGGATGGCGGCCATCGGCCCCAGCGAGAGCACCACGTTCCCCAGCGCGCCCAGCTTGATGACCAGGATGGAGTCGGAAGCGATGGCGCGTGTCCCATGCGGCGGCTGGCGGTCTCTTATCGTCCTGGCGGCGGGGAGGAAAGCGGCGCGGCGGCTGTCATGCCAACCCGCTGCGCGTTCGACTCTTGTCCTTGCGTGCCGGACCGGCGCCTCCCGTCGTGGCCGGCTCTGACGGGATGGGGCCGAGGCTGGCAGTACGTCAGCCTCTTGGCTGATGGGTCTAACGCCGCGGGCCGCGACACGGCCGGCGGGCCTTCGCGTCGCCAAGGGCACGAGAAATAGTTTGCGCACGCACAACCCAAGGGTGTATTTCAACTTCGAGTTGGTGTGATCGGGCTCCGCGATGGCCGGATTTTTCGATTTCTGGGTCTTTCTGGGAGTAACGTGCGTCACGGTATGCGTCGGGCTCGTCATGGGCGCGTCGGTGCCCGCCGAGGTGCGCGCGCCGGGTGCGAATGCGACCCCGGATCGGACTGACGCCGGGCCGGTGGCGCCCGCGGCGCAATGGCTTGAACTGGCGCCCGAACTGCGGCACGCGCTGAGCCGCGCGGCCGGTGCGGCGGGTCATCTCCAGGTGGTGTTGGACAGCGCGGTGCAGCCCGGGCTGGCGCTGCAGACGGACCGGCGGGCGCTGCGCGCCGCGCTGGACGGGATGCTGGAGCAGGCGATGCAGGCGGCCGCAGGCGGCAAAGTGCTGCTGACCGGGCGGCGCGACGGCTGGATGATCGAGCTCGCCGTGCTCGATGACGGCCCCGGGACCGACGCGGAAATCCGGCGCGGGGCGTTGCGCCCGGTCGATTCCGCGATCGCCCTGCAAGGCGGCAGCCTCGAAATCAGCGCCGTCGCGGCGGAGGGCACGACCATGCGTCTGCGCCTGCCCGCGCCCGCGGCTGCCCGCGTCGCGCCGAGCGCTGCCCTGCCAACGTCGGCGACATCCACTGCGACGGCGTCGGAGCGGGGCGCGGCCGCCGACGCGGCACCGGGCCAAGCCCTGGCCGCCCACGCGGTCGGCGCGATCGCATCGTTCGTCGCCGGAGGGTAAAGTGGACGGTCGTTGTCATGCAGCCGTTGTTTCCGGGCCGCGGTCCCGGTGCCCGTCGTCCCGGTGCCCGTCGTTCCGGTGTCCGTCGTCCCGGTGTCCCCCGGGCCTGGAACCGGGCGCCGCGCGCGCCGATCGGGTCACACGGCTCCGGCGGCGCGCAGCGCAGCGATGTCCGCCGCGCCGTAACCGAGATCGCCCAGCACCGCGTCCGTATCGGCGCCGAGCGCGGGGACGGCGCCCATCGGCGCTTCCGCATCCGCGAACGTCACCGGCGGCAGCAGGGCGCGCACCGGGCCGGCCGGCGTCGCCGTCTCCCGCCAGCGATCGCGGGCCGCGAGCTGGGCGTGCTCCCACAGTTCGCGCGGGCCGTTCAGTCGTCCGTTAGCAATGCCGGCGCGGTCGAGAAGTGCCACCACCTCGGCCACCGTCTTGTCGGCGAAGAACGCCTCGATCAGCGCGGTGAGGTCGTCGCGATGCGCGCGCCGGGCGACGTTGCTGGCGAAGCGCGGATCGCCGGCAAGTTCCGGGCGCGCTAGCACGTCGGCGCAGAAAATCGCCCACTCGCGCTCGTTCTGCAGGCCGAAGATCACCTGGCCGTCCTGCGTCCGGTGCGCGCCGTACGGCACCAGTAGCGGGTGACTGGTCGGCACCCGTTCCGTGAGGGAACCGGCGTAGCCCCAGCGCAGCGCCGAATGGGTCATCCATTCGGCCAGCGCGTCCAGCATCGCCACTGTCACATGCGCGCCGACCCCGGCGCGTTCGCGCCGCAGCAGCGCCGCCAGCACCGCCGTCTGCGCGTACATCCCGGTCGCGATATCGGCGATCGAGATGCCGACCCGCGACGGCTCCGCCTCCGACCCGGTCACGCTGATCAGCCCCGATTCGGCCTGGATCAGCAGGTCGTAGGCCTTCTTGCGTGCGAATGGCCCGCTTTCGCCGTAGCCGGAGATGTCGCACACCACGATCCGCGGCTGCCGCGCCGCCAAGGCCGGGTAGCCGAGCCCGAGCCGCGCCGCCGCCCCCGGCGCCAGGTTCTGCACCACGACGTCGACGCCCGCCGCCAGGCGATCGAGCACCGCGCGCCCCGCCGGATGTTTCACGTCCAGGGTTACGCTGCGCTTGCCGCGGTTGAGCCAGATGAAGAAGCTCGACTGGCCGAGCACGAAACTGTCGTAGCCGCGGGCGAAATCGCCGCCGCCCGGGCGCTCGACCTTGATCACCTCGGCGCCAAGGTCGGCGAGGTGGCGGGTGCACAGCGGCGCGGCGACCGCATGTTCCAGCGCCAGCACGCGATAGCCCTCCAGCGGGCGGATGGGGGGAGGCACGGTGGCAGGTCTCCGTTCCAGGGCGGGGCGCGGCAGGAAAGTCCTCCGTCGCCCGGCTGTCAAAGCCCCGGCTGTGCCAGCATGGCGAGGCGCGTCAGGGTCGGCCCCACGCCCGCGGTCACCTCGAACATCGCCCGCGCCTCCGGGCCGGCGAAGCCTTGGGCGATGGCGGCCTCCACCACCGCGACCAAGGGCGCGGCGGACCCGGCGACGTCGCACAGCAGCACCGGCTTGGCGTGCCGGCCGAGCTGGCGCCAGGTCAGGATCTCCACCGTCTCGTCCAGGGTGCCGAGCCCGCCGGGGAGCGCCACGAAGGCGTCGGAAAGCTCGAACATCAACCGCTTGCGCGCCTGCATGCTGTCCGTGGTGATGAGGTCCGCGACCTCCGGGTGCGCCACTTCGCGCCGACGAAGGAATGCGGGCATGACCCCCGTGACCTGCCCGCCGGCGGCGAGTGCCGCGTCCGCCAGCACCCGCATCAGCCCGATGCCGCCGCCGCCGTAGACGAGCCGCAGCCCGGCCTCGGCCAGCCCACGGCCGAGAGCGGCTGCGGCGACGGCGAAGGCGGGGTCGTTGCCCTCGCGGGAGCCGCAGAAGACGGCGACGGCGCGAAGTCCGGGCATCGGGGAAGCCTCCTTGTCTGGGATGTTGAGGTTTGGGACGTCGAGGTTGCGGACGTCGAGGTTTGGGACGTTGGGCGGCGGCCGTGCGTTGCAGAACGGCGGCCGGGGGGCGCGCCGTGCCGTCTGCCACGGCGGGCGCGGGGCGGACGGTTTTCCTGTGGCGCCGGCGGCCAAATCAGGCAAGATGCGCGCGTCATCGGGGCGCGCATCCGCGCCCGATCGTCACGTCTTCGGATTGCCACGATTCGCTCAGAGAAGGAACAATGCATGCGCGCGACGCGACTTGCCGCGATGGGACTGCTTCTGGCCGGAGGCCTCGGGATCGGCGCCGCCGCGCTGGCCCAGGCCCCGGCCTTCAATCCGATCCGGACCCGCCAGGACGGGCAGTTGCTGGTCCTCGGCTCGTTCATCGGCATGCGCACGGGGCTCATGCACAAGCTGCCGGTGAAGCCCTATGCCGAGCCGGCGATGGCGATCGCGCGCTGGATGGAACAATATCCCACCCTGTTCCCGCCGGGCAGCGACAAGGGCGACAACACCAAGGCCCTGCCGGCGATCTGGAAGAATTTCGCCGGTTTCCAGAAGGACGCCGCCGATTCCGCAGCGGCGGCGAAGAAGCTCGCGATGCTCGCCAAGGCCGACGACACGGCCGGGTTCGCCGCCCAGTTCAAGGTGGTGGGACAGACCTGCGACACCTGCCACAAGGAATTCCGCGCTAAGTAGAGCCGAACCGGCCGAGCACGAACGCCACCACCAGCGCGGCGACGGCCAGCACGGCCGCCGCCCGCCAGGGACTGGCCAGCCGCGGTGGCGGCAGCCCGGCCGGCAGCCGCTTGCGCCCGGTGATCATCGGCCGCACCAGGTCGTGGCGCTTGAGCAACGCATAGGTCGCGATCGCCGCGACGTGCAGCGCCACCGCGATCTCGATCAGGGTGAAGCCGAGCGCGTGCCACTCGGTGATCCGATCGCTCAGGCTCTGGCCGAGCGCGTCGGCGAACGGGCCGTAGGTCGCCGCCTGGTCGTTCGCGCACAACCCGGTGCCCACCTGGAATGCCAGCAGGCCGAGCAGGACGACGACCATCCAGCCCCCGGCGGGATTGTGGCCGATCTCGGTGTCGGGCTCGCGCCGGTGCAGGTGGCGCAGATGCGCGAGCGCGTGCCAGGGCGCGCGCAGGAAGCGCGTGAAGCGCGCGGTGTCGCTGCCGACGAAACCCCAGACCAGGCGGAACAGCACCAGGGTCAGCACCGCGTAGCCGGAATAGAAATGCCAGCCCATCCAGCCCTCGTGCTGGGTGAGCCAGCTCGTGAACACGAGCCCGACGATCGCCCAGTGGAACAGTCGGGTCGGCGCGTCCCAGACCTGCCGCGCCACCGTTCCGGCGGCGGGGGCGGTGCTGCGCATCTCGGGGCCACCCATCTCGGGGCCGCGCGGGTCGGGCCGCATGCCTGGCTCAGACCCCGGCGCCGGGTCCCGCAGGGGGCGGCTGAACCAATCGCGCCCCGGCCGCGCCGCCCACCGCATAGACCGCCAGCCCGCGCTGCACATGCCCGTCCGGCCGCAGCACAAGCCAGCCATCGGTGCCGGCGAATCCGCGCGGCGCGGTGAGATCGGCCGCCTGGTAGCCGTTGGCAGCAAGGAACCGCGCCAGGCCGCCGGCATCGTAGGCAAGGTCCGCCACGCCAGGCGGCGTGCCGCCATAGCGCCCGGCAAAAGCCGCCACGAACGCATCGCGCGCTGACGCGTCGGCGGCCGCATACCAGGCACCGGGCAGGTGTGCCGCGCCGCTGGCCGGGTCGGCCCAGAGCGATGGCCCCATGATCTGCACCGCCGGCCGGCCCACCACGTAATAGGACAGCACCGCCGCCAGCTCGTGCAGGGTCTCGCCGGTGTCGGCGAGCAGCAGGGCGTCGAATGGCGGCGGCGGCGGGACCTGCTTGCGCAGCGCCATGGCCTGGCGCCGCCCCTCCACCGTGCCGGCGGCGCGGGCGGCGCGGATCTGCGCCTCGATCGGGCCCCAGCGTCCGTCGTAGTCCGACAGGGACCGCGCCGACGCGTTGATCGATCCCATGCTGCCGCTGTGGAAGCGAATGGTCGGGCTCGGCAGGGACGCCGCGGCGGTCGCGGTCGCCAGTGCCTGACCCATCAACTGGCCGAGCGGGGAGTCGGGCAACAGCGCCGCGAACCGGGTGCGCCCCTGGCGAGCGCCGGCGCGGACCAGCGCGCGGACCTGCTGGCCCGGCGTGATCCCAAGCGTCCAGACCCCGGGCCGCGCCACCGACGGGTCGTTGGTGAACGCCAGCATCGGCACGCCGGCGCCGAGCGCGATCGGCGCCGCGGCGGCGGTCTCGGGTGCGGTGAGCGGACCCAGGATCAGCCGCGCCCCGCCGGCAAGCGCCGTCCGTGCCGCCGCGGCCGCGCCTTGCGGCGTGCCGCCGGTGTCCTCGGTCAGCAGCGGCGGTGCACCGGGGGCGGCGAGGGCGAGTTGCGCGGCTTGGCCCATCGCCTGGCCGATCCCAGCGAGCCGCCCAGTGAGCGGCAGCAGGATCGCCACCGGGCCGTTCGCGGCGTAGCCTGGGCCGGCGCCGGCGGGCATCCCGCTGAGCGATTCAGGGCCTTCTCCTCCCGCGCCGGGCGCGAGGGAGCCCACCGGGCCGCCGCCGGCCGGGTATGGGCCTGGCCCCGGGCCGACCGTACAGGCGGACAGCCCCAGGCTGCCAGCCAGGAGCAGCAATGTCCGACGATCCATCCGCCGCATCTCCCGCAGACTCCGAGACCGGGAGCGCCGGCCCGCCGGCCGGACTTGTGCTGGTTTCCACGCCGATCGGCAACCTCGGCGACCTCTCACCACGCGGACGTGTGGCGCTAGCGGAGGCCGACCTCGTGCTGTGCGAGGATACCCGCCACACCGCGCGGCTGCTGGGCGCGCTCGGGGTGCACGCCCGCACCGCGCCGCTGCACGAGCACAACGAGGACGCGGCCATCCCCGCCGTGCTCGCGCGCCTGGCTGCGGGACGTACGGTGGCATTGGTCTCGGATGCCGGCACGCCGCTCGTTTCCGACCCGGGCTACCGGCTGGTGCGCGCGGCGCTGGCCGCCGGGCATCCGGTGCACGCCGTGCCGGGGCCGAACGCCGCGGTGACTGCGCTCGTGCTGTCCGGGCTGCCGCCGCTGCCGTTCCTGGCGCTCGGCTTCCCGCCGCCGCGCGCCGCCGCCCGCACAGCCGGATTCCACGCCCTACGCGCGGCCGAGCGGGCCGGGCTGTCGGCCACCCTGATCTGGTACGAGGCCCCGCATCGGCTGGCGGGCATGCTGGCGGACCTCCTCGCCGTGTTCGGCGACCGGCCGGCTGCGGTGGCGCGCGAACTGACCAAGCGCTTCGAGGAAATCCGCCGCGACCGGCTGGCCGCGCTGGCCGCCCACTACGCCGCGGAACCAGCACGCGGGGAAGTGACCGTCCTGCTTGGTCCGCCGGCGGAAGGCAGCGCGGAGCAGGACCAGGACAGCCTGGACCGCCAGCTCCGCGCCGCCCTGGCAACAAACAGCCTGAAAGACGCCGCCGCTCTCGTCGCTGCCGCCACCGGCCTGCCGCGGAAACGGGTCTACGCCCGGGCGCTGGAGCTGGAGGGCGGGTAAAAGGCCAGGGGCTCTGCCCCTGGACCCCGCCAGGGAACTCGTCCCCTGGACCCCATACTGTTTGGGTTCCGTGCGGGTG
>JABBNW010000158.1 GCA_019352115.1 Pseudomonadota bacterium
ATCTTGCGGTCCGCGGCGTTACAAAATGGTTTCAGCCCGGTGCGGACGCCCTGCCCTGCCGTCCTCCGCAGCATCGAACCCCGGGGACAGCGGGCCGCCACTGCGGAGAGCGGCGCAAAGGCCTGCGGAGCGTCCCGCCGATGCCCCATAGGGTCCGGCATTACTGGTGCCGACGCTCGGAATTGAACCGAGGACCTACTGATTACGAATCAGTTGCTCTACCCCTGAGCTACGTCGGCATCCGCCCCCCTATACCCACGCCCCGCCCCGCCGGCAACCGCCCTTCATCCCCCGCGGGCCGGCCGCCGCAGCCGTGGCTTCCCCGCCGGCGCCGTCGCGTCCAGGATCGCGTGCAGGCTTGCCACCGTCTCCGGCGCCAACCGGTGCAGGCTCCGCGCCAGCCGGTTCGCCAGCGCCGTCTGCTCCGGCGTCAGCCCCGCCGTATCCACGACCACCCGCGGATGCGACAGCCGCGCGAGCCGCGCCAGTTCGTCGGCATCGTCCCAGATCAGCCCGAAGACCTCGTTCACCTGGTGCACCAGCCCCGCGCTCGGCGCGCCCCGTCGGCCGTGCTCCAGCGCCGAGAGGTAGGCCGCGCTCACCTGCAACTCCGCGGCGAGTCGACGCTGCGTGAGCCCCCGCTCCGCCCGCAGCGCCCGCAGCCGCGCGCCGAACGGCGTCATCCGCCCCACCGCCGCACAGAAGTTGCAAAAGGAATCATAGACTCCGTTCGGCCAGAGTGTCGACAAAGGGCATCCCTTTGCAAACTCTCAGGCCGCGGTCAGGGCCGCCCACAGCCCGTCCGCGCCGGCGGCCAGCATTTGCGCGCCAAGCCGCCGCTGCCAGACGGCCTCGTTGCCGAACTCGTCGCGCCAGGACCACAGCCGGCGCGTCAGGACGTGCAGGCGGTGCTCCTGGGTGAAGCCGATCGCCCCGTGCACCTGGTGCGCAATGGCCGCTCCGATCCCCGCCGCCTCCCCCGCGCGCGCCTTGGCCGCGGCAATCGGCGCCGGCCGCAGCCCCTCCGCCGCCGCTTCCGCCCCCAGGTCCGCAGCCGCCGCCGCCGCAGCAGCCTGCGCCGCCAGCACCGCAAGGGTCTGCTGCACCGCCTGGAACCTGCCGATCGGGCGCCCGAACTGGCTGCGCTCCTGCGCGTAGGTCGTGGTCATCGCCGTCAGCGCGTGCAGGGCGCCGGCGATCTGCTGTGCGCGCGCGACGGCGCCCATCGCGAACAGCGCCTCCCCCGGCAGACCCAGCGGCGCCACCCGATCCGCCGCCGCGATGTCCGGTCCCGCAATCTCGACCGTATCGCGCGGCTCGCCGGCGAGGTTCGCCCCCGGTGCGCTGCGCCAGTCGCCGGCATGCAGCAGCACGACGTGGGGCGCGCCGGCGTACTCGGCCAGCACCGCTGCGGCGACCGCATGCCGCGCCCAGGGCACCCGGGTCGCCCGCCCCGACAGGTGCCAGGCGCCCCCCGCGCGCCGCAGGTGCAGCCGCTCCTCCGCGACGACCGGGGCGACCGTCAGCGGCCCGTCCGGCACCGGCAACCCCGCGACGGTCAGCAGCCAGCCCGCCAGCATGGTCTCGGCCAGCGGCAGCGGCACCGCGTGCGCCCCGGCGACCCGCAGCA
This sequence comes from Pseudomonadota bacterium, assembly GCA_019352115.1. Classification (GTDB taxonomy): domain Bacteria; phylum Pseudomonadota; class Alphaproteobacteria; order Acetobacterales; family Acetobacteraceae; genus JAJZVS01. The sequence continues at coordinate 1,631 of JABBNW010000158.1, forward strand.
GCCCGAGCGCATCGGCGATCGGCACGCCGTCTTCCTCAGCCGCGAGCGCGCGCGCCAGTCCGGCGGCCTCCACCGCCGCCCAGGCCGCGTCCGGCCACCCGCCGCCGTCCGCCAGCCGCAGCACGGCCGGCGTGATCGCGCGGGCGAACAGCCGTTCGGCGGTCTCACGCAGCAGGGCGGCGACGGATTCCATGCGACGGGACCTCGTTCCTTGGGGATACGCGCAGGCAGCATGGCACGCCGGCCGCGGCAGCAAAACCTCCGTCCCCGCCCCGCCCCCTTGCACACCGCCGCCGGCGGAGGCCAGATGCGCGCGCCGAACCAAAGAGGACAACGTCCATGCCAGAAGCCCCGCACCTCAGTGAACTGGGCGGCGACTACCAGACCCTGCACGAGTTCATCCCCGCCGCGCGGGCCAAGGTGTCCGACAACACCTGGGGCTACCTGATCGGCGCCACCGAGACCGAAACGACGATGCGGCGCAACCGCATGGCCCTGGACCAGATTGCGTTCCGCCCGCGCGTCTGCCGCGATGTTTCGCATGTCGACACGTCCAGCACGTTCCTCGGCATGAAGCTGCGGCTGCCGGTGATGCTCGCCCCGGTCGGATCCTTGGAATCGTTCCACCCCGGCGGCGCGGCGGAAGCCGGGCGCGGCGCGTCCGGCTTCGGCGTGCCGATCATCGTCAGTTCCGTGACGAAGCCGGGACTGGAGGACAGCGCCGCCGCCGCGTCGGGGCCGAAAGTGTTCCAGCTCTACGTGCGCGGCGACGATGCCTGGATCGACGACATCGTCCACCGCGCGGTCGATGCCGGCTACAACGCCTTCGCCATCACCGTCGATACGGCCGCCTATTCGCGCCGCGAGCGCGACATCGCCGCGCGCTTCGTCAAACCCTGGCGCGCCGCCGCCACGGGGCATGAATTCCAGGCCGGGTTCTCCTGGCGCAACGTCGCCCGCTTCAAGGAAAAGCACCGCATCCCGCTGATCCTGAAAGGCATCGCGACCGCGGAAGACGCCGAAGCAGCCTGCGATCTCGACGTCGACGTCGTCTACGTCTCGAACCACGGCGGCCGCCAGCTCGACCAGGGCCGCGGCGCGATGGACGTGCTGCCGGAGGTGCTGGACACCGTCCATGGCCGCGCCAAGGTGATGATCGACGGCGGCATCTGCCGCGGCACCGACATCGTCAAAGCGATCGCGATGGGTGCCGACGCGGTGGCGATCGGCCGGCTCTATTGCTATGGCCTGGCGGCCGAGGGCGCGGCGGGCGTCGGCCGCGTGCTCGAACTGCTGGAACAGGAAACCGCGGTGGCAATGGCGCTGCTCGGCGTGGCGAAGCTTGCCGACCTCAACCGCGACTACCTGCACCGCGGCGCGCCGTCGGTGACGGCGCCGCATGTCCACAGCGCCTTCCCGCTGCTGTTCCCGACGCCGGAACGTCCGGCGCAATAACCCGCTTCGACAGGAGAAAGCCCATGCGCGGCATCGTATTCACGGGCGGGCGCGAGCTTGAGCTGATGCAATTCCCCGACCCCACCCCGGGGCCGGGCGAGGTGGTGCTGGAGATGAAGGCGTCCGGCATGTGCGGCTCGGACCTGCACCAGTATCGCCGCCCCAAGGGCGACAAGGGTGCCTCGGTCGGCGGGCTGCCGGCCAATCCCAACCCGGTGATCGCCGGGCACGAGCCCTGCGGCATCATCGCCGCGCGCGGCGCCGGCGTGACGGATGCGGACGGCAAGATCGGCGCGCGCGTCATGGTGCACCACTACCAGGGCTGCGCGCATTGCGCGCATTGCCGCTCCGGCTGGCAGCAATTGTGCCAGGAAGTGCCGGTGAAGGTGTACGGCAACAACGCGCACGGCGGCCACGCGCAGTATTTGTGCGTCCCGGCCAACACCCTCGTGCCGCTGGCCGACGAGCTGTCCTTCGAGGCGGGGGCCGCGATCTCCTGCGGCACCGGCACCGCCTGGGGTGCGCTGCGGCGGATGAACCTGTCCGGCAACGACACCATCGCGATCTTCGGCCAGGGCCCGGTCGGTCTGTCCGGCACCCAGCTCGCGAAAGCGATGGGCGCGCGGGTGATCGCGCTCGACGTGTCGCCGGAACGGCTGGAACGGGCGCGCGAATTCGGCGCCGACGAGGTGGTGAACCCGCGCTCGAACGATCCGGTCGGCGCGATCAAGGACCTCACGCACGGCCGCGGCGCCGATTGCACGTTGGATACGTCGAGCGCGCCCGAAGGCCGCATCGCCGCGATCCGCAGCGCCAAGGTCTGGGGCACCATGTGCTTCGTGGGGGAGCGCAACAACGTGACGATCGACGTCAGCCCCGACATCCTGCGCAAGCAGTTGACGATGATCGGCTCCTGGACCTTCTCCGTGATCGGCCAGGCCGAATGCGCCCGCTTCATCGTCGAGCGCAACATCGCCGTGGACCAGTTGTTCACCGACCGCTGGAAGCTCGACCAGGCGGAGGAAGCCTACCGGCTGTTCGACGCGCAGAACACGGGCAAGGGCGTGTTCCTGATGTGAGCGGGACCCGGGCGGCGATCGCCGCGGCGTATCGCGAACTCGGCCGCCGCGGTTTCGTGCCGGGCAGCGCGGGCAACGTCAGCGCCCGCACCGCGCGGGGGATGCTCATCACGCCCTCCGGCTGGGCGGCGGAGGCGGTCGGCGCGCGCGCCATCGTGGCGGTGGACAGGGACGGCGCGGTACGCGGGCGCGGCGTGCCGTCCAGCGAATACCCGATGCACGCGGCGATCTATCACGCCTGCCCGCAGGCGGGCGCGATCGTGCACACCCATGCCGAAGCCTGCACCGCGCTCGCCTGCCTGGGCCAGACGCTGCCGGCGTTCCATTACATGATCGTCGCCTTCGGCGGCGACGACATCCGCTGCGCGCCCTACGTCACGTTCGGCACGCCGGAACTGGCGGCGGCAGCGGTGGCGGCACTGGACGGGCGGCGCGCCTGCCTGCTCGCCAACCACGGCATGATCGTGCACGCGCCGACGGTGGCCGAGGCGCTCACCGATGCGATCGTCCTGGAAAGCCTGGCGCGCCAATATCTCCTGGCGCGCGCTGCCGGATCGCCCCGGCTGCTGGACCTGGACGAATTGGATGCGGCGCGGGCACGCTTCAGCAGCTACGGGCGGGCTGGAACGGTCAAATGATCGCGTCCTGGGCGCGCAACCGATCGCGAACCCCAGCGACGTCCACCCGGCGGCCGCGCTCCACGTAGTCGGTCGCCGCCACGCCCGCTGCCTGGCCGGTGGCAAAAGCCGTCCCCATCACCCGCACCGAACCATACGCCTCCGGATCGGCGCCGATCACCCGCCCGCCGTACCAGAGGTTGTCGAGCGACGCCGCGCGGATCGCATCGTACGGCACATGCGCGAACCCGACACCGCCGACCGAGGTGTACACCGGCCGCCCGGCCGCGCCGTGCAACTCGATCGGCCACGCCGCGCGCGCAACGCCGTCGTCCCGCTGCCGTCCAGACACCACATCGGCCCCGGTCAGCACGGTGCGCGCCGCGGGGTGGCGTGTCTCGCGGATGCCGACCTGCGGCCCGGTTGCCACCAGATAGGCGTGCGCGAACCCGGGCATCTCGCGCCGCAGCAGTGCGACGTACTCATGCGCCATCGCGCGCCCGGCCATCTCCGCCCGGGTGAAGCTGCCCGACGTGAGATCCTCCATGCCGAGATCGACCGTCAGCCACCACATGTCGCGCGACAGGGGCAGGCGCAGGATGATCCCGCCGTCGGTGCGATGGATCGGATAGGCGCCGCCGCCGTCATTGTAACCGGCGATCACCGCGCAGAGCCGGGCGCGGTCGATCGGCAGGTCGGGCGCGACGCCGCCGATGCGTAACGGCATCGTCACCGCCTGCAAGCGCCCTTCCGCGTCGCCGACCTGATAGGATTCGCCTGCGACCATCGCGAGATTGGCGTCGCCGCTGGCATCGACGAACGCCTCCGCGACCGCGTGCCGGCGCCCATCCATGCCGGCCAGGGTGACCGCCTCGATCATTCTGCCGGTGCGGGTCGCGGCGGCCACCCGAGTGTGCAGGAACACCTCGATCCCATGGCGGATCACCAGCCGGTCGAGCGCGAATTTCAGGATCTCTGGGTCAAGCCGCAGGATCCAGTTGCCGGTCGTCTCGGATCGATACGCTTCGCCATCGAGCCCGAGCGTCCGCAGTTCCGCCACGACCTCCCGCGCGACGCCGCCGACCGCAGCAACCGGGTGCTCGCCCTGCTGGAACAGGCCGCAATAGGCGAGCACCTGGGAGTTGGTCGCGGCCCCGCCAAGAAAACCATATTTCTCGACCAGACAGACATGTGCGCCGGCCTGCGCCGCCGCGATCGCAGCCCCGATGCCCGCCGCACCGCCGCCGCAAACCAGGACGTCATAGTCGGCCTCGACCCGTCGGCTCATGTGCATCCCTGCTCGCCTGCGGCGCCTGCCCCGGCGTATCCGGGCCACGACCGGCGACATCCCGCCGGTCCTCCATAGCGTCCGCCCCCGATGCAGGCCATCGTTTTTCCGAGCCAGGAGGCCCTGCTCAACCCCCCTGCCCTGCCGCCGCCAGCACCCGCTGCGCCAGCTTGGCGTGCGGCCGATCGACCATCTTGCCGTCCAGCGCGAACACGCCGGCGTCCGGATTGGCCGCGAACGCGTCGCGCACCCGCTCCGCCCAGCGCACCTGCTCGGCCGACGGGGTGAAGGCGGCGTTCACGGCGTCGATCTGCGCCGGGTGGATCAGGATCTTGCCGCCAAACCCGTCCGCCGCGGCGGCGCGCGCCTCGCGTTCCAGCCCGGCCGGATCGCGCGGATCGGGCCAGGGCGTATCGAGCGCCGGCACGCCGAGCGCCCCGGCGGCCAGCAGCACCTGCGCGCGGGCGAAGGCGGACGCCGCGTTCAGCGCCCCGTCGGCGTGCCGCGGCGCGACCCCGAGATCGGCGGACAGGTCCTCGGCCCCGAAACACAGCGCCGCCAACCGCCCGGCCACCGGCGCGTAGCCGCCGAGACCGAAGACGGAGGCGGCCGTCTCGGTCACGATCGCCACCACGCGGACACTGCCGATCGCCCGGCCCGCCGCCGCTTCCAGCGCCTCCAGATGGTGATCGAGCCTGCCGAGATCCGCCGCCCCGGCGCATTTCGGCAGCATCACGGTCGCCACGCCGGCCGCGACGACGGCGGCCAGGTCGGCCAGATACCACGGCGTGCCGGGCGGGTTCACCCGCACGATCAGCGCCTCCGCGCGCGGGGCGCCCGCCATCCCGGCCAGCCGCGCGGCCACCGCGGCGCGCGCGTCCGGTTTTGCCGGCGCGGCCACCGAATCCTCGAGATCGAGGATCACCGCGTCGGCGGCAGAGTCGATCGCCTTGGCGATTTTGCGCGCGGCGTCGCCGGGCGCGAACAGGGGGCTGCGCAGTCGCATGGGTCCTCACAGGCTTGGGCGTCGCAAACTGCGATCTTGCGCCCATCCGGGCGATATGCAATCAGCCGCGACCGGGAGACAGCAATTCCGCAAACGAAGGGACACAGCCGCCTGTGGTCGAGACCATTCTGGAAACCGCCGGGCTGAGCAAGGAATTCAGCGGCTTCCTCGCGGTGGACAACGTCTCCCTCGCGGTGCGCACCGGTACGATCCATGCGCTGATCGGTCCCAACGGGGCGGGCAAGACCACCTGCTTCAACCTGCTGACCAAGTTCCTCCAGCCGACCCGGGGACGGATTCGTTTCAGGGGCATCGATATCACCGGGATGAAGCCCCCCCAGGTGGCGCGGCTCGGTCTCGTGCGCAGCTTCCAGATCTCGGCGGTGTTCCCGCGGCTGTCCGCGCTCGAGAACGTGCGCCTCGCGCTCCAGCGGACGCGCGGCAACTCGTTCGATTTCTGGCGCTCGGAAACGGCGCTGCGGCGCTTCGACGACCGCGCCCACCAGTTGCTGTTCGATGTCGGCCTGGCGGGCTTTGCCGCAACCACCGCCGGGCAGCTCGCCTACGGGCAGAAGCGCGCGCTCGAGATCGCCACCACCCTGGCGCTCGACCCGGAGATGATGCTGCTCGACGAACCGACCGCCGGCATGACGCATGCCGATGTCGATCGGATCATGGAGCTGATCCGCACCATCCGCGCCGGACGGACGATCCTGATGGTCGAGCACAACCTCTCGGTGGTCGAAGGCCTGTGCGACACGATCACCGTCCTGACCCGCGGCCGCGTGCTGGCGGAGGGCGACTACGCCACCGTCTCGGCCAATCCGGAGGTGATCGCGGCCTATCTCGGGTCCGAAGCGCCGGAGCCGGTGCATGCTTGAAATCAAGGACCTCAACGCCTGGTACGGCGAAAGCCATGTGCTGCACGGCGCGGCATTCGAGGTGCGCGAGGGCGAGGTGGTCACGCTGCTCGGCCGCAACGGCGCCGGCAAGAGCACCACCCTGAAATCCATCATGGGCCTGGTGCCGCGCCGCCAGGGCAGCATCCGCTTCCGCGGCGCCGAGCTGATCGGCGCGCCGCCGGAACGCATCGCGCGCGCCGGCATCGCCTTCTGCCCCGAGGAACGCGGCATCTTCGGCTCGCTCAGCGTGACCGAGAACCTGCTGCTGCCGCCGGTGATCGCGCCTGGTGGTCTTGACCTGGCAACGATCTACGCGCTGTTCCCCAACCTCAAGGAGCGCGCCGGCACCGCGCACGGCACCAAATTGTCGGGCGGCGAGCAGCAGATGCTCGCGATCGCCCGCATCCTGCGCACGGGCGCGAAAATGCTGCTGCTCGACGAACCGACCGAGGGGCTCGCCCCGGTCATCGTCCAGCAGATCGGCCGCACCATCCGCGAGATCAAGGCGCGGGGCTTCACCGTGCTGCTGGTCGAGCAGAACTTCCGCTTCGCCGCCACCGTGGCAGACCGGCACTACGTGATGGAACACGGACGGGTGATCGACATGATCCCGAACCACCTTCTGTCTTCCAGCATGGACAAGCTGCACGACTACCTCGGCGTCTGACCGCACCACGCTTTCCGGGACCGCTCGCCATGATGATGATCTTCGGCATTCCCGCGCCCCTGCTGTTCGGCCAGTTGCTGCTCGGCCTCATCAACGGCGCGTTCTACGCCATGCTCGCGCTCGGCCTGTCGATCATCTTCGGCATGCTGAACATCATCAACTTCGCGCACGGCGCGCTGTTCATGATGGGTGCCTTCGCCGCCTGGATCCTGCTGCAATACCTCGGCATCGGCTATTTCCCGGCGCTGATCCTGTCGCCGATCCTGATCGGCCTCTTCGGGATCGTGCTGGAACGCACCCTGATCAGCCGGCTCTACAAGCTCGATCACCTGTACGGGCTGCTGCTGACATTCGGACTGGCGCTCGTGATCGAAGGGCTGTTCCGCAACTACTACGGCAGTTCGGGCATGCCCTACAACATCCCCGCCGCGCTGCAAGGCGCGACCGACCTCGGGTTCATGTACCTGCCGATCTACCGCGCCTGGGTGGTGGTCGCGGCGGTGGTCGTGTGCTTCGCCACCTGGGCGATCATCGAGAAAACGTTCCTCGGCGCCCGGTTGCGCGCGGCGACCGAAAACCCGGCGCTGGTGCGCGCCTTCGGGATCAACGTGCCGCGCCTCATCACCATCACCTACGGCTGCGGCGTGGCGCTCGCCGCCTTCGCCGGGGTGCTGGCGGCGCCGATCTACTCGGTGAACCCCGACATGGGGGATAATTTCATCAACACCGTGTTCGCCATCGTGGTGATCGGCGGGATGGGCTCGATCCTGGGCTCCATCCTTACCGGCTTCGGCCTCGGCGTGATCGAGGGGCTGACGAAAGTCTTCTACCCGCAAGCCTCGGCCACGGTGATCTTCCTGGTGATGGTCATCGTGCTGCTGTTCATGCCGCGCGGTCTGTTCGGAAAGGCCGCCTGATGTCCGCCTCCACCGCGCCCCTCCCCGCCGCTGCCGCCCGCCCCGGCCTGTTCGGCTTCAACCGCGCGCAGGCGGTCGGCTTCGCGCTGATGCTGGCCGCCATCGTCGTGCTGCCGCACGTGCTGTACCCGATCTTCCTGATGCGCATCCTCACCGCAGCGCTGTTCGCCTGCGCGTTCAACCTGATGATCGGCTACGTCGGGCTGCTGTCCTTCGGCCACGCCGCGTTCTACGGCATGGGTGCCTATATCGGCGCCTGGACCCTGAAAGTCTGGCACGTGGACGCCGTGGTCGCGATCCTGCTCGGGGGCGCCACGGGCGGGCTGCTCGGCCTGGCACTCGGCTACCTCGCCATCCGCCGATCGGGCATCTATTTCGCGATGATAACCTTGGCGCTCGCGCAGATGGTCTACTTCTTCTGCGTCGAGGCGCCCTTCACCGGCGGCGAGGACGGCATCCAACAAGTGCCGCGCGGCACCGCCTTCGGCATCTTCCCGCTGCATAACGACATGGCGATGTACTGGCTGGTCGCCGGAGTGTTCCTCGCCGGCTTCCTGCTGATCCACCGGATCATCCACTCCCCGTTCGGCCAGGTGCTGAAAGCCATCCGCGAAAACGAACCGCGCGCCATCTCACTCGGCTACCGCACGCAGGATTACAAACTGATCGCCTTCGTCCTGTCCACGTTCCTGTCCGGCGTCGCCGGCGCCACAACCTCGATCGTATTCGGCATCGCAACCCTGGACGGCGTCGCCTCCTCCCGCTCCGGCGACGTCGTGCTCACCACCCTGCTCGGCGGATTGGGAACCGTGTTCGGCCCCGTCATCGGCGCCGCCATCACCACCTCGATGGAAAACTACCTCGCCCAGTTCGGCTCCTGGGTCACCGTCACCCAAGGCGCCATCTTCGTCATCTGCGTGCTGGCCTTCCGCCGCGGCGTCGTGGGCGAAATCGCGGCGAAGCTGAAGTTGTCGCTGTAGGGCGCGTCCGTCAGCAAGCAAGGCCAGGGGCTCTGCCCCTGGACCCCGCCAAGGGCATCGCCCTTGGAACCCTTCCGTTCGGTTCCG
>JABBNW010000008.1 GCA_019352115.1 Pseudomonadota bacterium
CTCCCTTGGTAAGGGAGAGGTCGAGAGTTCAATCCCCTCCAGCAGCACCACTTAACTCTCTGAAATCGCACGCGAACGACGAAACACCCAGGCCCCGTTTCGTTCACGGCCAGCCGCCGGAAACCGCCCAAATCCGCCCGGCACCTGTGCCAAATCCGTGCCATCGGTTGCCGCTCCGTTCGCACCCCAGAAACGACAAAAGCGGCCCAGGGATCGCTCCCTGGGCCGCCATCGTCACGTCAGAACACCGCTCGCCTACGTCCCGACCTCCCGCAGCAGCGGGCTCATCAGCAGGTCCCGCGGCGTCACCCGGTCCATCTGGGCCGAGCACAGCAGCGGGCACCCTGCCACTTCGAACGCGCGGGCCACCAGCTCGGAACAGAACCACTTCCCGGGCCGATGCCAGTCCCGCCGCCAGGCCATGCCGTAGATCGCGCTCCAGTCGTAGGGATCCCCGACCTGGCGGCGCGCCCAGGCGACGGCATCCTCGGCCACGCCCGAGGGGCATTTGACCGCGAACCGCCGCACGACGCCGCCGGCGACCTTCGGGTGGTTCGCCACACCCAGCGCCGGCGTCGCATCCAGGATCGTCCCGTCATCGAGCACGAACCCGGCATGCGCCGCCCATGACCAGGTGTACCAGCGGATCAGGGCGCCCGTGACGCCCTCCCCGCTGGTGATCACCACCTGCATCGGCCGCTACTTCGCCGGCGCGGCTGCCGGCGCGGCGGCCGTCGGCGGCGGCGGCGGCGTCGCGGCGGCCACCACCGCCGGCGTCCCGCCGATCTGCGCGCACGCCGCCACCACGGCGGGATGCACCAGCAGCGTATCGGCGGTGGCGGCCGTGGCGCCGGCGGTCCCGAGACTCGCCACGGTGGACGCGGCCAGCGGCTGCACCACCCCATCCACCGAGCAGCCCACCCGCAGGGCCGCCGTCTTCTGTGCCGGCGAACAGCCGGCGAGCAGGCACACGGCCACAGCCGCGAGCAAGAGCTTGCGCATCAAGGTATCTCCAGCAGGATCAGGAAAGCGCCGGCGAACGTCCGCCCCGGCGCGAGCGGATCAGGCGGCGGCGGCCACCGGCGCCGCAGGCTTCACCGCCGCCGGCGCCGTCACGCCCACGGTCGGGTCGGCCGCCAGCAGGCCACCCAGGCGGGCGGAGACCATGGCGCTCACGTGCTCGGGCGTGAGGTTCAGCGCCCGCAGCGCCGGCGCCACGCTGGCGAGCATGTGGTTCGCCCCGACGGCGATCGCCGCGTTGCGCACCGGGACGTCGGCATAGGACGCCCCATTCGCCACCAGGAAGCCGTAGGCGGCCTTCGCGCCGGCATCGGCCGCACCGGTCACCACAGCCACCTGGTGCGCCGTCAGGCGCAGCCCGATCGCCCGCCGCGCGAGCACCAGGCCGTAGGGAATCGCCGCCGTGAAAGCGGCAAGCGCCAGCGGCGCCAGCGCGGTGACCGCGGGCGCGAGGTCGATCTGCATCGTGTGTCTCCAGGTGCTAAGCGACCGCCTTGGCGGTCATGGTCATGAGCCGGCGCATCCAGCCGAGCCCGAAATGTGCCATGTCGCCGGCGGCGTAGCGGACCGCCCGGCGGGCCGCGATTTCCACCACGACGGGCGACGGGCCGCGGGCAAAGCGGGCGGCCGCGGCGATCGTCACCGGCCCCACGACGCCGTCCGCCACAACGCCCAGCGCCAGCTGCAGGATCCGCGCGGCGATGCCGGGCCCTTGGTTGACCGCGCAGTCGAACGCGATCAGCGCGACCGGCCACGGCAGCGCATCGCCCGCGATCACGTCCCAGTACCTCGGCCGATACAGCGCCGCCGCGACCGAGATCGTCAGTGCGGCAATGTCGAGGGTCGGATACGCCGCCGCGCTGATCCCGTATTTCGTGCCGCGCAGCTCGCCCGCGCCGACCGCCCCGCCGGTCCAGTTGCCGGGATCGGCGGCGTCCCGCGTGTAGCCGCCCTCGACGACCACGACGGCCGCGAACGCGCGGGCGAAGGCCGGCGTCATGGCCGCGCACCCGGCAGCCGGGCGATCGCCTGGTCGAGCCGGATCGAAATGCGCGAGAGCTGCCCGCTGATCACGGCCATGTTCGCGGAATTCTCGTTCGACACGCCCTGGATCTGCTGTTCCAGCGCGGAATCGCGCGCGCGCCGCACGGCGGTTTCCTGGTTGACGCGCCCCTCCAGCCGCAACCCCCAGACGAGGCCCATCACGATGACGCTCATTGCTGTCAACAGGTGGCCGGCGGTGACAACCCCATCCCAGCGCAGCTTGAAGGTCGAAGGCGCGTCGGTCATTGCGGTCCCCTTGACTAGAAGCCGAGGTCGAGGCCGACCGGCCCGACGTAGAGCGTTTCTGTGGCAACGATTTCGCGCCCCGCGCCGGTCACCCCGGTGGACGTGATCAGGTAGGCGGTCGCCGGCGATCCGCCCTCGACCCACGCCAGCGGCAGCGGGCCGGTCAGGATGGCGGTGCCGATCACCAGGTCGGCCGGGTCCGCGACGATCGCGACCGCGGCCAAGGTCTCGCCCGGCAGCAGGGCGCCGTCGGCAAAGACCGCGGCGCCGAAAGCCAGATCGATCCGGTCGTCCGGCGCCTTCGGCGGCCACGGCCCGGCGAACAGCCCGAGCGGTGGCGGCGCGGCGCCTCCGAGAGTTGCCCCGCCGCCGGCAATCCATGCAGCGAATGCCGCGACGCGAGCAGCGAACGAGCGGGATATAGTCGCGCCCGCTGCCAGTCTGGCGGCGACGGCTGCGCGGACCAGACGCTGCACCGATGCGACATTGTCCAGCGCACCGATGGCAAGGATGGACGCCGCGGCACCACCGGCACGAGCGACGGCCGCTACGGATTGCGCGGCGGCGACGCCCGCGACAATGGCAGCCCCTTGCCGGTTCCCCCTTCCTGCGGCGCCCCCTACCAGACCGTCCGCGCTGGAACTGACCGGGCGCCGCCTGGCGCTTGCTATTGCCGCGGGTTTCCCGATCGCCGTGACGCTCGTTGCTGCTGTGCGCGCCGCGTTTGCTGCCGCTTGCCGCGCCGCCCAGCCGCGCCCGAGCGAAGAACGCCGCCGCCGCGTTGTGGGACGTCCCCCCGCTGCTAACCGGGAACCAAAGCCGCGGGGTCGCGTCCTCCAGCATCCCGAACGGCTCGGCGGCGTATTGAGCGGCTTGACTTGCATTCCAGGCGGAGCCCGCAAGCAACCCATTGAGCAACACCGAGTCCGTCGAGCGCGATGGGTTTGCAGTATCCCCTCCGAATGTAATTTCAGGGGGACCGTTATACAGAGGGGCGCCCCCACTCCAGCCGCCCGTGCCTATGAGAACGCCATCAAGATAGATGTCGATATTGCCGCCGACCGCAAACGAGGCAACGACCGTATGTAGACCGGAAGACGGCCAAACAGTCCCAGATGGGAAATAGTTAAACGTGCCTCCGCCATTGTAGTAGAATATGATGTAATTGCTGGCACTCTGCGGCCCGATCTGCCAACACACATAGGGTAGGCTATTGGAGGCATTATAATCGTTGCCCCAATAGGGGGTACTAGATGATGGGGCGGCAAACTGCTGAAACAGGCACGCCAATGTGCCGCCTACAGTCAACTGCCAAGCAGCCGGAAACGCAGTAGACGTAGCTGATCCTGCCGTAGCATTAGTGTTCAGACCGGGGCCTGCCTGCGACCCCCCTATCTGCGCACCGCTTCCGGGCAAAAGCGTTGGGCCGATACCGGCGATATCCCGGAAACCGTGCGGTGAGCCGGGGACGTAAAGCCCGATGGGCGCCAGCGGACTCCCGCGATTGAGCCGCACCGGCCGCGTCGGCACCATACGCGGATCAAGCCGTCTCCCACCAAATGCGTAGGGCATCTGGGGTCAGCCCGCATCCGCGCCGGAGAACTGGATCGTCCAGACCGCCGTCGTGGGGATCGTGAACGACGAATTATTGAACACCGCAATCGCCAAATATGGCGAAGCCGGAACGAGCAGATCGCCGAGCGTGATCCATTCCGTTGCAGTATATACACCGCTCGCCGCGATGGGGATTTGCCCATAGCGACCGCCGTTATATGGGAACAACTGGCTGTTCGCCACACGCGCGGTTTCGATCGGTCCAGTTGCAGTGCTTGCCTTGAGTAGCGTGATACCAATCCACCCGCCTGCGCTGGTAGCGGTCTCAGGGGTGCCTAACGTCAGAATAATAGCTGCGTCAGGTGGCAGCGCCGAGCTTCCCGTCAGCACCGGGTTGGCGAAGATGTTCGACGTGACAGGTGCCGCGCCGCTGGTGATGCCGGCGGACAGACCCGTGATGGTCGGGCCAGCCTGCCACGGACTGCGGCCATAGAGAGTTGCCATGTCTTATGCCACCGGAACGGTTGAAGGAATAAAGCCGGCCGCCTGCGCGCCTTGCAGGTCGTAAAGCTGCACGCCAGCCAGCGGGGTCGTAGTCACCGAGGTCAGCGCGTTGATCGCGGCCACCGTGGCAGAGGACAGATCACCGCTCGCTTCCAGAGTGCTCAAGCCTGCCTGAAAGGCGTCCCAATGCGTGGTGTTGGTCGGGTCCACCATGTCGGTATCCTGCATCGACACTGCGTTTTTCGCTGCCAGAATCGCAGCGTCAACCGAGGTGGTGGGCGGCAACGCCGGGGTCTGGTCCGATCGCGCCAGGACGCGCCCCCAATCCCCTGTGGTGGACGTGCGAGCAATCAATTTCACCGAATGCCACGACACCGGCTGATTGGTCAGCGTGACCACGTAGGCTTGCACCTGCGCCAGTCCAGCATTGAGACTCGCTGGCGTCGGAGATATCTCGGACCAGGCGGTGCCGATCTGCGCGGGTGTCCAGCCCATCGCCTTATCCCACCGTCAGATTGATCGCGCCGGCTGCCCAAGTGATCGAATCGGTGTTGTTCAGCTGGAAGCTCTGCGGCGCCTGTAGCCACGACGCGAGCACGGTCGCCCCCGTCCCGGCCCCGCTGGTGGTGGTTGCCAGCGGAGCGGCAGGGATCGCGGAGACCGAGCCGTGCGCGCTGGCGTGCCACGTGACCGGGACGCCAGCCACGCCGTTGACCGTCGCGACGGAATCCACGGTCAGCACCGCGCCGCCCCCGCCGGTCAGGGTGATCGTGTCGTTGGCCGCATAGCCGGAGCCGGGATTGGCGAACTGCGCCGCCGCGAGGAAGAAGGTCGCGCCCCCCTGCGACAGCTCGGAATACGCCCACAGGTTGCCCGCGGAGGCGGCGTCGCCAATCCCGAGATAAGTGGCCGCCGGCCACGTGCCGCCGGCGGTCATGCTCGGCGCGTTCGTGTTGCTGATGATGTTGCTCGCGAACGCCAGCGTGGCGGACACGCGCCCATAGCCGGCGGCGGCGCCTGAGGTGAACTCGTTGGCGATCGCCGTGCCGGAATCGCCCGGGAAGCCGGCATGAAGGCTCAGATACCATGCCGTCGGGCGCGTCAGGGCTGCGGCGGTGAATGCATATTGCAAGGCCTGCCCTCGGGCATATTGCGTAAGCGGCATGGTGGTAGCCTCCGGGTTTCAGGTTCTACAGCGCGCGCAGACGCACGATGCGGTGGATCCGCCGCGTGCTTTGCGTGGTGATCGTGATGTCGATCGTGTTGTCCGTGCCCGACACGCCGCCCGCCAGCCACACGATCAGCCGGCCGCCGAGCACCGCGCTGGCCGGCATCGTCACCCCGCTCGGGGTCACCGCCGTGGTCGCGATCGCGTCGCCCGGCGCGAGCAGGGCGGAGACGTCGAGCGTGTAATCCAGCACCGCCGCCGCCGGCTTGTCCGGCCAGCGCAGCGGCAGCACCGTGGGCAGCCGCCCGATCGGCGCGCCGCCGGCATAGTCCCACAGCCGGATCGTGCGCGCGGGCGACGGCGTCCAGCTGGCGGGCGGGAAGCTGCTCACGCGGTGCGGCCGTGATGGACGCGGGAGAGGTATGTCATCGCGGCATCCTGGGCTACGATCGCGGCCCATATGAGCCGAGGAAGAAGCATGTTTGGACGTAGGCGTCGTGAACCCGAGCCGGCAGCGCCGCCCGTCGAGGAACCGCCGGCGTGCGTCGCACCGGAAGCGCCCCCGGCTCCGCCAGCGCCCGATCCGCTCGCCGAAGCTCGCGCTGCCGGCTTCCTTGGTTATTCCGGCTTCGGGACCATCTACGGAGAGCTGACCGCCGAGCTACCGTTCAACCACTGCGACGCGCAGGTGTTCGGGACCGTCAACGTCGGGGCTTTCACATATTGCAACTATGGCGGCGAGATCAGGGACGCGACGATCGGACGGTATTGCTCGATTGGGCAGCGGGTCATCATCAATCCTAGCGGTCACCCAACCGGCGGCCTCTCCACTCACCCGTTCGTCGTGCCTTATGGCGCCGCCGCATCCGGCATGGGTGACGTGGAGGCATTCCGCGCCATCGTGGCCGATGTGGCCGACGTCGGGCACGCCCAACGAGTCACGATCGGGCCGGATGTCTGGATCGGCGCCAGCGCCGCCATAATGCCCGGCATCACGATCGGAACAGGCGCCATCATCGGGGCGGCGGCGGTCGTGACGCACGATGTGGCACCCTATTCGGTCGTAGTCGGCGCGCCCGCGCGGCACCTGCGGTTCCGGCTGCGGGACGGACTGTTGGAGCGCGTGCTGGCGTCGGAATGGTGGCTGTGGGACTTGCGCGGCATTCCAGGGCATCGGGACTATCGAGACCCCGCTGCATTCCTAGAGCGGTTCCTGGCCGCGCGGGATAGCGGGTTGCTGGAGCGGTTGCGGCCGGCGGTAGTGACCGTCAGGGACCGGACACTTCATGGAATCGTCGCGGACGGCGAAGGCAACGTTCCGGACCCGGTCAGCATGATCATCTGACAATCCGCCACGAAATCGAAGGCCGCTGTGTAGAAGGCGCCAAACTCAGCCGTGGTCGCAAAAGTGTGCGGCTGGCCTGCCGCGTCCAGCCAAACGAGAGTGCCGGACGTGCCGGGGAATTTCCCGTTGGCGTTGATGAACCCCATCATGTGGGCGGCGTTCTGTTGCGCCGCCGCGCCAGTGCTGTACGTGCCGTTCAACGCGGGCGTCCCGCTGCTGGTGATTGCGATGCCGCCAGTGATCAGGGCGGCTGCCTGCTGGGCAAGCGTGGGGGCCGGGGGAGACGGCGGCGCAGTGAACCCGCCATCGCTATAGGACCACCCTACGGCAGGTGCCGGCGACACCCCGGTGATGTCCACTACGGTGATCTGCGCCGCATTCCACTGCGGCATGTCGGCCGCGCCGAAAATCCAGTGCACCAGGCCGTTGACGATCTGGGCGTAGGTATGCCCCGCTGTCGCTTGCATTTTACCACTCCACCAGAAGCATCGGCGGCCCGCCGGGCGAGCCCGCCGCCGCCGCCGGCCCGTTCGTTCCCAGGCCACCGTCGCCGCCGGCCCCGTAGGAGCCGAAAGCGGATGGGCCGCCGCGGCCGCCAGGCATTGTCGTGGCCGAGGTAATATCAACGCCGGCGCCCTGGCCACCGGCGACGCTGCCCGTTCCCACCGATGCGCCGCCGCCGCCCGGATTGCTTGAGCCGGAATTGCCTCCGCCGCGGCCGCCGCTGAGCGTCAGCGCACCGCCGAATGATAACGCACCGCCATTACCGCCCGTACCGCTTGATACCCCGCCGGACGTGCTTCCAGCGCCGCCTGTCCCCGCCGCGCCCATCGAGACCGGGAATGTCTGGCCCGGCGTGACAACAAGTGATGATCGGAAAACCGATTCTCCGGACGATCCCCCGCCGCCCGCGTTAACAATCGAGCTGGCGGAATATGCGCCCCCGCCGCCGGCGCCTGAAGCGGTGCCCGATAGCCAGAGAAGCGTGATCCCGCTCGGCACCGTGAACGTGCTTGCGGAAAGGAACAACTGCGACCCACGCGCCAGCGGCGGCATCTCCAGCCAGTGCAACGCGCCATCCCCGAGCAACTCGACCGGCGCACCTTGGAAAAGCGCTGGCGCTGCGATCGCGCCCCAGGCGATGGAGAGGAACGTATCGCTGCCATTTGCCACGAACGTGACGGTGTTCCCGGTCGCATCCGTCCGGACGAAGGTCATTCCGAACGGCACCCCGTTCGCGCTCGCGACCGCCGGCAGATCGATCGCGATCGACCCCGCCGTCGCGTTCACCAGCACCAGCCCGGCATTGTCCGCGGTCAACGTCGTGGTGCCGGCGGCCGAAACGGTGGTGATGTTCGCACCCGCCAGGCGCTTCACCGCCGCCAGCGCCTGGGTGAACGTGCCCGGCGCCAGCGTGATCCCCGGGCCTTCGACCAGGTTCGCCACCTCGGCGATCAGCGCGTTGTTCACGTCGGGATCGATGCCGGTCGGCGTCACGCCGGCGCCGGGCGGCGCGTTGTTGATCCAGCCCGGCGTGCCGGTCGGCGCCGCCGGCGCCGGCAGGCTCGCGACCTGGGTTCCATTCGCAATGAGTTGCATCGGCCCCTACCCGTATTTGAACCACAGGACGCCATAACCCGGCGCGATCGCGCGCAGGCGGCATTCCAGTGTCGTGTCATCGATCGACCAGAACGCATCGCCGTAGACGGACTCGCCATATTTCGCGAAATCCACCGTGATCGTCGGCGCGTTCACCTGCCACGCGAAGCGCCACGCCGGCGACAGATAGGACGCTCCGCCATAGGTCGCGACGCCATAGACCGGCGGCGTCCAGGTGGTGATCGTGATCGTGTAGCCGAGCGCCGCCGCGACGCTGATGTAATAGGCCGCGCTCTGCCCTCCGATCCCGGCGATCTTCGCCATCAGTGCGGCATGGCGCAGGGTCAACGGCGGGTTCGCCGGCGTGCACGGATCGGGCAGGCCGTAGTCTGTTTCCCAGTCGGGCAGCAGCTGCACCGCCTGCGCGGGGTCGCTTTCCACGTCCAGCAGCAGCACCATCTGCACATGCAACTGGTAGAACGTGTCACCGATTGCGCCGGCGAGCGCGGCGAGCGTGGATGTCAGCCGCCGCGGCCACGCCCGCCCGCCCGGGAACAGCCGCTGCACCCCGGCCTGGAACCCGGCCTGGGTGTATTGCGAAAACGGCGTCATCAGAATGTGATCGTCGGCGGGGCCGGCAGGTGGCCAGTCGCGAACACCACGTCCGCGGTGGGCGCCGTGAGGTCGTAGGACAGCACGCTGCCGGCGGCCTCGATTGCCGCTTCGATCTGACTGAGATACAGCTTGCCGGGCGTTTGCAGCGGAAACAGCGCGCCGGGCGGCAGCGGCACGGTGACCGCATCGCCCACCGCGGCGCCACCAGGCGGCACGGTGGCGATCAGGTCATTGAGCTGCGCCGTGATGGCGGCCTGCAAGGCGGCGGTGGTGATGCCGCCGGTGCCGACCAGATTGAGGATCGTGATCGCCAGCGCATCGGCCACCGGCGCGAACGCCTGCGAATCACCGATGACGGGTTTCACGCCGGCGATATAGGTCTGCACCGCGTCCAGATCGGCCGTCAGGGGGATGTTGTTCGCCCGCGTATCGATCGTGAATGCCACGTCACAGGTGCCGATGCCGCGATTGAGCGGGAACACCCAGGCCCGGGTCGGCACGCCGGACGCCTTCGCCCAGGCCAGGAAATCCGTCGCCGCGCCGCCCTGCGGCGGCTGGCCGAGCCGGGCCAGCCCGCGGACGCGATAGGCCGCATCCGTCTCCGCATCCGTCCCGCCGGTGATGCCGGCGCTGCCGACGATCGCGGTGGGCGCGACGCCGGCGATCGCGGTGACCAGGGTCAACGGCGCGCCTGGCGCCAGGTTGCCGAGCGAACCCGCCGTGGTCGCCACCACCGGCAGCGACACGGTGCCGCCGCTGCCGATCGTGCCGGCCGCCGTCACGGTGTAGCTCATGCCGCCGTTCGACGTTTGCAGCGGCGTGCCGAGGTCGATCGGCGTGTTCTGCGGCCCGGAGAAGGTCACGCCGGGCCCGGCGGCGACGGTGGCCTGGATGCGCGGCAGATTGACCTCGGCCAGGCGGCGGTCGAGGTACGGCGCCTCCGCGCTCGCGACGAAGAACTGGCGCGCCACCCAGCCGAGCGCGCGGTAGCCGGCGAACGCCACCGCCGCCACCGCGTTGGCGACGATCGGCAGCACGGCGCGCGGCAGGAAGGTGTCCGCACCCTGGATGCGCGCCTGGAAATTCGCCAGGGTCTGCGCGCGCAGATCCGCGAGGCTGGGCGTGCTCCAGGGCATCAGGTGTTCTGCCAAGCGGCGGTGAACTGGCCGCTGCTACCGGCCTGCCAATAGTCGATCACGAGCTGCAGCCAGCCGCGCTGCGGGGATGTCGCGGTGGCGACCGTCTTGTCCACCACCCCGGACGTGACCAGCGGGGCGAGCGCGGCCTGCGCGTAGGACTCGGCGCGCGCGAAGGTCTCGGCGTTCAGCACCGCGCGGCCGAGCAGCCAGAGCTTCGACCCCGTGATGTCGGGCGGCTGGCCGTTCTGCGCGGCGGCGTCGATCGGCATGTCGCCCCAATAGCCGCGCGGGTCCGTGGTGCCGTCCGGGATCACGTCGCCGGGGTCGGCCGGGGCGTCGGTGAACAGGCAGATGATGATGGCGGTATCCAAGCCGGCGTCCATCAGCAGGTCGGAGCCCGGCAGCTCCGTCAACGGCAGGCTCAGCGGGCCGACGCCCGGGTTCGCAGACCCGGGCTGGTAGGGGTTCGCGGTGGGGCCGAACTCGGCCTGGGGGGCGGCATAGTAGAGGACGGCGCCGATTGGCGCTTGCCCAATCACGATTACGATCGCGTTCACCCCTTGGGTGTCCGTGCTTGTGAGCCTCTGCCATCTCCCGGTTTGCGCCATATCAGCAGTGCCGCTGGGCGCTTCGGAAATTCCGGCCAACACGCAACCAGCCAATGTGATCAGAGACCCGTCCGGTATCCAGACATAAACGCTTCCCGTGTAAAGGGATGCAGGCGTCGAGGTGAAATAGAAAGCCCCCAGGATTGTCAGGTCCGGCGTGGCGCTGGTCACTTTCCAGACCACCGCGCCAGGAACCGGCGGGGGGATATCGGTCGATGCTATGGCTGGCCAGTCGGTGTTATTTTGGGGTGGCACGGTATCGCTATCCGCGATCAGGTTCACCGCCGGCACCGGCGCGGCCGGGACCGGACCGGACAGGGCGATATCCGCCTCCCCCAGCGCGTTGTCCCAAACCAGCGCGATATCGAGCATGATCAGGTTTCCTGCTGGGTGGGGACGGCGGTGGTGGCCGTGCCGCTGCCGGTCTGGACGTTCGGCACCGGGTGCGTGTGGATGTCGTAGACCGCGCGCGCGCCGGCCATCGTTTCGGTCTGGGCGTTGCAGTTGTCGGTGATATCGCCGGACACGCGCAGCGCGCCTTTGATGTAGATCGTGCCGTCGTTTTCCAGGATCACCTGCGCGCCGCTGGCATCCTGGAACGTCAGCTTGCCGTCGTTCGTGAAGTGGAAGAACGCACCCGATGCGTGCATTGCGCCGAACTCGCCCGCCGCGCAGGGCTGGCTTTGCCCGAGCACGTCGCCGCCGAGCGCCACCACGTGGTCCCGCGAGCCGAGCACCTGGATCAGCACCAGGTCGGCGCCGGCGGGCAGGTTCGCGAACCAGCCGAACGGGTGCAGCACCTCGACGCTCTGCTTCGTCTCGCCGGCGAGGCCGGTGACCTGCGCGATCGTGCGCCCGGCGATCGCGGCGGTCGCGATCTTGCCGCGGGTGACCAGCGCGCGCAGGGATGCGGCGAGGCGTTCGGTGACGTCCTCCAGCATCAGGCGATGCCGCCGGCGCCGGAATAGTTCACGCCGCTGCCGCCGCCCTTTTTCCCGTGGCGGGTGCCCTTCTTTTTGTGCAGCCGGACCTCGCCGGGGTCGGGCGTGTAGCCCTCGATCGGGCCGACCGTGAGCGTCGTGGTCGATCCTTCGTTGTCCGACAGCCCGTATTCGACCTGCGCGGCCAGCAGGTCCTGATCGATGCCCAGCCAGTCCGACGTGACGGCCACGATCTGGTTCGGCTGCCACAAGGTGCCGTCCGGCTGGCGCCAGCCGGGGACGGTGATAGTCGCCTTCGTCGCCTGGCCGGCGGCGTAGGCGCACATCCAGTTGACCCGCTGCTGCATCTGCGCCTGCGTCATCTGCGTTTCGCCCATCGCCACGTGCGGGCGGAAGCGCGGCACCAGGCTGTCCGTGGCGGAGGCCTGCTGTTGGGTCTGCACCGTCGTCGCCCCGGGCGTGAGGCCGTGCTGGCCCATCACGGTGTAGATGCTGAAGCGGCGCCGGCCGGACAGGGTCGCGCTGGCGTGCTGGATGTTCTGCCCCTGCACCAGCCGCCCGGCGGCCTGGGTGCTGCCGGCGGTGGTGAGCACCAAGCGCCCCTGCGCGTCGTCCGTGAGCAGCACGCCGGCCATGCGGCCGAGGCGTTCCAGGAAGGCGAACCCCGTCTCCGCCCGCTCCATCGTGGCGTCGGCCACGACGGCGGAGGCGCCGGGCGCCTGCACCACGACGTCGATCCCGAACAGGGCGGCGACGGCGCGGCAGATGGCGGCATAGCTGTAGCCGGCGAACTGGCCGCCGGCGATCGCGGGCTTGCAGTCCACCAGGTCGGCCGTCTTGCTGCGACCGGTGATGCGGACGGCGTGCTGGTCCGGTCCGAAGGCGGGGTTGTAGGCGTCGACGTAGCCGGTCAGCAGCAGGTCGGCGCCCAGCCACAGGGTGACCGGGGCGAAGGGCAGGATGCGCCAGAGCAGATCCTGGTTGGCCCAGCGTTCGGTGACCGCGATATCGAAGTCCGCGACGCACCGATCGATGCCGCGGGTGACGCGGACCGAGGTCCAGCCGTCGTAGCGGCGGCCGGCGATCACGAGGGTGAGGCGGTCGGTCACGTTTGAGCGGTCCGCAACGCGGGAAGATCAGGCAGGGGCACCTTCTGCCCCGCCAGCGCATGCGTGCAGTCGCCCAGGAACTCAATCACGCCGGCGCGGACGAACGAATGGCACCGGAAGCACACGAACGGGGCCTTGCGCCCGAACCGTGCTTCATACGTGCACCAGCAATCCTTACCCTGCTGTCCACTGCAATAATGGCCGCTCGTAATGAGAACGGATGGCGTGAAGGTCGGCGCATCGACATTGCGATCCCAGCCCCATATGGCATTCGGACCCGCGACACTGACTTGGTGCTCTTCGTCGCAGCCGGGGCACCAGAACCCGACGCGGGTTTCCGTGCCGCGTTCCGCCGATCGCAACTTGGCGCTCAGCAGCCCCATCGCTCCCTCCCTCTCACGCCGACAGCGCCACGCCGGCCGTCGGCATGAACAGCGGGTGCGGCACGTCGTTCAGTTGCTCCAGCTCGCCGGCGCGGCTCGGGTCCAGATACAGGCGCTGGGCCAGCACCAGGCTCGGTAGTGGCTCGCCGGTGGCGTACGTGGTCAGGTTCGCCAACGCCTGGGCCCTGGCGATCATGTCGTTCATCGCCGTCGTCGTGATCGCGCCCCAGGCGCGCCAGAGATCGTCGGCGCCGGCGTCGGCCGCGGCCTCGGCCTGGGCATCCAGCAGGCCCAGCAGCTGCGCACGGGCGGCGTCGGCCGCGTCCGCATAGGGCCAGTCGATCGACGCATAGACCTGCGCCAGGGCCGCCACGGCGTTGCCCTGCACCAGCGCCGCCACGCCGGCCTGCTGCACCGCCTGGGCGGTCGCCTGCGGGCCCACGCCGCCGACCGGCGGCAACGTGGCGCCCCATGTCGCGAGCCCGGCCAGGCCGCCCGAGGGATCAGCCGGGGCCGCGATCAGGAACGGGCTGCCGGCCACCGGATCGTCCGGCGCCGGCGTCACGGTCTGCGCGGCGATCGCCGCCGTCGCCATGCCCTGGCAGGCCGCCTGGACGGCCGTCGCCGTGGCGGCGCTGTCGGTCGGCGCCGCGGTCACGGCCGCGATCAGCGCGCCGAGCGTGCCGACGGTCGCGAACGGCAGCGCCGACATCGCCGCCGCGGCACTGCCCAGCAGCGCGAGCGGGCTGACCGCGGCGAGCTGGATCGCCTGATAGGCGGCCGAGACCAGCGGCAGCAGCGACGCCACGCCGCCAAGCAGGGCCGAGGCGGTGTCCTGGGTCCACAACGGGCTGGGCTGGCCGCCGGCGCGGACGAACTGGATCTCGATCGCGCAGTAGCCGAGCTCGGTCGATTCCTCGCTGAATTCGACCTGGCCGGCAGCGCACAGGATCTCGCCCATGGTCGGGTGGACCAGGACGGCGGGGGTCGCATAGTCCTCGACCGCCGACAGCAGGGCGTCGCGCTGTTCCTGGTAGGTGGGGCCGATGACGTAGCAGGACAGGCGGAAGATGCGGGCTGCGCGGCCCATATCCTCCGGCCAGGGATCGTCCCGCTGCGCGTATTCGTGGGTCACCAGGCGCCGGCCGCCGCGACCGCCGAGTTGGTGGAAGTAGAAGCCGACGCCGCGGAAGCTGCCGGGGCGCAGGGTGAAGCCGAGCGCGGTTTCGAGCGCGGCGAGACTGATCCCGAGGGCGCCGGACATGCGGGCTAGAACCCGAACGCCGGGGCGGCGTAGCCCACGTTCACGCGCGGCGCCGCGGCGGCGCCCTGCGCGGTGCTGGTGGCGCGCATGCCGGGCGGGGCGTTCTTGAACGTGACCGTGGTCTCGACCCGCCCGTGCACCGTCGCCGGGGCGGCGCCGCGAGACGCGCCGGCGCGGCCGGTCTGATACGGGCCCGGCGCCAGCGGCCCGCGGCCGGGACGGCCCGGCATGCCGGGCGCACCCGGCGCGCCGCGCAACTGCGCCGCGGCGAGGCCGCCGGACAGATCGGGTGCGGCACCCGAACCGGCGCCGGCGATCTT
This sequence comes from Pseudomonadota bacterium, assembly GCA_019352115.1. Lineage (GTDB taxonomy): Bacteria > Pseudomonadota > Alphaproteobacteria > Acetobacterales > Acetobacteraceae > JAJZVS01. The sequence goes on from JABBNW010000008.1 coordinate 14,860, forward strand.
GTGCACGATCGCGGTCTCGGCGCGGCCGAGCCAACTGGTCTGCACCCAGTGCACGGCGCCGCGGATGCGGGCGATGATCGGGGCGATGCGCGCCCAGACCGCATCGACGACGCCCTTGATCTGCGCGACCTCGATTGTCCACCCCGCCTTGATGTCCGCCCAGAAACGCAGCAGCGGCGGCTTGATCTTCGCCCAGTGGCTGTAGATTTCGTAGGCGACGGCGGCGATCGCGACGCCGGCCAGGATGATCGGGTTCGCCGCCATCGCGACGGTGATGCCGATCATCACCTTCCGCAGCGCGCCGAAGATCTCAATCGCCGAACCGACCGCGCCAAGCAGCGGGCTGCCCATCGCCAGCGCCAGCGCGCCCACCACCACCTTGATGCCGCCGAGCGCGGAGACGGCGCTGCGGATCGTTCCGATCCAGCTTTCCGTCTCGGCCACCACCTGGTGCATGTTCAGCTTGCCGATCCAGCCGGCGAGGCCGGCCACCGCGTCCTGGATCCCGCTCGTGATCCATTCCCGGTTCGCTGCAACCCAGCGGGTGGACAGATCGATGATCGGGCGCAGGATCGGCGCGAGCTTCGTGCCGATTTCCATCGTGAAGCCGTCCACCGCGGTCGTGAGCTGCACCCAGGAACTGTGGAAGGCTTCCAGCTGCTCGGCAGCGGGGCCGGTCGGGACGTAGCCGATCTTGGCATAGGCGGCCGAGTAGGCTTCCAGGCCCGCCTTCCCCTTCATCAGGATCGGCAGCAGCATCGCGCCCGCCCGCCCGCCGAACAGGGTCTGCGCCATCAGCGCGCGCATGGTCGCGCTTTTCGTGTGTTCGAACGCGTCGGCGAGCTGAGGCAGCACCTGCGAGGCACTGAGCGCCTGGCCGTGCGAATCCTTGAGCGCGATGCCGAGATGATGGAACAGCTCGGCGGCCTTCTTGTTGCTGCCGGCGAGCGCGCCGCCCATGATCTTCGACAGGTTGAACAGGCTCGACCGGAGCTGCTCGACCGGCACGTCGTTTTCCTTCGCCGCGAGCGACAGGGCGGAGAAGGTCTGCACCGAGACCCCCGCCTGCTTGGCGGTCGCGGCCAGGGCGCTGAACGCCTCGGCCGCGTGGTTGGTCATTTCGAACAGACCGACCAGGCTGCCGGCGGCGCCGAGGCCGGCGAAGGCCGGGATCAGCTCGCTGAACTTCGATCCGAACTCGCCGATGCTCGCCGTCAGGTTGCCGAAATGACCGCGCAGCAGGCGCACATCGGCGGAGAGCGCATGGAACGATCGGGCGTGCGCGTGGGCTTCCTGCTCGCCCTTCTTGTGCAGCTTGGCTTCGGTGGTGCCGGCCTTCTCTTCCTCGCCGACCAGCGCCTTCACGACTTCCATGATGCCGCGCACGGGGGCGCTGACCTTGTCGACCGCCTGGATGATCGCCTGGAAGACGGTTGTCGCGTCGTCGGCCATCGTCTACCCCTGCGCCCGCTTCGCCTCGGCGGCGTCGAGGCGGATCATATGGTCCCACCAGACCTGAAATGCCGACATCGTCAGACGGAGGATGCCGGGGTTGTTCCACCAGCGGGCACACTCGAAGTATGCGTCGAGGAGCCCGCCGGCTGAGAAGGGTCCAGGAACTCGTCCATCACCTTCGTGAGGGGCAGCGCATCGAACATCGGCAGTTTGAGCACCGTTCCCTGCGGCACGTTGTCGGCGATCCGATCGGCCAGCTTAAGGCCCCACCCAACAGGGTCCTCCATCGGGATCGGCAGACCGATCAGATCCTCGCCGGTCGGCTCGCGGAATGTAATCTTCGTGATTGTCTGGTCGATTACCTTGATCGGCCGCTTCAGGATGTATTCCGCCATCACGTGATCTCCTGCATCGGGATACTGCCGGAGAATTTCAGTCCTCCGATCTCGCCCGTATCCACCTTGATGTCCGGGTCGTCGACCTGGAACGCGTTGTTCAGCAGATACGACTTTCCGTTGTTCGCTCGGATCTGCAAGGTCGCACCGTTGATCCGTTTCAGCGCGGCGACGCTGACCGCCGGGCCATCGAGCGCGGTTATGGTGACCTCCGGCGCCACATTCTCGACCGTGTAATCGACCGAGCCGCCGCTGGAGACGACGGGCTTGCGCACCAGGCCGCCTTCCTTCACCGAGATGTCGGCCTTCACCTCGTAGTAGGCGCCGCCGAGATAGAAGCTCGCGGCGCCGCCGCGGTTGATGCCCGCCATGGTGTGTGACCCCTTACGCCGCGGCCGCCAGGGCCGCCATGTGGAACTGGTTCAGTAGCGCAAAGACCCGCAACCCGCTGACGTAATACGGGTCATAGAGCACATCGAGCCGGCTGTTGTCGTTCGCGTTGCGCTGCACGATCAGGCCCGCGGTGAACGCCGCGATGTTGTCCACCCAGCCGGCATCCACCATCGTGCCGTATTGCGTGACCAGCAGCCCCTTGGCGATGCTCGGCGTCACCACGGTCGGCACGCCGCCGGTCGGCGTGACCGGGACGCGCGCCCCGTCGTCGGCCAGCAGCGCGCGCGGGATCTGCTGGGTGATCGCGTTCTTCAGCGCGCCGACCACGGCCATGTTCAGATACATGTCCTCCGTATCCAGGTAGGACTGATCCGGCTGGCCGTAGCTGTTGACCTGATAGGTGGTGACCGCCCGCACGATCTGCTCGACCCCGCCGGGGCCGCGGGCGGACACGGCGATGCCGGACGTCAGCAGGCTCTGCTGTTCGCTGAACGTCCAGTCGGAGGCCGCCGGTGCCGGCAGGCAACCCAGCAGCACCAGCGTCTGCCAGGGCTGGTTCGGCTGGATGTCCGCGCTGACCGAGCCCTTCGCCATCAGCGCCACGTCGCGCAGCCAGGGCGGCGTGGGGCTCGCCTGGTTGCTGGCGAGCACGGTCAGGTGCTGATCGTTCAGCCCCGCGCCATAGGTCAGCAGGTTCCCCACCGTGTCGGCGTGGCCGCTGAAAATATGCCCGTAGAGCTGCTGCGCATCGGACCAGCGGCCCGACGCATCCGACATCATCGCGCCGGTGAAGCCGAGCGACGTGTCGTCGCTGTACGGCGAGCCGATATATTTGAACGGCTGCACACCCAACATCGTGGCGATGGTAGCGAGGCTCGGGTCCGTCGCACCGCCGGCGAAGGGCGTGATGGCGATCGTCAGGCCGGCGGGCACCGTCTGGCCGCCCTCGGCGCCAAGATAATTCAGCATGATCGGCAGCGCGTTGCCGAGCGTGCCCTTGTTCGCCGCCGTCAACGTCACCGTGCCGGTTGCCGCGGCGGCCGTCGCAGGGAGGAAGGTGGACGCGGTGCACGCGGCGGCGATGTTTGTGGCGACCACAGTCGCGGAGTCGCCGGTGGCGACGCCGACCTGGACCAGCGTGTCGCCGACATACAGGGGCACCGTGCCGTTGGCCGTCGCGGTGCCGGTGACGGCGACCGTCGCCGTCGCCGCCGCGCTACTGGCGGCGTCGGCGAGCGGGAGCGCCCATACCTCGCTGACCGGATCGTTCAATTTGTAACGCGCGATGCGCGCGGCAAGCTGGGATCGCGGGCCGAACACGCTCTGCGCCTGCGCGGTCGAGGCCACATAGGTCGGCACCGCCGGCACCGTGGCGGTGGCCTGGCCGATGATCAGGCGCCGGTTGACGCCCTGCGCGACGCCGGCGGCGACGTTGCTGAACTCGACATGGAACAGCGGCACCCGGGTATTCGGCGCGATGTTGCTGAAAGGAATCAGGGAGGTGCCGGACATGGCGGTTCCTTGGCCGAGGGGTTCAGACGGCGAGCGTGACGGATGCCGCGATCGCCTGCGTTCCCGCCGGCGGATCGGTAGTCAGCGTGATCAGCGCCAGCGGTTGCGTGATCCGCGGGCGATAGATTTCGGTCCAGGCGAGCGTGAATTTCAGGCGCCCGTCGCCGACCACCTGGTCCTGCTCGCCCTTGAATGTGCGCGTGGTCAGCACCGCCTTGACCTGCGCGGTCAGGCCGATCCACACCGGATCGCCCAGCAGGCAATCGCGCACCTGGATCAACAGCAGATCGAGCGCCGCCTTCGCGTCCGCGATCCGCGCGCGCGCCACCAGCGCGTGCACCACCAGGTGCAGGGTCACGTCGAACGCCGGCGCGGTGCCGCCGGTGCCGACGCTTTCGGCGTCGACGTCGGCCTGGATGTTCAGCCGCGGCATGTCGGCCGCGGCCACAGGGTCCACCCGTTCGGATTCGATGGCGGTCCCGGCGAGGGTGCCGAAGGCCAGCAGGGCGGCGACCGTCGCCTCCCGCACGATCACTTCCAGCGCGGACTCGCCGAGTTGCCACACGCCGGGGCCGGCTGGCAGCAGGGCGATCGCGTCGCCGGGCGCCAACGCCACCGCGGGGGCGAGCGGGCCTGCCGGCGTGACGCTGTCCGTGCCGGCCGGGGCCAGGGTGACGACGTTCGCGCTCGCGTCGCGGCGCACGAAATAGAGCGGGCCGGCGCCGAGCACGGGCGGCACGGTCGCGGCGATCGGGCCGGCGGTCGCGTCGACCAGCACCAGGCCCGTCGTGCCGGCAGGGATCGCCTGCGGCTGGGAGGCCGCGGGGGCGAGCAACGTCCACCAGGTCATGCGGTCGGCACCGCCGGAGCGAGCGGAATCGCGGCCTGCGCGTCGGATGCGAGGCGGAGATAGAGGCGCACGTCGCCGTCCGTGTCCGGCTCGGCCGGCTCGGCGAGGGCATAGAGGCGCCCGCGGATGCGGAACAGTTCGTTCTGCCCCGGCAGGCCCGGCAGGGTGGACAGGCGGACATTGAGGACGGTGCGGGTGGTGATGACCTCCAGCCCGTCCTGGAACTTCTGGTCGCGCCAGCAGTCGTCGAAGATGCCGGAGACGGTCACCGGCGGACCAGCTGCCGGGAGATAGGTCACCTGCTCGCCGAACGCGGCCTGAGCAGCGGCGAGCGTGGTGGCGTCGAAGTCGATCATGCGGGATCGCCGGGCGCGGCGACGGGGCGCACGATCAGGCGGCCGTCGCCGCGGTACCAGGATGCGAACCTGTAGCCGGCGCCGGCCAGCGCCTGGCGCACCGACGCGCGGTGCTCGCGGGTGTAGCCGTCCATGTGCAGGCCCTGCAGGTGGGCGACGTCGTGGTCGAGGCCGTGGGCGGCGATCAGCACAGAGGCGATCCAGGGATCGCGCCAGGCCGTGCCTTCGGCGAAGACGAACGCGCGGCTGATCACCGGCTTGATGATCGTGTGCATCGCGCGCGCTCCGGGTGGCTACGCGCGCGGGTCGAGCGCGGGGTCGTGCGGCGGGGGCGTTGGCTCGGCTTGCGGGGGCGCGGCGGCTTCGGCGTCCGCCTTGGCCTTTGCGGCGCGGGCGGCGATCGCGGCTGCCTCCGTCAGGACGTGGCCGGAGGCGGCGAGGGTGGTGGCGTGGTCGGCGGGGAGCTCGACCACGTCGCCGGCGCGGAAGGGGTGCGCGCCCGGGCCGCGATAGACGATGCGGCCGGGCTGCACTTCCACGCGGGTGGTGGGGATGGCCATGGGATCAGGCTTGCGCGCGCAGCAGCACTTCCGGCCGCTTGCAGATGTGCAGCGGATAGCTGTCGAGCTCGAAGCGCACGAAGGAATTGCGCTCCTTATCGACGATCGGGCGCAGGTAGCGGGGCTTGCCGCGCTTGTTCACGAATTCGAAGCTGTCATGCGGGGCATAGGCGACGGAGAAGATATCGCGCGCGCCCTTGGGGAAGAACTGCGCCGTGTTCGACGGCACGGCCACCGTGGTGGCATCATCCGAGCCGCGGTAGTTGAACCAGTTGATGCCGCCGAACTTCATCGCCTCGAAGGCATTGCCCTTCCGCAGCTCGGCCGCCGCGGCCCAGTTGTAGAAGGTCTGCCGCACATCGATGTGGTTCGTCAGGCCGTCCCAGAATTCGTCCCCGCACAGGGCATAGACCTCGGTCGACGCCGTGAAGGCGCCTTGCGCGGCGCGCGCCATGGTCCGGACGATGCTGTTGCAGAGCGGGCGCAGGACGCCCCCCGTCGGCGACGCGCCAGCGCCAGCGCTGAGATTGAAAGCGATCAGCGACGGCTGGCTGATTCCGAACTCGGCGAACCAGTTGTTGATCGTGGCGCCGGTGGCATCGAGCAGGATCCCCTGGATCGCCCCGAGGCGATGGTATTCCAGGGTGTACTCGAGGTCGCTCAGAATGCCAGTCGGGCCGCTGACCCGCTCGGCAACGAGCGTCGCGAGCGATTCCAGCTCCGCTTCCTGACCCATGGCGCGCACGCTGTTCAGCTCGGCCGCCTGGATTGTGGCCGAGGCGGGCAACCGGGGGGCCTTGAAGTAGCGCGCGGTGCGCAGCGGCTGGAAGCGCTCGGCGTACGGTGCGCCGCGGGCGGCACGGGGGATCAAGGTCAGCTGCCCCTGCTTTTCCTCGACCATCAGATCCTGAGTCGTGATGGGATACGGGGTGAATAGGTTCAGTTCCCCGATGCCGATCGGCAGGTAGGGAACCTTGTTCACCGCCTCGGTCATTTCGATGGCGGTGAACGGGGACTGGTGGAAGACGTCCAGCGTGATCATAAAAACTCTCCGGTGCCGGGCGCCTGGCGCCCGATGATGCCGAGCGCTGCGGTCAGCGTCCGATGATGCCGAGCGCGGCGAGTTCGCTGAGCGCGATGGTCTGCAGCGCAGCTGACCCGGGATCGACGCTGGCCGCGACCGCCGGGTCCCAGACCAGGTGCGCGATGGTGACCTCGGCGGAGCCGATGATCAGCGCGATCTGCACGGTCGCGCCGGGATCCACCCAGACTTCATCCCAGAGCACGGCATTCGCCGGCGCGGCACCCGTATAGGTGCTGGCGCCGACGGCGGCGGGGACGTTCACCACGATGGTGTCCCCGACCGCCCAGGCCGTGCCGCCCGCGCTGATCGAGATGCCGATCTGGTTCGCATAGGCGGTGCCGACGGTCAGGTTCGGCAGGATGTCGCCGTTCGGAGCGGTGACCTCGAAGACCGTGGAAGACGTCGCCTCCAGCAGGTAATCGCCCGGCATGGCGTTCACGAGCGCGGTCGGCGTGCCGATCGTGCCGTTGCCGACATCATCGGCGCCCTTCGTCGCCGTGGGAGTGCCCAGCCCGAGCGACATGACGGTGCCCGCCTGGTAGCGGACGGCGGTGCCGCCGCTGTTGGTGATGGTCGAGGTGCCGCGGCTGCGATGGCCGTTCGCCTCGGAAATGAGGAAGCCGCCGGTGTGGCGGCCCTCATAGAGGATGGGCGAGGTCATTCAACGAATTCCCTTCATGGCCCGGCGCCGAGGCGCCCGGGGTAGGGTTTGTGACGGGTCCGGCGGCGCGGGGGTCAGATGTCGTTGCGGGCCCGGATGAGGGCCGACGCCAGCCGGTCCACACCCCGCGGGGCACGACGTTCGCCGCCGCCGGTGCCGATCGGGGGCACCTGATGGCCGGCCATGCGTGCCGACAGCGACGTCTGGCCACCGCCGTTGCCGATAGCCGCCTTCAGCGCCGCGATCGCCTGGCCGCGTGTCATGGTCGTGTTGAACGCGAAATGCGCGGCGAGCTGGACGTTCGCTGCCGCGTGCGGGCTGGCGAAGATCGCCTTGCAGCGGCCGCGTTCGTGCGCACGGGCGGCGCGGGACCGGCGACCACGGGTGCCGCGGGCACGCATTTCCTGGCCGTCCGACTCGTCATCGCCTTCGTCGTCGCCTTCGTCGCCGTCGTCGGCATCATCGCCGTCGCCGGCGTCGCCACCCTCGTCGTCGCCGTCGGGATCCTCGACGCGGCCGTCGTCGCCGTCCTCGTTGCCCTCGTCGGGCTCCTGACTGCGGGCGCGACGGCGCCTGGCCCGGCGGGAGTTCGGCGGCGCGGGCGGCGGCGCCTCGTCTTCATCCGGCGGCGCGGCGGGATCGCCCTCGCCGCCGCTGGTCGCCTCGTTTTCGTTGCCAACTTCCTGCGGATCGCCGTCCGCATTGTCCTCGGCGCGGCGGGTCGGGGTGCGGGCACGGCGGCGCGCGGCGGCGGCGCCGAAACCCGGGAGGTGGGCGAACGTCGCCGTCCGCATCAGCGCGGATCGAAGTCCGGGCATGTTCAGTTCCTTGCTAGAGAGACGAAACGAAGGCGTGCAGCGCCGCATCCGGCGCCATCACGACGTCGGCGAGGCCAGCCTTGACCGCCGCCGCGCCCATGAAGGTGCCGGCCTCGGTCGCTTTCACCGCGGCGGCCTGCATCTTGCGATTGCGGGCCACGGTGTTGACGAACAGGGTGCCGCTCGCATCGATGTCGGCCTGGATGCTGGCGGCGGCTTCCTTCGCGAGCGGCGCGAATTCGTTGCCGTCGGTCTTTTTCGCGCCGAACTGCAGCAGCGTCACGGCGATACCGGCATCGGTCAGCGCCTGGCTGAAATCGACGTGCATCCACACCACGCCGATACTGCCGGCCACGCCGGTGCGCGGGATGGTGACACGACGGGCGGCGCTCGCGATCGCGTATGCGGCCGAGGCCGCGCATTCATTCAGCGCGGCCCAAACGGGCTTACGCGCGTCGACGGCGCGGATCGTGTCGACCAGGTCGAATAAGCCGGCGCACTCGCCGCCAGGGCTGTCGATGTCGAGCATGATGCCCTTGACCTTGGGGTCTTCCAGGGCTTGCAGGACGTTCAGCCGGATACCGTCGTAGCCGGTCATTCCGCTGTAGGGCCGCAGGGTGCCGTTCTTGTGCACAAGGGTGCCGTCGACCTGCACCACGGCGACGCCGGCGACGATGTCGTAGCCGCGCCGCGGCTCGCGGCCTTCATCCTCGCCGCCCATGAACATCATCGGCGCGGCGAGGGCGACCTGCTGGCCGTTCGGGCGCATCAGGTGCGTGATGCCGAAGCGCTCGCCCAGCGCGGCCATCACGATCTCCGCCTTGTCGGGCATGATCGCGAGCGGCGTGTTGAACAGCCGGGTGGCGAGACGGGGGAGGTTGTTCACTCGGGCCGCTCCGTCTTCGATGCCAGCGGCCCGCTGCCCCCGGCCCAGTCGGGCATCGGCAGCCCGCGCTTCTTCATCGCATCGATCTCCCGCGCGCGCTGGTCCAGGTTTTCCTCCCAGTCCATGCCCTGCTCGGCGCATTCCTGCTCCAGCGTCGAGAACCCAGCATCCAGCCCCAGCACGGCGCCCGCCCGTTCCTTCAGCGGGTCCACCCAGCCGCGGCCGGGGCCGATCCAGCGGCTACGGCTGTAGGCGGTGCGATACTCGGCGAAGGGCGCGGCGTTCGCCGGCATCACGTCCTGCAGCCTGGTCTCCACTGCCTCTTCCAGCCAGCCGGCATAGATCGGCGTGGGAAAGCCGGCGGTGAAGTCACCGCGCCGGCGGGACATGGTCTTCCACATCTCGATCAGCGCGGCGCGGGCGCTGCTATAGTTCGTCTTCGAATAGTCGAGCGAGATCTGCTCGGCGGAGTTGCCCGTTGCGGCGGCGATGTTGCGCAGCACGGCGTGCTCGAAGGCCTCGAAGTTCGAATGCGGGCGCGAGGCGTTGACGGTCTCGATCTTCTCACCGGGGAACAGCTCGGGGATGCGCGCACCGCCGGCGGTGATCGGGTTGCCCTTGTGCCACTGCGACCGCAGGCCTTCGTAGAACCGCAGTCTGTCTTCCTCGCCACCCGCATCCAGCGCGTTGCGCATGTCCTCGGGGTCGTACGGCGAGCTGATGAAGAAGCTGAAGATCGTCTGCAGCAGCGCAGCCTGGACCTCCGCGCGGTCATAATTCGCCAGCATCTTGAAGCGCGCCATCACCGGGGCGAACACCGTGATGCCGTTGTTCTGGTCGGCCCGCAGCCGGTCGAAATCATGCACCACGACCGGACGTCCCCAGGGGGTCTGGCGGACCACCCGGTCCCATTCCATCGATTCGACCGCGAGATACCAGTCGTAAGGCTCGGCCCGCCGGATATGGTAGGCGATCGGCCGGCCGCCGCGATCGACCTCGACCCCGCCGCGGATCGATGCAGTGTCCACGGCCTCGTACGGGTTGCAGAGACGATCGGGGTCGATCATCTGCAACGCCGTGGCGTAGCGGGCGGCGCCGACGCCGACGTTGCCCGGTTCCCACAGCAGCACACCCAGCGCGGCGCCGTCGATCAGCTTGTGACGTAGCGCCAGGTGCATCATCTGGGCGAAGGTCTGCACGCCGGTGCCGTCGCACCAGCGGTTCACGTCCTCGGCCCACATGCGCCATTCGGCTTCGGCCGCGGTGCGGAACTCGTTGGCCCAGGTTTCGTCGTAGGCCTTGTCGAAACGGCTCAGCGCGCGCCAGTCGGGCTTGGCGGACAGGCGGAACTGGGCGCCGACGACGTTGTCGAGCGTGCGATCGATGCCGCCGGCGGCCCAGCCGTCGTTGCGCACCAGGTCGCGCGAGCGCGCGACCATGCGATCGCGGAACGTGTCGAGCTCGCCGTCGGGCGAACGGATCCACGGCAGCCAGCCGCCCATCTCTTGGCCGAACGGATTGGCGGCCTCATACGGGAAGGCTGCGCCTTCCGCGCCGGGCGATAGCGACGCCTGCATGCCGCGCCGGCCGGGCGAGGCGCGCAGGGGGGTGCTGCCGTCCGGACCGACCAGGGCGGGGATCGAGGCGCTCACCGGCTGCCGTTCCAGGCCACCCGCAGCGCACGCACGGGCCCGAGCAGCCGGCGCCAGCCGCGATAGGACCGCCAGAATCGGCCGATGCTCATCTAGAACTGCACCCTCGCCGCGCGTCGCGGCCTTGTGTTTCCGAGCGCCGTCTGGAGCTGGCGGATATGGGCGTAGAGGGCAGACCCCTGCGCCTTCGAATAGGTCACTGACCGGTTGCCGCTGCCGTTGGCATAGGTCACCGTCTGCGCCATGGCGCCTGTCATCAGCGCCTGGTAGGCGCCCTGCGCCTGGGTCAGCCATTGCTGCAGAGTCGCCTGCGGCACGCCGATCATCCAGTCCGCGATCTTGGGCGCGACGGCACCCGCCACCGTGTAGAGATAGCTCGATCCGGACATTGCGATCCTAGCGGCCGAAGAGTGCCTTGAACCGCGCACCATCGATCGCCGGCTGCCCCGGAACGATCGGGGCAGCCGGGCCGCTGTCGGCGCGGGCTGCGGTATTCATCGTCGCGGTGCCCACGGACACCGCGGAATTCCGGTCCCATTCCGCCGCCCAGACCGGCGCGCGGTTCCAGTCGATCCGTGCCAGCCCGTGCAGGTGCGCCACCACGTGGCAGCCCACCATCAGGTCCAGCGCCTCGTTGCGTGGCGTGATCTTCTCCCACGCCCCGTTCGGCTTCCGCGCCTCGGCGACGAGCTGTTCGAAGAATACGTGCGGCGGCGCTGCCGACAGCAGCCCCGCCGGGAAATGCACGTAGCCCGGCCCCGGCTCGGCCCGGGCGAGCTGCCCGGCGAGATCGTCTTTGAACTGGTTCGCCCCGAACTGCGCCAGCGGCACCGCGCCCGCCGCCCGTGCCGCGCGATCCTTCCGCGCGCTGTCCGGGCGCCGCACCTGAAGCCGCACAGCCCCCGCGGAGCCCACGCCCTTGGTCGGCACAAGGTTCCAGGCCTCGCGCCCGTCCGCGATGCCCAGCAGCCGCGCCTTGCGGCGCTGGAAGGCCCGCCGCCATGCGTCATAGGCCTGCTGGGTCACCCCAGGCGCGCCGCCGGTGTCGAAGCCTGAGGCCCGGGGTCGCATCACCCGGCCCGACCCGTCTGCAAGCGGGTAGGCGAGGTCGAGCAGCCACGCCAGCATCGCGTCCCAATCCTCGGAACTAGACGCCGGGTCGGCCGGCCGGCGGACCATATCGACGATCCAGGACTCGCCGCCGAGACCCCAGCCGCGCACGAGGCCCTCGAAGCGGTTCACCTGCACGTCGATGAACACGGTCAGGAATCGCACGCCCGCCGGCACATGGCCCAGTTTCAGCACCGGATCAGCTCGCCCGGCCAGCGTTTCCGCCGAAACGCTGCCCACCTGGCGCGCCGCCCGCGGCGGGATGCCAAACCGCTTGGTCATCACGTCCCGGGCGGTCGTTTCGCCCGTCAGTTCGTCGTTCCGCTCCGCTTCGACCAGGCCGCGGGCCAAGGCCCCAATGCCGCCGATGATGAACGGCGACATCACGCCGACAATCCAGAAGCCGGCGATATCGCGATGCAGCAGATCGCCGGTGATACTGCCGTCTTCCTCGACCACCTGGCCGAGGCCGGCCCAGCGGCCGTCGATGTTCATCGCCCGGCGATACTTGTCCTCGATCGGGTGGCCGCAGAGCGGGCAGATCAGCCGCGCGGCGTCCTGGATCTCATCGAGCGGCGCGTCTTCCGGGTAGTGCAGCACCATCACCCGTTCGGCGGTCGGGTTCGGCGAGCTGAACCCGTTGCACTGCGGGCACGGCCACCACCAGGTGCGGCGATCGGACCGAGCGTAGAGCCGCATGATCCCGCGGTTCCAGCGCTGCGGGTTCAACCCCTCGGCCTGGTCGGGATGCGACAGCGCCAGCAGCATCGACGCCAGGCCGAAGGTAGCACGGCGGAAATCGGCCAGGTCGTAGACGTCGCCGTCGGTCAGCGCGCAGGCGTCGATTTCGTCGACCACGATCCGGCCGGCCGATTTGTTGACCAGGTTGTTGTAGACGACAGGCAGGAACTCGACCCACATCTCCCGGAAGCGCTTGAAGGCGAGGCTGTCGTCGCGCGAGAGCGAGCCGAGCTTGCCGCGCAGCACCTCGTGCAGCTCGATCATCGGTTCGATCACGCGCTTGACGTAGGAGTCGGTCGTGTCCTTCGTCGGCTCATACCAGAGCATGTCTGCCGGATCGACGGCGGCGTTGCGAAGAAACCAGTTCTCCGCGATCGCCGTTTTCCCGCACCGGCCCGGGCCAGGGACAGCCACCGTCAGGTGATCGCGCGAGTCGAGCGCATCCATCGGGCCGACCAGATAGGGCGCTTCGTCGTGCGACCAGCGGCCGACGTAGCCTCCGCCCCGGTTGTCCAGCCAACGGTAGCGGGCGGCATAGTCGGCGACGCTGATCTGATCGATCGGCAGGTAGGACGGCAGCGTCTCCCGGAGGATGGCGCCGATGTCGGCGAACGGCGCCGGATCAAACCGCGTGTTGCTGATCAACACGCTCGCTCTCCTCCGCTACCGGGCCGAACAGGGACGCCAGGCCGGCGACGGACGCCCGCTGTTGCTCGCCCCAGCGGCGTTCCATTTCGCGGATGTAGGGATCGGGCCAACGCTGTTCGCGGCCGACCTGGCGGATGAAGGCCTGCCCATCGCGGGACAGGCGGGCGAAGACGGTGCGGAAGGCATCGCGCACGCTGGCCGCCGGGACCAGCGCGCCGGCGGCGACGGCTTCCTCGCGCTGGATGCGGCGGAGGCGCCATGCGTCAAGCTCTTCCTTCGGCGACGTGGCCTTCGGCGGGGCCTCGACGCCCGGGATGTCGATCGACAGGCGCAGCTGGGCGAGCTGCTCGTCTTTTTCCTCGCGGGAGGCCGCCTGGGCTTCCTGCTGGGCGCGGAGGAAGGCGGAGACCGCGCTGGCGTCGAACGCATAGTCGCGGCCGTTCGTGCCACGCTCCAGGACGGGAAAGTCGGGGCCGTATTTCAGTATCCAGCGCGTGAGGGTCGGCAGCGACACCCGGAGGATGTGCGCCAGCTCGGCCTTGTTCACCGTCATGCCAGACATCACAAACGACAACAGAACCCGTTGATTGGAATGAACAAAGTGTGCCCCCGACCGGGGCGCGAAATGCCCGCGGTTGCGGGGTAGGCCAGGAAGGACCCGGTCATTTTGCGGTCGCGATCGCTTCGTGAAGGCGGCGGACGAACGCCTCGGTCCACCGCGGCGACACGGCGCCGCCGACCTGCTTGTGGTAGCCGAGGCGTGCCTGGTAGTGCGTTTCCGATCCGAAGCTGATCAGCTTCGCGATCCGATGCCCAGGCAGCCTTTGGTAGAAGCCGCCGGCGAGCTTGCCCGACCTGCCGCCATCCTTGCCGACGTAGAAGCTGCCGCGATCACGCGACGCGACCGCCTTGATCGCCTTGCGCCGCTTCGCCTTGTCGGCATGGCGAGCGGAGGTTTCGACGCCGGCCTGCGACGATATCTGCCGCTTGATCCTTGCGATCGCGCCGGCGGGGATGTTGCCGTGCGAGTCGAGCAGCAGACCACGGCCGGGCAGGACGATCGCCTGCGCGCCCGTCTTGCGCGTGTTGTCGGCGGGGGTGCGGGCGCCGCCGGTTTCCTCGCGCAGCAGGTATCGGGCCTGGATCGGCCGGAGGGTGACGATCGCGGCCAGGCGATCCTTCTGGGCAGACAGCTCCCGCGGCGCGACGACGGCGTGGCGGGTGAAACCGGTCGGGTTGCTGAAAATCTCCGGCATCGCCCGGTTCACGTCGACAGTCGCCGCCCGCGCGCAGTCGTTCAGCGCGCGGGCGGCAGCAAACGGCACCTGTTCGCTGGCCAACGTCGCCAGCGCGCGTTCCATGCGGGTCAGGTCGGAACGGATCGAAACTGCGATCACACGACACCCCCCCCTCGTGAAAAACCCGCCGCGGCAGGGTTGCCGGGCGGGTGCACACGATTCGCGACACGATAGCGATGTGACTACGTGAATTTGGACATCTTGGTCAAGCGGGAAAAATAAACCCGCGCTGGTGCAGTGCCGTCACGATCAGGTCGATGCCGTCGGCATGCCAGCGCTGGACCGCCCGGTGGTCCGCCCCCATCGCTCGGCCGAGCTTGCGCCAGGGGAAGACGTGGCGCTCGGTCAAGGGATGCACCAGGGCGCGCATGCCGACGATGCGGCGCAGGACGTAGCGTTCCTGCGGGATGAAACGCAGCCACGCCCACGCTTCATCCATCCGGGTGATGCGTTCGGCCGGCGGCACGGGCGCTCGGGTCGCGCCGAGCGCGGGCAGATCGATGAAACTGTCGCGGAGCATGTCCGGCCAGAAACCGCGCGCGGCGGTCGAAAAGCCGGACTGCGGGAGGGCCAGCAGGGTCATTCCCGCCTCTTCCAACCGGGAGACCGTGTAAGTGCTTGATATTGGCCCGCTACAGACCGCTACAGTTGCGCTACAGGTATGTCCACCGCCTAACATCCTCTTATCCCTATCTATTCTCTGTTTCTGTAGCGCTGTAGCACTGTAGCGGTCGGTTTTGCCGTCAAAGCGAGGTCACTCCTTTGGCGAGAAACCGCCGGACAGCGCTACAGGCGCTACAGGCATGTTTTCGCTGCCGTTTCCGGCGTCACAGTTGCGCTACAGTGATGTCACAGACGCTACAGGCATGTTTTCACTCACTGTTTTCCTCTTGCGCATCCTCCGGCGGATCGAGATCGGAGCGGCTGACCCACACCGCACGGCCAGCATGGCCGCCGATGCGCACGTTGCCGGTGCTGAGCCGCGCGGTTTCCAGCCGCCCGAGCTCATAGCGCCAGCGCGCACCATCGAACGGCGTGCCGTTGAACTGCGCCGCCAGCTCCGGGTTGGCATTCGAAAACCAGGCACCATCACCGTCCGCCTTGCGGGGCACGGGGCGACCTTGGCGATCGACCGCCTGATCGGCGCGCACGGGGCGGATGCCGTAGCGTTGCAGCAGCTCGTTTGCGGCGTGCGGGGAGCGCGTTTCCTCGTATTCGCTCGCGCCCCAGGCGTAGTGCAGCAGGGTGCCGATCGTTTCCTGATCGGTGGAGCGGTACATCTTCACCAGGCTCGCCAGCAGGTGCTGCACACAGCGCAGCGGGCGGCTTTCGGCGCGCACGTCGACGGAGCGGCGCACCAGGCCGTCCAACGCGCCCACGCCTTCCTTCACGCCGCGATCGTCCGGCACGCCCTCGTGGGTGAGGATCCACCAGCCGGCGATCAGCGCGCCCGCCTGGTCCATCTCGCGCGGGCCGCAGCCGGCAGCACCAAGGCCTTCGCGGAAGCGCGCCAGCGCCAGGTGATAGCGTTCGAAGCCGGCGAGCGCGCGGCCCCACAGCGCGCGGCCGTTCGCCTGCGCGAACCGCGCCGCGGCGTCGTGCTGCGCGCGATGATCGACGCCGGCGTGCGCGCCTTTCAGCTCAATCATCGCGAACCGGCCCAGATGCTGCGGTTCCAGCTCGGGCGGGTTGATCGAGAACATCAGGATCGACCCCGAGACCTCGATATTGCGCCCGCGACCATCGATCGTGCCGCGCGTGCCTTTCGTGCCTTCATCGCCGCTGGCCGACAGCACCAGGTCGACCAGGCGGCGCGCACCGTCGCGATCGGCGCGGTCCGATGCCTCATCGATGAGCGCGGGCATCGCCCGGCCGCCGATCGCCTGTTCCAAGCCCGCCTTGGTCGTGTCGTTCGTGAAAAAATGCATCGGCAGCACCGCGCGCAGCACTTTCTGCAGGGTACTCTTGCCCGAGCCGGTGTCGCCGGTGACGAAAGCGGCCGGGCGCCAGTTGATCGATGCGCCGAGGTAGGCGTTGCCGATCAGCCCCATCACCGCGATCGGACCACCAGGCGCGGCATAGTTCCAATAGTCGCGCAGCCGCGCCTGCAGATCGAGGCCGACAGCGATCGGGCAGCCTGCCTGCGGCCGGGCTGTCGGTGGCGCGGCGGTCCAGTACTGCGAACCGGTGCGCACGCCGGCATCGTGCCAATCCGCGCCGAGCAGGACCTTGTCGCCGCAGTGCACGGCGGGCAGACCCTCCGGCCCGGCCCATATGCCGGGCAGGCGCAACACCACATGGTCCCCGAACAGGCCAACGGCGGCGCAGTCGCGCTGCAAGGCGGCGGCGGCGACGTTGATCGCGAAATCGACGACGATCTTGCCCTTCGATCCGTCGGGCTGATCGACTTCCTTGTATTTCGGGTGCGCGCGGCGGAGCCAGCTATCGTCACCATGGAACAGCGACAGCAGATCGTGGCGGGAGCCGAGCTGGCGGGCCGACAACTCGCGTTTCTGCCCGCGCGCATCGAGGAAGTGGAATATCCCGGCCAGATGACCGAGCGGACGCACCGGACAGGCGTCGGGATCGACCGGTTCGGCCGGGACTTGTGGTACGCCACCATCGATCACCCGAAACCCCCGATCGGCACCACGAACCGCCTGGCCGATGAGGCGCGCGGGTTCATCGGTCACCAGAACAGATCCTCATCATCGGACGCGGACGAGAGGGCCGGCACGTCGCTGACATAGGCCTTCCGCGGACCACCCTCGCGAGTGACGATCTTTCGGTCGATCGCCTCGATGATCGCCAATCGGTGCACAGAGCGCGGTGTGCGCATACGTTCCAGGTGGAATTTCTCCACCAGGTCGGACGGAAGCGCGCGCACGTCAAAGTCGGTAGGATGGCTCTCCAGCAAGCGCGCCTCGACGGTTCGATACCAGAAAATCATATACCCTTCCTCGGGATGCCCATGATTCGGCACCCGATAGACGGTCACGCCGTCTCGGCGGAGGAAATAGCTCCGTTGGCAACTCATCGAAACGCCCCCAGCACGTCGTTGAAATCCTTCCCCAGCGGGCTGCGCGCCACGCGCACGCTGCGGCCCGCTTCCAGGTGCAGCTCCACGGCGCGCTGCAACTGCCGCTGCGCCGTGGGCTTGGCATCGTTGTCCGCCGCCAGGATCACGGTGCGGATCTGCGGCGGCAGCGCGACCCGGCCGAGGTTGCCGAGCGCCACCGCCGCGATCACCCGCAGCTCCGGGCACGCCAGCGCGATCGACAGGCAGGTCTCGATCCCTTCCCCGATCACCACCGTTTCGCCCTCCGGCGCCTGCCCGATCGCTTTGCGCGACGCCCCGCGCCACAGCGCGATCGCGCCCCCGCCGACGAAACCGAGCGACATCTTCGCCGGTTCGATCGGCGCCTTCGTCACCCGCCCATCCCGGCATTCCAGCCAGGTGCGATGTGTGCCGAGATATTCACCGTCCGCCGGCCGCGTGATCGCCGCCACGAGCGCGGGAAACACGCCGCAGCGCGGGTGCATCAGCCGCGGATGATACCGCAGCGCCCGCGGCTGGCGGCCCAGCAGCGCGAGATCGATCCCCCGCCCAGCCAGATACTCCGCCGCCGGCGTGCCGCGCAGCACCGGTTCCGCTTCCAGCCACACCCGCTGCGCCGCGCGCCGGCGACCGGCCTCTTCCGCGACATCCTCGGCCGTCGCGGCCCGCGCCACCGGCGGCTGTGGGGTCGTACGCGCGGGTGCGGCGCGATCGAGGGCTACGCCCGCATCCTGCGCCGCCGCGGCGACGGCCGCCGGGAAATCCAGCCGTTGCGAGGCCATCAGGTAGCCGAACACGTCGCCATGCGCGCCGCAGCCGAAGCAGTGATAGTGGTCGCGGTAGACGGCGAAGCTCGGCGTGCGTTCGTCATGGAACGGGCAGCAACCGGTCCAGTCGCGGCCCGAACGCGCTAGCTTGACGTGCCGGCCGATCAGCGCGGGCAACGGCAGGCGCTGGCGGATTTCACCGAGCAGGGATTCGGGGAATCGCTCCGGCTTGCGGTGGCCGGGCGACGGTGCGGCGACCGGAGCGGCGTGCATCGCTATGCCGACAGACGCGCGTCGGGCAGCGCGCGCGACGGGCCGCGCCCAGCGATGATACGGAACGGCGGCAGCCCGAATTCCGCGCGGCGCGCGTTCACCGCGGCCAGATCGTCGTCTTCGTCCGCCACGCCGAGCGTCACGCCGTGCCGCGCGCCCCAGTCCATCGCGGCGCGCCAGTCGGACTCCGCCACGCCCACGCGCGCGGCCTCGGCGCCGAGCTGCGCGGCGACGGCGGACGGCGCGGCGTCGCGCAGTGCCCGCTGTCGGTGCCACCATACCATGAAGCCCGCGGGACGCTTCGCGCCCAACAGACTGGCACGCGCAGACAGCGTGTTCGCGTGCGCCGGGATCGGCAGGCCCGGCATGGCCGCCAACTCGGCGCGCACGACCGCTTCCGTGACGAACTGGGTCCAACGCTTGGCCAGGTGCGCGTCGCGCTTTCCGGTCCAGACGTGCTGCGGCGTTTCCTCCCGCGAAAAAGCCGCCCGCGACCCGTCCGAAGACGCGGCCGCGGGCGCAGGTGGGGAGGAAACGTCCAAGGCCCGCGAGACGCCGGCGGGCGCGGCCTGCGCCGGCGCGTCGGGCGCCGGCGAAGCTGGGGAACGATCGGCGAGGGCATCAAGCCGCGCCTGGGTGACCGCAACGTCATCGCGCACCGGCCGCGCGGCGACCGCAACCGCCTCGGCGCAGCCCAGCAGCACGGTGCCGAACCGGTGCAACAAGGTGCCGAGCGTGCGCAGCGCCGCCGCTTCCTCCGGCGTCAGATCGATCGCCGTGATGGCGCGCAGCACGTCGATCTGCGCCACGATGCCGCCGATCGGATCGGGTGCGCTCATTCGGCGGCTGCCAGGGTCGCGACCACGGTGGACGCGCGCGTCACGTGCCGGGTGAGAAACACCGCCGCATGGACCAGGCAGTAGGAGCACAAGCGATCGCGCCGCGGCTTGCCGCAATAGACATCCCGCGGATCCATGCCGGGCTTGAACGGCTGCAGCACGGCCTCACACCCGCGTCCGCCGGGGGCGTAGACGATCAGCGGGGGCGATTCGACCGCGCGCGGCGCGTCCGGCCGCGTCAGGCGGACCTCGGGCGCAGACGCGGGCTGCGGGCGAACCGGCGCCGCACTCAGCCGCGCGGCGCGCGGCGGCGCGGCCGGCCTGACAGCCCGTGCCGACGCGATCGGCCGTGGGGACGCACGCATGGGGCGCACAACGCCCGCGCCGCCGATCCCCTCGCGCCGGATCGGCGACGGCCGCGCCGGCAGGTCCAGGCGATGCGCCTTCCCGACGATGGCGCATTTGGAAACACCGAGGCGCCGGCCGATTTCCGCGGTCGGAAGATCCTCCGTCCAGAGTGCCCGCAGCCGCGCGATGGCAGAATCGTCCCAGTCGAAATTTCCGCTCACGGCATGATCCCCCTCGGTGCGTCCACGGTGCGCAGCACCGCGCCGCTGGCGCACAGCACCACCACCCGTTGCCCGCGATACTGTTTCATGGTGCCCGACCACAGGCGGATGTCGCCGCGCCGTTGCAACGCCAGGAACGCGGATTGCAGGCCCCGGATGTCCGGCAGCCCGACCGAGCGGCCGAGCGCGCCCATCGGCGGCAGCAGCCAGTCGCCCAGCGCCGCGATCTTCCGCAGCCGGGCCAGCAGCCGCTCGGGCGCCGCGCCTGAGGCTGCCGCTGAGGCTTCCCCTGGGGCCGCGCCGTCCAGCGCCTGGGCCGCCACGCCGCCGCCGGCGCGAATGACCGCCGCGAGCGACAACGGCGCACCGCGCGGCGCCAGGAACGCAATGCGCGGGCCTTCCGGCGTTGCCCGGCCGAGCGTGTAGCCGGTCGCGGTGCGCACCTGGTTGGCGACCTGTTGCGCCGGCGGCGGATGCCCGGTCGGGACGGTGTAGGGTGTGCAGGAGCGCCGCCGCGGCGCGTCAAACGGCATGGCGGCGGCGCTCCTGCAGGATGATCTCCAGCTCAATCATCGCGCTGACTGCCGCGACGCGGAGCGTCGGGAGCGGGATGTCCGACCCACCCTCCGGCATCAATTCGCCGAACGGCGTTCTGAAAGACCTATAGGCGCTGTGCAGCACGGCATTCTTCAAGGCCGGGTGCTTGGCGCACCACAGAGCGATCTCCGCTGTCTTCATGGCCGCGGCACCCGGCGATCATCCGCCCCCGCGCCGGGGCGCGCGAACAGCAGCATCCGGGTCTCCGTCGCGACCCTTGCGACCTCGTCCAGCTCGCGGACAAGCGCGTCGCGCTCCGCATCGGTCGGCTCCGCGCGCCCCAGCGCGCTGGCGGCGGTGGCGAACAGCGCCGCCACGTCGCGGCCGATTTCCGCGAGCTTCACCGACAAATCGCCCGCACCACGCGGCGCCACCGGCACCAGCAGGTAGCCCTGCGCGCGGGCGAGCGCCGCGGTGACCAGCGGGGTGCCGCCTACCGTTTCGGCATCCATCACGACGTCGATCGGCGCGAACCGATCGCCGTAAACGTTGCCGTATTGCGATACGAGCGTGAGGTTGACCCGCGTGCAGGCTGCGACGGCTTCGACGCCGCCGACGTCCTGCACCAGGCACTTCCAGGCGGTCTTGAGCGCGTTGTAGGCGACAGGCGCATGCGGACGCTGCACTGAGAGCCTCACTTTCCCGAGGGGTGGGGGGATTTTACGTGACGGACGGATGGCGACGGCTGAAACGAGCGCGGTGGACGCATCATTCACACCCCCGACCGACCGTGTTGCCGCCCGGCGTATCCGCGACGAAATCCTGCCAGCGACGCCAGCCGTTCGGGCAGTGAAAGCCCCAGGCGCGCACCCGCGGGCCGGTGATGAACAAGGTCCGGACCGGCTGCGGCCGACGATTGCGGGTCAGCAGCTCCACCCGGTGCGCCGCGCGCGGGCCGCGGGCGGTGACCTGGCCCGTGTCGCGCAGGAAGGCCGGGGCGCCGGCGACGTGTTCGATGTAGCGGCCATCCAGAATGACCGAGAGGCTGGGCCACGGATGATCGTGCAGCGCGCGATCGTCGTCGCTGCGCAGGAAATGATGGACATACAGGTTGAACAGCGGGTTGCGCGGGATCAGCCACCAGCGGCGCAGATAAGGATCGTCCGCGGTGCCGATGACGAAGTCCGGATCGCGGCGCCAGGCGGTGCGGCGCAGCAGGTGGCCGAGCAGCCAGCGGCAGGTGCGGGGCGACAGTTTCATGGTGCGTTTCCCCCCGGCATGGTCAGAACGCCGGCAACGGACGGCAGCACAGGGCGGCCGCGGTTTCGTCAACCAGAACAACCGCGGACAGCGAGTATTCACGCCCCGCTACATGCTGCCGGTCTCCTACACAGCCAGCTTTCCGGAACGCTGCGCAGTGCGGGTCTGGCGCCCGATGACACACCGCACAGCGGGGGGAGGACGCATTGACGGGGGTGTCCATGGTCAGACCGACCCCGGCGGGGCAACAATGCCGCGGCCGCACGGACGCGGCCGGAACGGGAGGCGGACATGAGCGCGCGGGAGAACAGCAAGCACCCCTGGGCCGGCGCCGGCGGGAAGTAGCAACATGGCCCGTTCAGTCATGGTGCTGCCCTGGGTCACCCGCGGGCACTACGGGCGGCTGCGGGAGATCGCGACCGACGCGGAGATTCTCCCGCAGCGTTACGACCAGTGGCTCAAGCGCGCGGAGGAATTCGAGAACAATGTCCACGGTGGGGGAATCTGGACCCTGCGCGTGTATTTCGATCCGGAGGACTTCTTCCGCTGGGCAATGGCCCGGGGCGTGCGGCTCGACATACATGCGCGAAAGCGGTTCTGCGAGGAGATCGCCGCGCAGCGGAACGCTGCAGAGGAGGGAGAAGCCACCGAGGGGACCTGACATCAGGCCGCCTCCGCCTGGGCTGACGCTTTCCGGGACGCCAGCGATCGGGCAACAATGCCGCCGTCGAATAGGAACGGGAGGCGGCAATGCGAACGTTGGGACGGTGGATTGCTCGACTGGCGGGGGCGGCGCTGACGCTGTTCGGGATAATCGGGGTCATTGTGACCCTGACCGCCGCCCCATCCGACAAGAACGTGCCCCCGCTGTGGTTCGGACTGGCGATCGCGGTCGTCGGCGCGTTGCTGCTCCGAGCCGGACGCCGCCGGCGGCCTACCGATGCAAGTGCGATCATGGCCACGCCGCAGCTCGCGGCGCCCAGCCCGTGGAGCGATCCCGCTGCACCCGTTGTTGGACCGCCCGAGGCATCCCTCCCGCCGCCGACGCCCGAACCAGTGGCGCGGGCTGCGGCATTTCGGCCGGGTCCCGACGAGCAGGACCTTACGCTGCCGCTGGACCTGCACCTGACCTTGCAGACCACCTCGGCGTGGACCGAATTCGATCAGCCGATCATCCGTGGGATCGCCTTCCCGGACGGCTCCGTGACGGCGACCGCCATCCAGGAGGGGCACAACCCGGGAAAGAAGCCATCCCGCACCAAACTGACGCGGGACATGACGATCGACGGGGGCACACAGGGGTACGACCGCTGTTGCGTCGGGCTGTTGCGGCAGGTGGGCGTGGAGGCGCCCGTGCGCCTGCCGCATCCGATCGCCTACGACACCAGCGGCAAGGCTGGTCGGCCGGTCGGACAAGTCACTGCCGAGGCAATCATCGACTATACCGACCGGCACTTCCAACACAGCGAGCGGCGCATCACCATCCTGGGGTTCGAACCGATCGGGCAGCACGGCCATACGGACGACGTGATCTTCCATGCCTGGTGCTGGCAGGCGCAGGGCTATCGGACGTTCTTCCTGACGCGGATCAAGTCGATTCTGGATCCCACCACAAAGCAGCGGCTTCATTCGGTCGAATGGACGTGGGCCAAAGCCGGTATCAAGTTCCCGCCCGGCGAAAAGCTGAGCCTGCGCTGGCATTAGGCCGCCTCCGCCTGCTGCGACCGGAGGCCGTAGGAAGAGGTGACGCTCGCGGCCAGATCATTGGCGCTAACTTGGCCGCCGGTCGCGATACGGATGCGCTCGATAACCGCGGGCCGCGGCATACGCTCACCGTTCAAGTACCGGTGGACGGCTTGCACGCTGACCCCAGCGGCCACCGCGAAGGCGGCGACGGAGACATTGTGCTCAGTGAGGTATGCTCGAAGCTGCATCGTGACGCGAGTTCACCAGAATGGTGAATTGCCGTCAAGGGCCATTTTCACCGGATTGGCGCTGGCACCCTTCACCAGACCGGCGATCATGCGGCATGGCCAATCGGATCAGAGAGTTGCGGCTGGCGCGAGGTCTCACGCTTGAGCAGGTGGGCGCCAAAGCCGAAACGTCACCTCAGCAGATCCAGCGCCTTGAGAAGGGTGAGCGTCGCCTAACAGACGACTGGATGCGTCGTGTCGCGCCGGCCCTAGGAGTTGCACCGGCGACGCTTCTGGCGGACACCCTCCCAGACGCGGACCGCGTCGCACAGAATATCGAGGAGGTTGTCCTCCTGCGGCTCTGGCGCGTCCTCGACCCGAGCGAGAAGCGCTGGATTGCGGCGCTCGCCCGCGAAAAGGGGATCGAAACTCTCGTCGACAAGCCGAAGAAACGGCCGGCCTGACCCCAGGCGCCCCGACGCGGCGCCGCCGCGCGGACGGCCGCTGGTGAATTCTTCTCCAATCTGGTGAAGTCTCCGCTTGACACCGCTATCACCAATATGGTGAATTGCCTCCGATGAACGGAGGCGATCATGTCGGCTTGTCACGTGACGTACGCTCCTACTTCGGCGGGGCTGCATTTCCTCTCTCACGCTTCCGTGAGCGCGCCACCCTACACGTCTGTAACGGGACTGCCACCGGAAAGTGCGGAGCGCGGAGTCTTACCCGTCCCGAGTGTAGGCGCTGCAACCGGCCTGGAAGGCCGATCCGCTCCGGCCGATCACATCTTTCACTTTCTCATCCAACAGCGACGCAAGCCGCCCGCAAGGCCGGATTTATCGCTGAATTTCTGTACAAAAACGACGGAAAAAGAGTTGATCGGTCGGGGCGGTCCGGCCAGTGAAGCGGCCCATGCGCCGACCGCCCCGTCCCCGGCCGTCACGGCCGCCCAGCCGGGCGGAGCTGCTCGCCGCGATGCGCCGGGCCGAGGTCGCGCTGCGCACCCTCGCCTCCGACCTGGGCCTGCCGGGCTGGGCCCGCTTGCAGATCCTGAAGCTGGCGAATGCGCTGGCGCGGACGATCGCGCGTGCCCAACCCCCGACGCCACCCTGATCGCCGCCCTGGTGCGCTGCGCCGGCACGCTCCGCGCCCACGCTCGGCTTGCCGAGCACGTCTGGAGTCTTGTCGGCAAAGCGCTCCAGGCGGTCGGCTACGCCGCCGGCAGCGGAGCACCGCAATGATCCGCGCCCTCATAGGTCGTATCATCCTGTCCTGCCTCGACGCCGCCGGCGAGCGCGCCCACCGCGCGATCGTGCACGGGATCGATCTGGACCGCGCCACCGACGCGCAGATCAGCGATTGGTTGCACGGACGCAAGATCGACCTCACGCCCCCAGTCGCCACCCTGATCCCGTTCCGCAAGCGCACGGGCGTGCCGTGATCGCCTGCGCGGCCGCGATCGTCGCATGGCTGATCGCCGGCCTGCTCGCGTCGTGCCTGTTCCGCATCATCCCGCCCGAGGACCCCATGGACCCGATCCCCCTGCTGTCGATCTCCGACAGCCTCGCCACCCGTGCCGAGCACGGCCAGCTGCTCACCGCGGTCGAAATGACCGAGCTGGCCGGCACGCTCCGCGATCTCGCGTTCGCCGGACCGCCCGGCGGACGCCAGAACGTCATCACGCTCCCGCTGCCGAAGGCGTGGCCTGCGCCGGGTGGCGCGGCATGAGCGCCGTTTCAGGCGAGCGCCACTGGGTGCCGGCGGGCCATGTAGACGAAACCTCACCGCCCCCGCGTCCCACGCCGGACGACTGGATCGTCCGCCTTGCCGACGACGGCGCCCCTGCGCTCGCCGGCGCCGAGGAAGACGATGAGCCAACGCGACTGTGTGACGGCGAAACGGTTCTGTTCGCATGGAACGAGCAGCACGGCTATGCGGTGCTGACCTTCGCGGAAGACGGCACCTGGCACGTGGATCGCCCGATGCCGCCCCACCCCGAAGGCGGCCGCATGTATGTCGCTATGGGCCGCGACTGGGAGACAATGACCGACGCCCTCGACAATTTTGTCCGAGACCTGCGCGGACACGAGGCCGCAACCGGGCCACATCGGTTGTCCTACTTCGCATGGTCCGACGTCGACGTGCCCTTTGTCTTCCACGAGGCCACGAAATCCTTCCGCGGCCCCTTGCCGGTCGCACCCAACCCGGGAGCGGCCACATGAGCGGCTCCCGCAACATCCCCATCGACGCCATCACCGACGCCCCGGAAACCAACGTCCGTCGCGTGACCGTCGACCCCGCCGCCGACGCGATGCTGACCGAGACGATCCGCGCGCAGGGCGTGCTGCAGCCGATCCTGGTGCGGCCCACCGATGCCGGCGGCTACGTGCTGGCCTTCGGCCGCCGGCGCCTGCGCTGCGCCCGCGCGGCGGGACTGACCGAGATCCCCGCCATCGTCGTGCAGATGACGGACGCCTGGGCGATCGCCGCCGACGCGGCCGAGAATATGGCACGCGAGCCGCTCCACGTGCTCGACATCTGGCGCGCCGTGGCGCGGCTGCTGGACGAAGGCATGACGTTCGATACCGTCGTCGGCTCCCTCGGCCTGGCGCCGCGCCAGGCGCGCCAGATGGAACGGCTCGGCCGGCTGCACCCGGACGTGATGGCGCTGATCGAGGAATGCGGGATGCCGGGCGAGCGCCAGCTTGCCCACATCGCGAACGCCACGCCGAAAGCGCAGGCCGCCGCGCTCAAAGGCCTCGTGCACAAAGACCACGACGACGATCGTCGCTATGTCGAGTGGGGGCAGGTCGCCGGGAAGCTGGCGGAGACCCGCATCCCGCGCACGCGCGCCCTGTTCGATACGGAAACGTCCGGCATCGCCTGGGATGAAGACCTGTTCGCCGAGCCCGGCAGCCCCGACCAGTTCACCACCACCGACGTCGCCACCTTCCTGCGCCTGCAACGCGCAACGCTTGAAGCCGACGCAGAGGCGCGGAGGGCGAAGAAGCACAAGGTGCTGATCGTCGAACCCGACCCAAAGACCGGCTATTTCACCGCGCCGAAGGGCTATCGGGAGGTGTACTACGGCAGCAACCCCGACAAGCCGAAGCGCACCGAGACCGTCTTCCGCTGCCTCGACGCCAACGGCGGCATCAGCACCCGCATCTGCATCAGCCTCGCCGAGGAAAAGGCGGCCGAGGCCAAAGCGCGCGAGCGCGACAAGGCCAAGCGCGGCGACGCGTCGGCCGACGCGCCCGAGACCGAGGCCGAACCGGAGGAAGAAGCCGCCGCGCCGGAGAAGCTGCCGATCACGAAGAAGGGCCTCACGGCGATCGCCACGGCGAAGACGGCAGCACTGCGCGAGCAGCTGCTGGACGGCCTGGCCGACACGTCCATGGCCGAGATCGTGCGCCTGCTGTTGCTCGGCCTGTGCGCGAGCAACGTCGTGCTGCACGCCCGCATCGAGCGCGACTGCCGCGAGTGGTTGCACGACGATCTGCCCGCCCGGCTGTTGCAGCCCGGCGGCACACCCCTTGCGGTGTCGGATGCCGACCTGCGCGGGCTCGCCGGCGCCACGCTCGCGCGGTTGCTGGCGGTGGCGACGCCGGACGATGCCGGCAAGAGCTACAGCTTCGCCTCCGGCCCCGCGGCGGAATGGATCGGTGCCGCCGTGCGCGCCGACGACGCGCTGCCACGGTTCGATACGCCGGAGTTCCTGGCGCACGTCCAGGTGGGCGAGCTGAAACGCCTCGCCACGGAAGCCGGGATCAAGGTCGCGGGCACCGGCGCGGCGGTGCGCCAGGCGCTGGCGGGGAAGCTGCCCGAGTGGCGGCCGGCGGTGTTCGGTGCGCCGGCGCCGGTGGTGGCGGAGGAGGATCGTGGGCGGGTGCGCGGGGCGCACGACGATGGTACCGGAATGGAGGATGCGGCGTGACGACCGAAGTTCGAGACGTAACCGAACTCGCATTGACGTTCCTCTATGCCTGTGAGCATTACGAGGCGCTGCCCTCGACGTTCGTTGACCCAATGACATTCGACGGGGCAGTCCCGATCGATATGGGACCCGACAACGATCTCCGTTATCTAGTGACCCAGAAATCCGAAACGCCGCCCGTGTGGCCCATGCGGTTCGTGACCTTCCAGCAGTCGAAGCACGATTGGCCTGACGGATCGATGACATTCCAATCACATCGGAGCATCTCGCCACGCGAGGGGCGCCTTATCGGAGCCAAGAGCTTCTCCCGTTACATGATTGAGTCCAAGGGGACGGTATTTATGCCGTCTGGGAGAAAAAGATCAGCGATCGCGCCATACAGCCTAATCTTTGGCGTGTGGCGCAATGCCCGCTTCCCTGCCGATGGCTCCAACCGCAACCTCGGCGCCGTCAACTCCGCTGATCTGAAAGAGGATGATCTGCGGATGAGGCTGGCGGTGACAGGGGCCCTCACCCATCGCTACGAGTTCTCCGTTTGGATCGGGCACCATTCCGGCCCGAGGCTTCGCTTTTTGACCGATCCCGAGGGAGTGCGAGAGATATTTCGCCTTCGCGATATGCTCCCAGGTGCAAGCCGCCGGGCCGCGCTTCGCCACTGGGTGAGATCCCACTTCAGGCAAAAGCGAGATACAGACGCCCAGGCGTGGATCAAGCGGCACCTTCGTGGAACAACGGATTTCACCTGGAACGGCTTGCGGTGCCGCATCCAACCGCCGGAGTTTCATGAGGACTTGCACCAGGACGCCTCATCGATGGGCGCTCCCCTCACATGACCCAATTCGACCTCTTCGGCGCCCCGCTACCCGCCGCCACGACGCGCTCCGTCCCGCTGCCGCGCCACGCTATGCCGGCGCCGCCAGCAGCTCCGGCCGCCCCTCGCGTCACGCCGGCCGCCGCGCCGGCCGCCGCGCCCGTCGACCCGTTCACCGTCCCCACCGCCTGGCAGCACCTGCTGTCCCGGGCCCGCTATCCGGAGCCCGTCATCGTCGTCTCGGGGCTCTACACCGAGATGGGGCTGGAGGCGCTGTGCACGCCCGGCGGCCAGCACGTGCTCTGGCGCGACGGCCGCATCACCCAGTCCCCACCGGCCGACTGGCCGCCGCGGCGCCGATTCCTGACGCCGGACGAAGCCCGCGCGCTGCACCGGACGCACCCGCTGGTCCTGATCGAGTGGCCGATGGCGCAGACCGTGCACCTGCGCATCGCCCGCCCCGGCGACGTGCCGCTGGCCGAACTGCCGCTGCCGCCGTTTCACGAGCACTGAGCGATGGCAGATCCCGTCCCCGAGCTGCAAACCCTGCCGGAGGTCCTGGACCGCTTGCGCGGCAAGGTCGGCCGCACCAACCTTCTCGCGCACCTGGAAGCCGTGCCAGTGTTCGCCGGCGGCCCCACCCACGGCCGCCACGGCCGCCGCTACCTGTTCACCGCCGCCCAGTATGGCCGGCTGATCGAGAGCCTGGCATGCCCCTCCGCATCGTCCGCCGCCCCGGCCGTGCCACGCTCTACGTCCGTGGCACCGTCCGCGGACAAAGCGTATTTGAGAGCACTGGCACTGAGCGCCCCGACGCCGCGGAAGCCTTCCGGGTCAAGCGCGAGGGGGAGCTGTGGAACACCGCAGTCTTCGGCGCCCGCTCCACCGCAACATTCCAGGCCGCGGCTGAGAGCTATCTGATCGCGGAGCCGCGCACCGCGGGCACGAAGGCGCTGGTACACCGGCTGCTGCTGACCCTCGGCCCGCTGCCGCTCGCCCGCGTCGATCAAGAGCAGGTCGACCGGCTGTTTCGCCAGATGTTGCGCCCGAACGCCTCGCCGGCGACGAAGCTGCGCAACGTGCTCACCCCGCTGCGCGCCATCCTGGAGCATGCCGCCCGCCGCGGCCTGTGCGATCGCCCTGCTTTCGAGGTTCCGCGCCAGCCGCGCCCCCGCGTGGCGTTCCTGACCCCCGACCAGGCCACCGCCCTGATCGACGCCGCCGCGGCGCACCTGCGCCCGCTGCTCGTGTTCCTGATCGGCACCGGCGCGCGCATGAGCGAGGCGCTGGAACTCGACTGGCGCGACGTGGACCTCGCCGCCGCCCGCGTGACCTTCCGCCGCACGAAATCCGGGGTGGAACGCTGGGCCGACCTGCCGCCGGCCGCGCGCGCTGCCCTGGCAGCCCTGCCAGAGCGCGAGGGGCGGGTTTTCCGGCCCGTTCACGCCGTCCGTCGCCAGAAAGGCCAGAGCGGCCAGCAGTGGCGCACAGGGGCAGCCTATCGCGATACCGACCGCACCGGCGGCGGCCAGATCAGGACCGCCTGGGCGGCCGCCTGGCGGCGCGCAGGCCTGCCGGGCACCTGGCACACCTGGACCAGCCGCAAGGGCGTCGCGTGCAAGCGGTTTAAGCCGGCACAGCACCCTCACGACCTCCGCCACACCGCCGCGACCTGGCACTACGCCGTGCACCGGGATCTGCTGCGGCTCCAGGCGTTCGGAGGATGGGCGGATGTCAGCGAGGTGCAGGTCTATGCGCACCTGCTGCCGGAGGCGTATGCGGCCGACGCCGCAGCGTGGCTCGGGCTTTCGTCTACGCCTTCGGCGGCACGTATCGCCTGAAACATAAGAGCCATAAGCGTGCCGTTGGCCGGTCCGGTGCGACTAACGGATTGATAACACTATAGAAAACTGACCGGACCTTCTCCCTTGGTAAGGGAGAGGTCGAGAGTTCAATCCCCTCCAGCAGCACCACGCCGCGCCGGGCCGCGAGCGCCCCCTTA
>JABBNW010000159.1 GCA_019352115.1 Pseudomonadota bacterium
GGGGCAGAGCCCCTTGGCCTTGCTGGCGATGGGTCAAACATTCCGCAGATTGGCACAACCGTCGTGCGCCGGCGCGGGGCTGCGACGCCCAGTTCCCCCGGCCCGGCAAGGCTTCTATATTCCGGGCATGATCATCGACATGCACACCCACGCCGGACGCGCCAACCGCGCGGGGCCGGCGGACCCGGCCGCGCTTGCCACGATGCGCGCGGGCGGTCTTGGCGCCGCCGTCGTCTCCGCCATCGCGGACCTGCCGCTGCTCCGCCGCGATCCCGTAACCAGACGCCTGGAGCTGACCCGGGAGCCGGAGCCGGGGGAGTGCATGGCGGCGGTGGACGACTACCTCGCCTCATACGACACGACCGGCCTGCGCATCGCCCGCGAACCTGACGACATCCGTGCCGACGATCCCGCCCTCGTGCTCGCGGTCGAAGGCTGTGACTTCCTCGACGGCGACCTCGACCGGCTCGACGCGCTGGCAGCGCGCGGCGTGCGGAGCATCCAGCTCACGCATTACCGGGTGAACGAGACGGGCGACATCCAGACCGCGCCCCCGGTGCACGGCGGGCTGACCGCATTCGGCGCCGATGCGGTGCGGCGGATGAACCGGCTCGGCATCATGGTCGATGTCGCCCACTGCTCGGAGGCGACGGTGTGCGGCGTGGTCGCCGCCGCCACGCAGCCGATCCTGTGCACGCATGCCAACCTGGTCGAGCCCGGCCACAAGGACGGTGCCCATCCGCGCTATATCTCCCCCGACTACGCGCGGATGGTGGCGGAGACCGGCGGCGTCATCGGCGGTTGGATTGCCGTGCTGCACGAGGAGAAACTGCCCGGCATGATCCGCCACATCCTGCGGCTGGTGGATGCGGTGGGCGCCGACCACGTCGGCATCGGCACCGACCTGCCTTCCGGCTCGCAATGGCACGGCATGGCGGATTTTGCCCGCCACGCTGAAATCCCCGCCCTGCTGCGCAGCGCCGGGCTGTCGGCCGAGGAGACCGAAAAAGTCTGCGCGGGCAACTGGCTGCGCGTCTTCCGCGCGGTGCGTTCATGACCGACCCGGGGACCCATCGGGGGACCGACCCGGCGGCGGCCGAAAAACAGGCGGCGGCGGAGGCGGCGGTCGCGCTGGTGGAAGACGGCATGGCGCTCGGGCTCGGCACCGGGTCCACCGCCACGCTCGCGATCGCGGCGCTCGGGAAGCGGGTGCAGGCCGGTCTCTCGGTGGTTGCCATCCCGACGTCGGAACGCAGCGCCGCGCAGGCGCGCGCGCTTGGCATCCCGCTTACTGATTTTGCTACGCGAACCCGGCTCGACCTCACGATCGACGGCGCCGACCAGATCGCCCGCGGTTCGCTCGACCTGGTCAAAGGCCTCGGGGGTGCCCTGCTCCGGGAGAAAATCGTCGCCCAGGCGTCGGATCGGCTGGTGATCGTGGCCGATCAGAGCAAACTCGTCGACCGGCTGGGCGGCCAGGTGCCGGTCCCGGTGGAGGTCGTCCCGTTCGGCTGGCAGACGACCGCGGAGCGGATCGCCCGCCTGGGCGCCAGTGTGCGGCCGCGCCGTGCTCCTGACGGCAGCCTGTTCCAGAGCGACGGGGGGAATTTGATCCTCGATTGCACGTTCGACCCGATCGCCGATCCGGCAGGCCTCGACGCGGCCCTCGCCACCACCGTGGGCGTGATCGAAACCGGCCTCTTTGTCGGCATGGCCGCTGTTGCTCTTGTGGCCGGCCCGGACGGGGTCGCGCGACTGAGCCGATAGCGAAAATACCTTGCGCCTGACGCCCGCCGACCTGGCGTCGTCAGGCCAGGGCCGCGTGCGGCGCGATCCGCGAGCTTGCGCTCTGGCGACTCAGCTCCGCGCCGAGCGCCCGGGCGGGGCGAAGTGCAGCACGATGCAGCCGCTGCGATAGCGGGCGAGTTTCCCGCATGCGGCATAGGCCTTGTGGCGGGTGAACCCGATGAGTTGCGCGCGCCAGACCGGGCCGCCACGCAGGGCCACGCGTTCGAGCCGGGTCGGACCGCCGCCCGCCAGACGTCGCGCGCGGGCGGCGGCGGCGCGCGCCAGCGCGGGGGACCGAAAGGCGCCGACCTGGATACCCCATTCCGCAGGCAGGAGGCGCAGGCTGCTCACCGGGCGCATTTGCGGCGGCGGCATCAACAGGTGCCTGGTCTGGCGGTGCAAGGTATCCGCTCGCGCCGTCGCGATCAGGGAAGGCAGCCGGGGCGCGCGCGCGGCCGCAAGTTCGGTACGGTTGCCCATCACCGGGACATCGAGGCTGGCATAGGTGGCATTCAGCAGGGTCGTCATCCGGCTGTAGCAGGTGGCATTGGTCGGCGCGCCGAACTCCACCCCGACCAGCCGCACCCCGCCGTTGACCGCGCTTGTGACGAGGTTATGGCCGGAGGCATCGACGAAGCCCGTCTTCAGCCCGTCGACACCGGGGTACAGCTTCAGCATGCCGTCGTACGTGCCCACGAATTGGCCGTGGAAGATGAAACTGGGGGTGCTGAAATAATGGTAGTCGCCCGGGAAGTCGGCGATCAGCCGCCGTGCCAGCAACGCCATGTCGCGCGCCGTGCTCCATTGTTCGGTGGCCGGCAGGCCGGAGGCGTTGACGAAATTCGTGCGCAGCATGCCGAGCGCATGGGCGCGCAGGGTCATCATTTGCGCAAAACGGCCTTCGCTGCCACCGAGCAGTTCCGCGAGTGCCACGGCGGCGTCGTTGGCCGAGCGGGTGATCAGTCCGAGGATCGCCTGGTGCACCGTCATCCGCATGCCCGGCACCAGCCCGAGCTTGGTCGGCGGCATCGAGGCGGCGTGGGCGGAGATCGGCACCAGTTCGTGCAGGCTGATACGGTGGTCGCGCAGCGCCTCGAACGTCATGTACAGTGTCATGAGCTTGGTCAGGCTGGCGGGGTGGCGCAGCCCGTCCGGATCCTGCGCTTCCAGGATCTGGCCTGTCGCGGCATTTTCCACGATCGAAGAATAAGGGGGCGCGGCGGCCACGGCCGGACCGGGGCGAAGAGCGAGGAGGAACAGCGCGGCGACGACGCCGAACAGGCGCAATAAATTGCGCCCATGGCACCCCGAGTTTGCCATTTCGATCGTTCTCCTGTGAGCCGCAAAAACCTTAGCCGGCTCGCCGCCGCCCTGTCCAGCCGGAAAATCCGCCGATTTCGGAAATTGATGAAGGGGTTACGGCCCGATCCTGTGAACCTCCGCAGAACAGGAACGCCCCGGGAAATTGTGCGGTGCACAAAAAACCGCTTGATGACTCCGGGCGGCTCTCCTATATCCGGCTTGTGCTGCATTGCAGCAAAAGGAATCGGCGGCGAGTGGAATGGGCCATCCCGGCCCGGGCGCGCCGCGGGCGCGTGTTGAGGAGGACGGCTATGGCGATCAAGAGCAAGACGGACGAGACCGCGATGTTGGCGGAGAGCGCACCGGCGGCGATGTTTGCCGGCGAGCCCGGCGCGAAGGGCATCGAGCAGACCGTCGCCGCCCTGAAGGACGGCATGGCGCAGGCCGCGGTCGGGTTCGAGAAGACCCAGGCGCGGGTCAAGGAAGGCATGGAGAAAGCAATGCGTACCGCAGAAGATTTCGTGTCCTTCGGCCAGGGCAACATGGAAGCGATGATGAAGGCGGGCCAGATCTGGGCCGCCGGCATGCAGGACATCGGCAAGCAATTCGCCGCCACGGCGCAGGGCTCGATGGAAGAGACGATGGCGACCTTCAAGGCGCTGGCGACGGTCCGGTCGCTCAAGGACGCGATCGATCTGCAGACCGGTTTCGCCCGCACCACGATCGAGAAGACCCTGGCCGAATCCGGCAAGCTGACCGACGCATCGATCAAGCTCACCGAGCAGACCATGGCCCCCATCACCGCCCGGGTCAGCCTGGCGGTGGAAAAGTTCGCGAAGCCGGTCTGATCCGGCAGCGCGACCCGAGGCGGCGCCGCCTTCCCCCCAGGTGGCGCCGCCGACCTCTGCAAGGCCCGGGAGCATCCAATGCTCCCGGGCCTTTTGCGTGTTTTTGCGAACAGATAGCTCCTCCGGCGCGGCCGGACGGCGGCGACACTCTTTTATCGGCGCCCCGGCTTCCGATATGCTCGGGTTCGGGAGAAGGTCCGACCCGTCGGATCGCCCTCCCGACGGATCGGGTCGACTTGCGCGGAATAAAGGCGAGAATGAGCACGAACGACAGGCGTGGCGGCGGCGAGGGTCCGAATACCGGCGTGGTGGTGAAGCCGCGACCGAAGACGCGCAAGCCTGCGATGTATAAGGTCTTGATGTTGAACGACGACTATACTCCGATGGAGTTCGTCGTTCATGTGTTGGAAAGATTTTTCCAAAAATCGAGAGAGGAGGCCACCCGCATCATGCTGCACGTCCATCGTCGCGGCGTCGGCGTCTGCGGCGTATATACTTATGAAGTCGCCGAGACCAAGGTCACCCAGGTGATGGATTTGGCCCGCCAGAACCAACATCCTCTGCAATGCACCATCGAGAAGGAATAGGCTGGCCGATGGTCCGCCTTCCCCCCGCCGTCCGTCCTCCAGCGCGTCAGGAGCGTCGCCATGTTGTCCCGTAATCTCGAACAGACGCTGCATCGCGCCCTTTCGCTCGCCAGCGAGCGGCGGCACGAATACGCGACCCTGGAGCACCTGCTGCTCGGTCTTGCCGACGACACCGACGCCGCCACCGTGCTGCGGGCTTGCGGGGTCGATCTGGACAAGCTGCGCGCCGATCTGTCGGAATTCCTCGACAAGGACCTGGCCGGGCTGGCCACCGACCGCACCGGCGATCCCAAGCCGACCGCCGGCTTCCAGCGGGTGGTGCAGCGGGCGGCGATCCATGTGCAGTCCTCGGGCCGGGACGAAGTGTCCGGGGCGAACGTGCTCGTGGCGCTGTTCTCGGAACGCGAGTCGCACGCGGTCTATTTCCTGCAACTGCAGGACATGACCCGGCTCGACGCGGTCAATTTCATCAGCCACGGCATCGCCAAGGCGCCCGGACGGACGGCCTCGCGCCCGGTGGCGGGCTCGGGCAACGGGCCGCAGGGCGGCGACGGGCCGCACGAGCCGGAACGCGAGGAAAAGCCCAGCCGGCGCGGCCAGGATGCGCTGACGAACTACTGCGTGAACCTGAACAAGAAAGCGGTCGCGGGGAAGATCGATCCGCTGATCGGGCGCGAGCAGGAGATCGAGCGCACCATCCAGATCCTCTGCCGGCGCACCAAGAACAACCCGCTCTATGTCGGCGATCCCGGCGTCGGCAAGACCGCGATCGCGGAAGGGCTGGCGAAGCGCATCGTCGAGGGCGACGTGCCGGAAGTGCTGGCGAAATCGACCATTTTCGCGCTGGATATGGGCGCGCTGCTGGCCGGCACCCGCTACCGCGGCGATTTCGAGGAACGGCTGAAGGCCGTGGTGACTGAGCTCGAAGCCCAGCCGGGCGCGATCCTGTTCATCGACGAGATCCATACCGTGATCGGCGCCGGCGCCACGTCCGGCGGCGCGATGGATGCGTCCAACCTGCTGAAACCGGCGCTCGCGTCGGGCAGTCTGCGCTGCATCGGGTCGACCACCTACAAGGAATTCCGCAATTATTTCGAGAAGGACCGCGCCCTGGTGCGCCGGTTCCAGAAGATCGACGTCAACGAGCCCTCCTTGGAGGATTCGATCAAGATCCTGCGCGGGTTGAAGGCGAACTACGAGAAGCACCACAAGGTGCGCTACACGGACGAGGCGATCCGTGCCGCCGTGGAACTGTCCGCCAAATACATCAACGACCGCAAGCTGCCGGACAAGGCGATCGACGTGATCGACGAAGTGGGCGCCTCGCGGATGTTGCTGCCGGAGAACAAGCGCCGCAAGACCGTGACCCTGAAGGACGTCGAGGAGATGGTCGCCAAGATCGCGCGCATTCCCCCGAAGTCGGTCTCGGCCGACGACAAGGAGACGTTGCGCAACCTGGAACGCGACCTGAAATCGATGGTGTTCGGCCAGGACCGCGCGATCGAGGCGCTGTCGGCGGCGATCAAGCTTGCCCGCGCGGGACTGCGCGAGCCGGAAAAGCCGATCGGCAACTACCTGTTCTCCGGCCCGACCGGCGTCGGCAAGACGGAAGTGGCGCGCCAGCTCGCGTCGGTCATGGGGATCGAGCTGATCCGGTTCGACATGTCGGAATACATGGAACGACACTCCGTCTCCCGCCTGATCGGCGCGCCGCCCGGCTACGTGGGCTTCGACCAGGGCGGCCTGCTGACGGACGCGATCGACCAGCATCCGCACGCGGTGCTGCTGCTGGACGAGATCGAGAAAGCCCATCTCGATCTGTTCAACATCCTGTTGCAGGTGATGGACCACGGGAAACTGACCGACCACAACGGCAAGACGGTTGATTTCCGCAACGTCGTGCTGATCATGACCACCAACGCCGGCGCATCCGACATGGCGAAGGAGGCGATCGGCTTCGGGCGGGAAGCGCGCGAAGGCGAGGACGACGAGGCGATCAAGCGCCTGTTCACCCCCGAATTCCGCAACCGGCTCGACGCCACCATCACCTTTGCCGCCCTGACGCCGGAGACCGTGGGCCGGGTGGTGGAGAAGTTCGTGATGCAACTGGAAGCCCAGTTGGCGGATCGCAACGTGACGATCGAACTGTCCTCGGCGGCGAAGGAATGGCTGGCAGAGCGCGGCTACGATCGGTTGTACGGAGCGCGGCCGCTGTCGCGGGTGATCCAGGAATACATCAAGAAGCCGCTCGCCGAGGAACTGCTGTTCGGGCGCCTGGTGCGCGGCGGGGCGGTGAAGGTGACCCTGGCGGAAGGCAAGCTCGCGTTCGAAATCTCCGAGGCGGCGCTGCCGGCGCTGCCGAAGCCGGACGAGGACGGCGGGGACGCGGCGGGGAAGACGGAAGAGGTGGTGGAGTAGGCCACCCTTCCCCCCTGCGCCGGTCGGTTCGGAAGCCGTCGGCGCAGCTGCTGACCTGTCTGCGGCTGAGCTTGTGCCGGGTGGGGGTGCTGCGGCATGTCGATGCGGTGGTGCGGAGCGCGCTCTGGCCCGCCGGGCCGGGATGGGGTCCGTCTTCGCAGCGCCCGCGGGACCGGGGGTAAAATTCGCGCCCGCGCCGGCGCTGCCGACCGATACGGTGCTTGATCCGCGACCTCCCCGGGACTAGATCGACCAACAGGGCGCGCCCCGACGGGACGCGCCGGCGCGTCGTGCGCGGCACGACGCGAAGCCACCGACCACTCTGGATCACATGCGACCGCGATCTACCACCACCTCCGCCGGCTGCCACGGTCCGCGCCCCGCGCGCGCCGCCAGCACGGTGGAACGGATTGCCCGGTCGGGTCCTGCGACCGCGGGCGGAGCGTCGGCCATCGGCTGACCCCCGCGCCGCTGCCGCAAGCCTCCCGGGATGACGATCACCCGCAGGAGGCGTGCATGACGATTTTTGCCCCCATGTCCCCGCCCTCCCCCGCCGCTCGCGACTGCGGTGGCGCGCACGCGCGCGTTCTGCGCCGGCGGCCCCCGATGGGCGCCGCGGTCCGCAAAGGAGCCTCCTGATGGACGACGGACCTAGTCGGGGCCGGGCCGCCGCGCCCGGTCCCCGCAACGAGCCGCGCCGGAGCCCGCAGGACCGCTGATCGCGTCGCCTGCGGCGCCCGGTGCTCCCCCGGACGACGCAGGAAACATGAGCGCGATGGCCTTCGCCACCCCCATTCCGCCCGCGCGCGGCGCGACTTCGGCCCGTCCCCGCTGGCGCAACCGGCTGCTGCGCTTCCTGGTGGTCGCCGGGCCCGGCCTCATCGTGATGGTGGCCGACAACGACGCCGGCGCCGTCTCCACCTACACCCAGGCCGGGGCGCAGTACGGCACCCATCTGCTGTGGGTGCTGCTCTGCCTGCTGCCGGTCACCTATTTCGTGCAGGAAATGGTCGCCCGCCTCGGCATCGCCACCGGCCAGGGCCATGCCGCGATGATCTACCAGCGCTTCGGCACCTGGTGGGGGCGGTTCTCGCTGTTCGATCTGCTGCTCGTCAATTTCCTCACCCTGGTGACGGAATTCGCCGCCATCGCGCTCGCGGCGCAGGCCGCCGGGGTGCCGCCGGTGCTGGCGGTGCCGCTGGCCGCGGTCGGGCTCGTGCTGCTGGTCGGGACCGGCAGCTACCGGCGGTGGGAGCGCATGACCCTGGGGCTGTGCGCGCTCAGCCTCGCCTGGTTCTGGCTGGCGGTGGCGGCACGGCCGGACTGGGGAGACGTGCTTGGGCACATGGCGGTGCCGAACCTGCCGGCGGGGGGGCTCACCGGCTCGCTCGTGTTCCTGGTGATCGCGATCGTCGGCACCACGATCGCGCCGTGGCAGTTGTTTTTCCAGCAGTCCTGCGTCGCCGACAAGCGGCTGCGGTTTGCCGATCTCGGTGCCGCGCGGCTCGACACATTCATCGGTGCGGTGGCGGTGGTGGCGTTCGCGGTCTGCATGGTGCTGGTAGGCAGCGCGTTGCGCCGCACCGGGGTCGGCTACCAGGATCCCGCGCAGATGGCGGGCGCGCTGGCTCCGGTGCTCGGCCGCGTCGGCGGCGGGCTGATCCTGGTGCTCATGTGCAATGCGGCGCTGCTGGGCGCCACCGCGATCTCGCTCTCCTCGGCCTGGGCCTGGGGCGAGGTGATGGGCGGGCGCACCAGCCTGGAGGCACGCATGAGCGAGGCGCCGCGCTTCTATGCGGTCTATGCGCTCTGCGTCGCCGCCGCCGCCGCCCTCGTGTTGATCCCGGGCGCGCCGCTGCAGGCGATCATCCTCGGCGTACAGGTGCTGGCCGGCGTGATGCTGCCGTCGGCGATCGTGTTCCTGCAATTACTGCTGAACGACGCCGAGTTGCTCGGCCCGCGATTCGTCAACCGGCCGTGGAACAACTGGGTGAACTGGACCGTGATCGGCGCGCTGTTCGCGCTGTCGCTGGTGCTCGCGGCCCAGGTGCTGGTGCCGGATCTGTTCGCTTTTTCCGCCTGATCGCAAGGAGCCGTACCGATGTCCGACCTCACCTTCGATCCGCGCGTGGTGCATCCGCTGGACGATGCCCCGGAGGAAAAACTGTTCCGCGCCGACCTCGGTCACATCCGGCTGACCCGGACGGTGCGGCTGTCGTTGCTGGGCCTGCGCGTCTATCTGTTGCTGATGCTGGCCTTGCTGGCGGCGCGCTGCCTGAACGGACTGTAACGACGGGATGTGCGGTGCCGATCCGTAATGGATCGCCGACCCGCCGCCGCGCTCCGCTCACGATCGCGCCCAGGGGCGCGATCACGCCATGTTGACCGCCTGACACGTATGAGATCGGCGTCGCCGTCAATATGATGCAGCCGTAATATGACGGCAGGCGGCCCGACAGGCACTCTGTGCAATACACGTATTTCCTGTCGTTGGGAGACGCAGGACGATGGCCGGTGTGGCGTGCTCCCGGACCGTTTCCCCTGGCGGCGCCGGTTTCCGCCCGCCGGCCATCGTTGCTTTCCTGCGGCTCGGGTGCCAACTCCGTGCGGCGGCATTGCAATTCCGATGTCCGTGACAATTTGCAGTCGACACGGCGACGGTATCGGCCGCGCCGCGACGAGGCCACCAGAAGGATCTCGACCCAATGAGTACCTCAGCCAACGAAACTGCCGACGGCCTGGCCGGTGTTCTGCGCAACACGATCGTGGAGCTCGTGCGCCGTGACGGCACGGACCTGTCTTCGCGCCAACTCGGCGTGTTCCTCATCTGCTACCTGGAGCCGGAGGCGCAGACCGTGCGCGGCCTTGCCGCCCGGCTCAACGTTTCCAAACCGGCCATCACGCGCGCACTCGATCGGCTGACCGAATTCGATCTGGTGAAGCGCAAGGACGATCCGGCGGACCGGCGCAGCGTGCTGGTGCAGCGCACGCCGGGCGGCACCGCGTTCCTGCGCGAGATCCGCTCCATCCTGCGGGTCGCGGCAGCGCCGGCGAAAGCGTCGGACGCTGGTCGCACCAGCACCCGCGCGCATGAGGCGCGGGTCACGCACTGATGTCCTGCCCCTGAAATGCGTTCGTATTTCGGGGATCGGCAGGCCGCTGAAAACGAAAAAGTTCGTATCTCCGGCGCATGATGTCGCTGTTTACGAGTCGGGACACTGGCGTCCGCACCCGCGGAAAACGAGTTCCGCAGATGGGACGCCGGGGCGGTTAGGCCGGACGAACCCCGGCGGCGGGGTCCGTCCGGATCGTCTGCGCACGGCGCGGGCGCTGGTGTCCTGCTCCTGAAATGCCTTCCCATTTCAGGGACCAGCAGGCCGCTGAAAACAACGAGCCAGCGTCCCGACGCATGATGACGCCATTTGCGAGTCGGGACGCTAGG
>JABBNW010000160.1 GCA_019352115.1 Pseudomonadota bacterium
TCGGCAGGACGAACGGAAGCGTGATCAGGATGGCCGACAGCTCTTCGAACACCGTACCCAAGACAATGTATGACAGAAGCAACAGGACGATCACTGCCAGCGGCGGGAGGTGCAGGTTGTCGATGCCATGGATCAGCGCTTCAGGCAGGCGAGCCAACGTGATGAAATAGGTAAACACCGAAGCCCCGATCAGGATCATATACAGCATAACCGCAGTCCCCGCAGTACTCTGCAGCGCTTCCACGAACCCCCGCCAGCTCAGCCGCCTGCGCAATACAGCGAAGGCCAGCGCTAGTACCGCAGCCACCGAAGCTGCTTCGTTTATAGTAAACATGCCGCTGTACAAGCCACCAAATATCGTCACGACGAGTATGATCGCCGGAACGGCGCGCCGAACGACGCGCACGCGCTCATCGAAAGGCACGCGCGGACTTACCGGCGCCGCGGCCGGATCCAGTCTAACAGTGACTGCTATCGCGACGACATTAAAAGCAATGGTGATCAATGCCGGGAATAAAGCCGCGACAAACATTTCCAAAATGAACGTTTTTGCGACTATACAATAAAGGATCATTAGTAGCGAGGGCGGGATGAGTGATTTCAGGGTTCCTGCCCCCGCAATCGTGCCAGTCGCGAAGGCCGGTGAATAGCCACGCCTAAGCATTTGTGGTAACGCCAACTTGCCAAAGGTCGCTGCCGTCGCCGTCGTTGATCCGCATACCGAGCCGAAAAGCGCACTCCCTCCGATGGTGGCATAGGCCAAGCCGCCACGTCGATGGCCCAGAAACGCCGCTGCCGCTGCGTAGATATCGTCGGAAAATCCTGCCACATTTGCAAATGCACCCAACAACAGGAACAGTGGCAGCGTCGCCATGTCGATGCTTGACAGAATGCGCGTTGGTTCGCTAGCCAGGAAAGTGAAGGCCGTGGACCAACTGTCTTGCAAGGCAAACCCGACAACACCAACGATCATCATCGCGAAGGCGATCGGGACCTGCAGTACAATCAGCAAGAAAAGGCAAATTAGCCCGGTTCCGCCAATACCCAGAGCGCTCATTGCACGTCTACCGTCTTTGCGGCACCCGGTTCGTTCCTTGACAGCACCGCATGATGCCATTCATAACCAAAGCAACGCGCCGTCTCGAGAACGACGACAAGGCCTTGCACCAGGGCTGCTGCCGTCAACGCTCCCGCCGCAACGTACCAAAGCGGTCCGGTTTCAATACCTAACATCAACGTCGTATCCCCGGCCGCCGCGTCCTGCCCGGCAAACACCAGCACCTGCCACGCCATCAGCCCGGCTACCAGGGCCACCGCCAGCGCCGCCAATGCATCCAGTACCCGCCCCGCCCGCTGGCCGCAGAAAGTTCCAATGAATTTCACAGTGATATTAATGCGTTGCAGATAAGCCAGCGGAAAGCAGCATGCCACGGCATCGGCCACCACGAGTCTGCTCAGATCGTCCACGAAATAGAGCGGGGAGTCGGCCAACCCACGCAAAAGCCCGTTGGTCAGCGTCAATGCCGCATAGAGAATCAGTAACGTGAGGCCCGCAACTGCCATCGCCTGCGCGGCCTTCAGCGTCAGCCGTTCCAATGTTCCCAGCATGGACGGATCCCGCCGCACCACTCAGCCAGCTCGAACCTTGTCGATCTCCTTTCGTACTCGCGCCAGAAGAGCCGAATTGCGAGTGTTCCTTTTCTCCCAGTCTGTGATCACCTCGGAAAATACCGTCTGCGCCCTCGCTTCCTCGGCAACAGTGGGGAAACTCTCTACCCGATGGGGGTCTTGGTTCATCTTCTTAAGCAAAGCAGCATTATAGGCCCCATAACCTTTGATGAACAAATCCGCGTACCAATACCCTCCGAAGCGACGGATGATTGTCTGCGCCGCCGGCGACAGGCTCATGAACTTCTTCCGGTTCATCAGCAACGTCAGGGATGATACTCCGACGTTCAAAAAGAAATCGTAGCGTGTCACGCGATCAATACCAAAATCATACATCGCACCGGGAAATTCCGTCGATCCGTCGATGGTGCCTCGCTCGATCGCCTCCGGCACCTCGTCCACCGGCATCAGTATCGGTACCGCGCCCAACTCCTTCAGAGTAAGAGCCTGGCTCGCATTGGTGACGCGGATCTTCTTACCCTTCCGATCGGTCAACGACGTGACCTTCGAACGCGAGTCGATCTCAAACGGACTAGTGGCCATCGCGCCAATCACATGGTAATTCTCGAACCCGCGTAACACATGTTGCTGTATTAGCGCAGTGTAGACCAATGTCGCCTCACGCAGGCTGCCGAACAGACCCGGCAGGTCCATCACTTCGTTGTCCGGAAACCGGCCGGGCGTCACTCCAGGAATGACGAAGGCAATATCTGCCACGCCATCCAATACCATCTGCGCCTGCTGTGGAAGTGCGCGGCCCAATGCTCCGTTTGGATATTTCTCGACCTCGACGACGCCTTTCCCCGCTGCGTTCACAGCATTCGCCCAGGGGTTAATGGTCGTTACCCAGGTCATCTCGGTACTCGGAGAAAACATGGCCAACTTCAGTTTGGCAATCTCCTCCGCAACCGCCTCCGGCGCGGCACGAAGTGCCATGCCAAGTATTCCCAACATGCTACCGTTCTGAATAACGGCGCGCCGGCCCCACACTGTTGACATATTCATGTTCGCCTTCCTTCCCTGGCAACTCGATTTGCACTATCGTTTATTGTTCGCAACCGTCCCGGTCTCGTCGGCATACCGTAGCCCAGTCCAGCCCTCTGCATTCAGTATCGACCGGCGGCGGCACGCAGTCCCTGGACTGTTGCCGCGAGAAGGCGGCCTAGCCGCCGGAAAACGCCTCCTCCAGGAACTGGTCTGTTAGTCGGAACGCCCACCGCGCCGCATTCGGCTCATATTTCGCGATGCCCGCGACGTC
Organism: Pseudomonadota bacterium; assembly: GCA_019352115.1. Taxonomy (GTDB): domain Bacteria; phylum Pseudomonadota; class Alphaproteobacteria; order Acetobacterales; family Acetobacteraceae; genus JAJZVS01. Next base: position 2,927 of record JABBNW010000160.1, read on the forward strand.
GGCTTTGGGATCGGTGAACGAGTGAACCGCACCACCAAATATCATCATCGACCAATGCGCCCCGGCCGCATTCATCTCTGCCTCGAACGCAATTCGCTGCGTATCCGGAGAGACCGGGTCGGCCGCGCCATGGAGAACCAACAGCGGCGCCGAGATTCCGCTGGCATGCACAGGGTCGCGCGCGACAAGTTCGCCGTGGATCGAGACCGCCGCCGTGAGTTCGACACCGGCACGACAGAGGTCCAGCACGTTCCCTCCGCCGAAACAGAAACCCACCCCAGCCGGCGCCACGTCCGCAATAGGGGAGTGATGGCGCCCCAACGTGCGCAACGCTTCGAGCGCGCCGAGGGATCGGCGGCATGACTCTGCGACGTCATCTTTCAATGGCGCGGCCAGGGCAGCCGCCTCATCCCGATTGGTCGGACGGCGGCCGAGCCCGTACATGTCCGCGACGAAGACAACATAGCCGGCTTCGGCGATGCGCTGCGCATGAGCCACAGCCTGATCGGAGACGCCCATCCAGTCAGGGGCCAGAAGCACTCCTGGCCGCGCATGCGCGACTGCATCGTTGTAGATCAGGGCACCTTCGTAGGGCGCATCATTCACCGAGTAAGCGATCGAGATGCTCTTCATGGCGTCGCCCTCTCCCCGCACCATTGCGCCGACTGCAGCGGCATTGACCATTCTGTGGTACAGAGTGTACCATCCGCCCAACAATGCCGCACGGTTCCGGGTCTGTCAACGCTTGGTACGTGATAGCGAAGCAGGAGAAGACATAGTCCGATGACACCGATTTTTCGTGAACACCGCATTCCGACGCCGAACAGCCGATCCTACATACTGGCGTCCGGACCAGATCGATGCATCTGGTTCTGCGAGTCTGGCGCCGGTAAAATCGGCCGCTTCTGTCCGGTCGACTCCCGCTTCACCGAATACGCCCTGCCTGATCCCGCCTGTCTGCCTATCGGCATCGTCGCCGGCTCTGACGGTGCCATGTGGTTCACCGAATCTGCCGGCAATGCGATCGGTCGTATCTCCATGGGTGGTGAGATCACCGAATTTCCGCTGCCGACGCCGGCAGCTGGCCCGAACGGCGTGGCCCTGGGCCCCGACGGGAATATCTGGTTCGCGGAACATGCCATCGGGAAAATCGCGCGCATCACACCCCAGGGCCAAATCAGCGAATTCGGCGGTTTTGCGCCTGGTGGTCGTCCCCTGGCGCCGACCGCGACGACGGATGCCGTCTGGTTCAGCGACTCCGTTGGAAGCCGGGTCAGTCGCATCAGCATGTGCGGCGATGTCACGGAATATTCAACTCTGCGCGCAGGCAGTGGGCCTCGCGCGATTATTCCTGCACCCGATGGAAACCTCTGGTTCGTCCTGGCTGAGGGCAACGCGATTGGGCGGATGACCCAAAGCGGCGCGATGCGCGAGTTTCCGCTTCCGCGACATGGTGCAAGTCCTCGCGGAATCGCCCTAGGCGAAGACAATGAAATCTGGTTTACCCAGAACGTTACAAACCTGATCGGTCGCATGGACCTCAGTGGGAGGCTGCTGGGCGAATATGCCATCCCGACTGCGAAATCCGGCCCCCGTGCAATGCTCGCACTTTCACCGGACCGGCTGTTTTTTGGCGAGCACGACGCCGGGCAAATCGGCGAAATGGTCCTTGGTTCCGGCCTCTACGTCGAGAAAGCCGCGGGAGGGGGCGAAAGCAACTTCCGCCCTGAGTGAAAGTCCTCTGCCCTAGGGGGGCCATTCGGTGCCCCAGGGGATCAGCACCGCTCGTGCGCGTCGCACTACCGGCGCGCCTCCATCCCTTCCGTATTCCTTCATCGCCTCGGTTCTGACGGCGCGCGTGATGGCGGCGCCGCTGCCGCCGTGGAATCCGCATCCAGTTCGGCGAGACTGGTGCGGCATTGGATCAAATGCCGGGTCAGGCGTGCCCGCAGACGAGCCTTGGTCTCGTCGTTCCAGGTATGAAATCCGGCATCTGCCTTCATGCCGAGTTTTCCGTCCGCAACCAGATTGACGAGGTATGGCTGGACGTCCTCACTGCGATCGAGGTCCGGCAGCACCAGTTGGTGAATCGCGGCCGTGAGGTCGGTACCGACGAGGTCTGCATTCTCCAACGGACCCAGCACAGCCGAGCGCAGTCCGAAGCTCGACTTGACCACGGTGTCCACGGTCCGTGCGTCACAGACCCCTGCCTGCACGAGCGCAATGGCCTCCCGCCACAGCGCATGCTGCAAGCGGTTGCCGATGAAGCCCGGCACATCGCGACGCACGTGCACCGGCGTCTTGCCGATATCCTCGTGCAAAGACATTGTCCATTGCAGGCAGTCCGGGTCGGTCCACTCGGTGCCGATGACCTCGACGAGCGGGATCAGAAACGGAGGATTCCACCAATGGGTGCCGAGCGCCCGGCCGCGCCTTTGCAGGCCCTGCATAATGCGGGTGATCGGAATGACCGAGGTGTTGCTCGCGATGACAGGGTTGTGCAGGGCCAGCGATTCCGCCTGGGCGAGCAGGTCCTGCTTGACGGCGAGATCCTCGAGCGCCGCCTCCACGATAAAATCCGCGTCGTGCACGGCATCGTGCAATTCGGTGGAAAGCCTTACGCGCGTCAATGCCGTTGCGTCGCCGCCGATCTGACGCAGATTGGCGGCTATGCGGGTGTGCAGCGTGGCAAGGCTGGAAGCTGCCGGGTCGTAGACCGCGACGGCGTGCCCGGCCGCGGCGAACACCTGGGCGATGGCATGCCCCATCAGCCCGGCGCCGAGCACTGCGATGCGGGCAGGGGTGCTCATCCCGCGGTGTACCCGCCATCCGCATAGAGGATATGGCCGGTGTAGAAATCCGACGCCGCCGACGCGAGGAAAAGCAGCGGACCGGCGAGGTCGGACGGCTCACCCAATCGGCCTTTCGGGATGCGTGCCAGCATGCCGTTGCGGGTGGCCGTTCCGCGCTCGGTATCGTCGAACATCCAGCTGGTGAGCGCGGAGCGGAAGACGGTCGGCGCTATCGCGTTTACGGTGATCCCGGCCCCTCCCCACTCGCAGCCCAATGCTCGCGTTATACCATCGATGGCTGCCTTGGACGCGCAGTAGGCGCTGTAGCCAGCCGGGTGCCCAAGCTTGCCGCGCGCTGACGACATCAGCACGATCTTTCCGCCATGGCCCTGTGCCAACATGCGCGCCCCGGCCGCGCGTGCCATGAGCCAGCTGCCGGTTACGTTCGCGTGCATCACGCGCTCGAATCGCTCTGGCGACATCTCGGTGATGGGGGCGACGTCGTTCATCCCGGAGGCGACGACGAGTATGTCGATCACGCCGAAGCGTTCGACCGTGGCAGCGATGATCGCCGTGCAAGCGGCTTCGTCATCCGGTCGGCGATTGACAGTGGCAACCTCCGCACCGAGGGCGGCACAGTCACGCCCGATCTGCGCCAGTTCCGCGGCATTTCCGGCCGCAAGCATCACGTGCGCTCCGGCACCGGCCATCACCTTGGCGGCGAGTCCGCCGAACGCCCCGGAGGCACCAGTGATCAGTGCCACCTTGTCGCGAACGCTGAACAGGGACGCCGGATCGGACAAGAATTCCTCCATCAGGATTTCTCCGGGTATGGCATGATGACCAGCATCGTGGCGACCTCGTTGGCGAGGTTGCGGATCTCGCGAACTGCGTTCCCGCCAATGCATACGGAGTCCATCGGGCCCAGTTCCGCCGCCTCCCCTTCCGAGGTCACACGCAGACGGCCGGCCAGCACGACGTAAACCTTCTCGAGCGGCGAGGAATCCGGTCCGGCGCCCCCTGCCGGAAGGAAGTGCGACAGTCCAACCCAGAACTTATCCGGGCCACCGGGCTCGAATCCCTGCAGCCGCATCGCGCGCATGTCGGAATGATTGGGCGCCTCGTAGTGTTTCGCGTCGGACAGGCGCCTGACCAGCATCAGAATGACTCCCCCGGCTCGATCCGATAGGTCCCTTTCGGATCCGTGATCGCAACAAGACGCACGATGCATCCGTCACCACGGTCCCAGTTCCATGGAAAGAACGCGAACGTAACGCGCTTTCCAGTCACGCGGTCGAGATCACCGCCAACATTTTCGATGCCCAGGATACCGGACTTGAACAGCTTGCGGTGCACCGGCTCCCATTCCGGATGGTCCTGGTCCCAGGTGCGACCGCCCGACCATTCAACGTATTCCTTGGCCAAATGTGGCAGCAACGGACCATTGCGATGAGGTCCGATTGCGGTTGCGAGCGGGTGGTCGTTGGCCTGGGTATCGTGGCCCACCACCTTGACTCGCTTCTCGATGAACCAATCCGCGGCCGAGGGAACCAGGCCGGGGCAGTAGGCGAAGTATTCCTCGTTGTCGTCGTACAGCTTGTGCCAGCCTGTATTGATGATGATCACATCGCCTGGCCGCACAGCATGCCCGGCTGCACGTTGGAGGTCGTCATACGTTATCATCTCCCAGCGCTTCTTGGGAATCGAAAGCACGAGGCCGGTACCGAAGAAGTGCGGCAAGGGCACCTGATCTATGAACGGAGTGCCGGAGACCACGTGGGCCGGCGCGTCGATATGAGTGCTGTTGTGCATTGTCGTGGTGATGCGCTGGCTCAGCACGCCGGATTTGGCCATGTAATGGATGCGCTCGATATGCACGTCCTGGAAGTACGGCCAGTTCGGCGACTGAAAGCCGAAACGGTGTGACAGATTGACGAACTCCAGCCCCATCATGTTGTCGGTATTGGACTGGAACTCGATTCCGCATATCGTGATGGTCATGGATATTTCTCCCGCGTATGGACGAGAATATTGGTTAAACCTCGAAGACTTTCTTCTCGGTCCTGTGGAGGCAGTCACCCACCCCTGTCGATCCGATCAAGTAATTGTCGCAGATGACTGCGAATAACGACGGCGTTTCATACCCGGGATGCACTGCGACGCACATACGCTCGGCGATCGGCATGGTTTCGTCGTGACGAATCAGTGGCCGCTCGACCATGTCGTAGCCCTGGCCGTGCGAATAGAGCCGCAGCTCCGGCGGGAGGCCGCGGGACCGCATATACGCGTCGTGGGCGAAGGCGATCTCGGCGGGCAATGCGCCTGGACGGAGCAACGACAGCGTGTGTTCCTGCGCCTCGCGGACGGCCGCGAAACCCTCGAGCAATTCAGCCGAAGCACGTCCGAGCACGATCGTCCGGGCGAGCTCGGTATAGAATCCACCTGGGCCATTGATTTCAATAAGCAGAGAAAAATGATCCCCGGGTTCGATTTGTCGCGCCTGGAGATGGCGAGGCTGGAATCCCGCAGCACGGCCGAGACGTGCAGAGCAGCCAAGGAATATCCCCTGCTCGCTGCCTCGGATCTGGCCCTCATGTTGGGCGAGCGCAGTCACGTCGATGTCACGAATGCCCGGGCGGATCCCGGCAAGCACGGCGGCAAACACCTCGTCCTGAACCTCGGCGGTGCGGCGGATCAGCTTGATCTCGACGTCACTCTTGATTGCCTTGATCTCGTCTAGAAGATCAGTCGCGTCGCCCAGCGTATGCTCGCGCTCCAGCAGGGTGACCAGCCCGTGCGGCAGGCCACCGCGGCCCACGATGCCGACCCTGCGGCTGCCGTGCTGACGCAATGAGTCCGATGCCAGCCGGCCTTCGTATTCATGCGTGTAGGCGACAGACAGGAATGCCGGAGTGCCGTGGATGTCCCCGACCCCACGATGCACCGGGTCTGAGCCGCCCAGGGTCCGGTGCTGGCCGAATGGACCCATCTCCACCACGGTCATTGGACCCTCGGCGAAGAACAGGACGGTGCGGGGATAGCCGTTCGTGGCCGGCATGTCGGTCAGCCACTTCACTGCGCCGCCGAGCCAGTCGTTGCTGGATTGACAGACAATGGCATCAAACCCGTGCACGGCCATTGCTGCGCGCAGGGCAGCCCACCGACGCTCCAACTCCGCATCAGGGATGGGCGTGCCGATCCGCTCGTTCATAGGGCTGTGCCGGCCGCGAGATCGGCGGTCAGGTCTATGAACGTGGGTATGCCGTAAAAGCCCAAGGAAACCATTTCGCGCGCCTCTCCCATCGGAGCCAAGGTCTGTCGTCGGACCCTTGACTAGATGTTCGGCCTGTTCCATCTGATGGTACGGCCGTATCGTTGAATGAACCTACCGCTCGCTCGGCGGCTTGTCAAGGCAGCGCGGGTAGTCCCATTAGGGAAGTTCGAAGCATATGGGATGCCTCGGGCAAACGATCGCGACGGAGCTCAGACGAAGGTGAACCCGGACAACACCGATAAGGCGTCGATCGGCGTGGTGGCACGCGTTGCCAGCGTTCTGCGTGCGCTTGCGGAGGCGCCCTCCGGCATGAGTTTAGGTCAGATCGCGCGGCGGTCGGGATTGGCACGCTCTACCGTTCAACGGCTTGTCTCGGCGCTCGCCTCCGAGGGGCTCGTCGTCACGTCAGGGGGCGCCGGTCAGATCGGGCTCGGACCGGAGCTGCTACGCCTCAGTGCCGCCCTTCTTGCGGATATGCCGACCAGGCTACGAGCGCAGATCCGCTTGCTTTCCGGCGAACTCGGCGAAACAGTCGATCTCTCGGTGGTGCGTTACGATCAGGTTGTATTTCTGGATCAGGTGCCGGGCGTTCAGCGCCTGCTCGCCGTCTCACATATCGGCGCGGCTTTTCCGCTCCATTGCTGTGCCTCGGGCAAGGCATATCTGGCTAAGCTATCGGATAGGGAGGTGCAGGAGCGGATCGGACAAACTTATGACCGACGCACGGCCTTCACGCGGACGACGTTCGAGGAACTTGCGCGCGATCTCGCCGCCATCCGTCGGACCGGCATCGCGATCGACGACCAGGAGCACACCGAGGGAATCAGCGCGCTCGGGATCGGGGTGGGCAATGTTGGCGAATCGTGGTTTGGTATCTCTGTGCCGATGCCCTCGCAGCGGTTTATCGAGAACAAGTCTGGTTTTGTGCGTAGATTGCTGGAATTCCAGCACGCAAATACTTACTAATACCCCAACAATATACATGACTCTACGCGGCGTAACGAACATCCTTGTGCCTGAAGTAAGCCTTGATCCGATCCGGCTGGCGCTGGAGCGACCGCAGCACCGACGTCGTGCCTCGGACCAGTTCCTCATGCGTGTCCGGCCGAGGCAAGTTCCGCAGCTTCTGCTTCAGGTCATTGTTCAGGTACTCGTCGGGATTGTGCTCCGGTGCGTAGGGCGGCAGGAAAAACAGCTCGATCTCGTCGCTGTGTGCCGCCACCCAGCGGCTGACCTTCACCGCCTTATGCACTCGGAGATTATCCACGATCAGGAACTGCTTGCCGGAGGACCCTTTGATCAGCCGCCGCAGGAA
>JABBNW010000161.1 GCA_019352115.1 Pseudomonadota bacterium
CAGCGACGGGGAGGATGATGGCCGGGGTGTCGCCCGTTCGCCGAATGGCGCGAGGTGTTCACTACTACTCGCGAGTCCATGGTTCTAGCTCCATCTCGGTTCAGGCGGCGAGCCGGAACCCCTCCATCTTACCGGTGTCCTGTCGTTCGATGAGGAATTTCGTGAAATTGTTGCCCTGGCCGGCATTCAGCAGAAATTCCGGCATGCTCTGGCGCAGCGCATTGGCCACGACCAGTTCCGAGGGCGGGATGCCGGGCCGGATGGTGCGCAGCCAGGAGCCAAAGGAAGCCCAGACGCGCTGCGGGAACACGACGGCCAGGTACTGGAGCAGTCCCTGGCAGACGACGGCGGCCTGGATGAAGACGTGATAGGCATGTAGCTTGCGCCTGACGGCGGCGCGGTAGTCGGGCGACGCACGGTGGAGGTGCTGGTTGCCGCTACGGCGGCGCGTTGGCTTCATATCCGACATCCAGAAGTGATAGCTGAACGCGCCGATCAGCCGCACCGCCTGCTTGAACGTATGTTCGATCTTGAAGCGCAGGCCATAGAGTCGAATGATTTCGATGGGCTGCAAGGAGGTGTCGGTGCACATCAGCAGGCACGAACCTCTGGTCGGATGGATCACGGCGACGAAGCGCACCAGCCGGCCGGCCGGACGCCACAGCAGGTCGCGTACCTTATAGTGGATGACCACCTGGTGCTCGCCGTAGACGGGACTTCTGGCTTGTTCGAGGCTCTTGCGGTCTTCCAGCAACGACCTGAGCTTGATCTTCCTGCCGTAGACCCTGGGCCGGCCCCGCTTGCGCGGGCCACGTTGCTGATGGGCGGTATAGGCCACCGCGTTGGACTTCACCCGGGTGACCAGGTGATTGTCCTGCTCCAGCAAGCCGGTGACGATCTTGTGCGCGGCATAGTAGGCGTCGGCGACGAAGTAGCAGGGTTGGGCGATGGCGACGACGCCGAGGAGTGCCAGCATCTTGTCGAGCAAGCTGCGGCGGTCGCGATTGGACCACACCACGCCTTCGTGGATGCGCACGGCGAGCGGCACGGCGAAGACGGAGGCCGCGGCGTGAACCAGCAGGCTGACGGCCTGCAGCGAGTGTCCCATGATGTATTCGGGCTTGGTGTTCGACTCTGACTGCTGATGCAGAAGTTTGACACCCGGCATCTTGCGGCCGCACTTGGGAACCTTGATGCCATCGCCGACCACGACACAGCGTCCGTTGACGCGCAGCGGCTGCGGGAACAGCCGCAGCACCGTGTGGGTCCACAATGCGGCGAGGCGGTCGAGCTGCACGGCGGAGCTGTGAAAGTGATCGAGCAGCTTGTTGTAGAAGCGGGCCTCAAGCTTGAGCGCGCGCACGAGGCTGGTCACGCCGAGCAGTTCGGTGCGCACGGTGAAGCCTGCGACGGCGGTGGCGAACCAGAGGAAGGTGCGCAGGCGGGAGAACGCCGGGCGCAGCCGCCAGATGGCGTTCCACCAGGGCATCCACAGTGACATGGGGCGACTCGTTTCTGTTGCCGACGAACGAGGTTCGTTACCCCGGGAATCACTGTGCCAATGTTGAATCTCGTGTGATCGGCGTTGACTCTATCGTGAGCTTCGCGACAGCAGGAACCGGTGGTGCTAGCCTCACCCGATGGGCAAGCGGCGCGCGAAATCCCCGTTCGAGGACAAGCCCGTCATTGACGGCTTGCTCGAATGGATGGACGCCCCCGAGGGGGAACAGTCGATCGCGGCGCTGGATCTGGTGTTCGACGCCCTGGCACATGCCGGCGTCGACGCCGGGCAGCGGAAGATCGTCTGGGCCGACGGGAAACGGCTATCGATCGAGCAGTCGGCGGCGCGCATCCAGGCCGAGCATCCGGGCGTAGCTCGCGAGCTGATCGAAGATCACGTGGTGGGTTGGATCGAAAGCTGTGCACCGGAATCCTGCTCCGAACACCAGCTCGAGGAACTCGACCGCCTCATCGAGCCGTGGGTCGACGACTATGAGAGCACGTCACGCGCCGGCAGGAAGTAGACGAGAACTCGGCACTCTCGAGACTACTAATCCGGCAGGCAAATCCATCGACGGCAGGTCCAGAGGAGCCATAGACTCGATTACAGGGACTACGGGATCTTGGTTCCTATCGGATGGGCGGACACGTATTTGGGTGCCGGATTAGTAATGCCGCCTGCGTCGTCTCGCTGATCGATCGCCATCGGCCAATTGCTGAAGAAGAGGAAGATCACCAACAAGGCCAGAAAGGCAACGCGGCGCGGGTGCTCACGAAAGAGTCTGATGGCAGCGGTGCCTCGTCGCATCGTGTGCTACCGATCCCGCCGCCAAACGCGCGATTCCGGCACGAAAAAGGCGATGAAAATCCAGCAAGATCGTCGAACGGAATCACGATCAACGCCATCATCGCGCCGGTTGCCGTGCCGCCGAGAAAGCCGGCCCGCTCGACAAGCAGCGTGCGCGCGCCGCCGCCACCGCGGCGGAGATGCCGGCGACACCGCCACCGCAGACCAGCACGTCGACGTCATCGGCGATCGACAGGGTGGATGAGCCGACCTCCACCGTCGTCTTGGTTACCCGGTAACCCATTGTGGGCGCGTTGGTCGAAGCCATCTTCGCAATAGATGCCTGATCCGCCATACTCGTTCGGTCCTTCTGAAAGCTCCGTTCGTAGGCCGGCCGCCAGCCGGTCCTCCCACTATCAACGCATGCGCGTTCCGCCGGTGCTGTCATCCGTTGCGGCCAGCGGTATGATTGGCCGTCCGCCCGGACTGACGAGCCGTGCCCAGTTTCAGGGCGAGATCGATCGCCTCGATCAGGCTGCCCTCCTTTGCGATCCCCTTGCCGGCGATGTCGAAGGCAGTCCCATGATCTACGGAGGTGCGAATGATGGGCGCGGACCATCACAGAACCATCCCGAGATGCCCCTGTCCTGGCTGAAGCGGACATTGTCGTCGTGGGGACGGGCACCACGGGGCCTATTGCCGCGATCGCCGGCGCTCGTCGCGGCAAGCGTATAGTGCTCATCGAGCGCTTTGGCTCGCTTGGCGGAAGTCTGGCGCTCGGGCTGGACATAAAGCCTTCGGGCGCACTGATCGGAGGCATGTCTCTGGAAATATGAAATCTCGCGCGCAGCCGCGGCGGCGCGAAGCATGCGGTTGACAGCGGGAGGCAGCGGTGATCTGCTTCGTCCTACAAATGACAGTTCGCCAGTGAAGCAAAAAGGCGAACGCGATCCAGGAGGAGAACGGGATGCACGCCATGATCGCGGCGGCCGCCACCTATTGGCGGCGGGAACGCTTCGCGGCGAGGCTACGGTGACGGATGAGACCGAGCAGCACGCGGACGCTGGTCGGGACCGCTACATGGTACCGGCACTCCGGCGCGGCTTGGCGATCCTGGGTCTGTTCTCGGGCCGCAGTGTTGTCACCGTCCCAGACATCACGCGTGCGCACGCCATTTCCCGAGCTACCGCCTTCAGACTGGTATGCACGCTCGAGGAGGCTGGCTTCCTTGAGAGAGTGCCGAACGCGCACGCTTTCCGTCTTGGCCACCAAAGCCTGGCCATTAGCTTCGATTACCTGAATTCCCTTGACGTCGTGGATGTTGCCCGCCCGCTGCTGGAACAACTCCGCGACAAGGTTGGCGCCACCGCTCATCTCGGCATCCGCCACGGCACGGTGATGATGTACTTACTCCGGGCGGCATCGCAGCACGAGCTGGTCAGCTCAATCGTCGTGCCGGTCGGCACGCGTTACCCGGTGCATGCGGTCTCTTGTGGGCGGGCGCTCCTGTTCGACCTCTCCGACGTGGAGCTCGATGCGCTGTTCGCGAACTTCGAGTTCGATGCGTACGCTGCTCCCGCCCCGCCGAGCCTGGCCGCACTCAAGGCGCTGCTGGAGGAGGAGCGGCAGAAAGGCTACGTGTATTGCTCCTCCGCGTTCGTGCGCGCGAAGAGGAGCATCGGAGCGCCGGTTCGCGACGGCCGTGGCACGGCGATCGCTGCCATCAACGTGTCGGACGCGAGTTTCCTAATCAAGGACCCAGATGGCGCGGTGAAGGACGCCGTGCTGGCCGCCGCCGCCGCCATCTCCGGCCGCCTGGGCTATCGCCCGGCGTCTGTGCAGCAAACAAAACCACGCCGGTCAGCGGGCGCGGACAGGAATCGTCCCCTGCAGCCCGCCCGGATTGCGGTGGACGCGTAGAAAGCCAAACTTTAACGAAGGGGGAACCACTGCTCATGCGAATTGAACTGCCGGACACCAGCATCGGTGCCTTCGTTCACGGCTGCCAGCTCCGGGAGGTGGATGAGGGAGCCGTAACCGCACTCAAGGGACTCCTCCGCGAGCGCATGATGATCTGCATCCGCGGCCAAAGTCTGACCCCGGTCGGGTTTCGCGATGCCATGACCAGGCTCGGCACCCCGATGTTGCCTTCGGATGGCAATGTGCATCCAGAAGTGCGCGAACTGAACGTCATCTCTCACGAGGACCGTGCCAAGACGGGGAAAGTCGTTGGATTCCACTGGCACACGGACCAGAGCTTCCGCGAGCGCCCTGCCGCGCTCACAACGCTCTTTGGCGTCGAGACGCCGGCCACCGGCGGCGATACGCAGTTCGCCAACATGTATGCCGCCTATGACGCGCTGCGTCCGGACATGAAGGCTGAACTGGACCAGATCCGTGTCGTGCACCGGTATCGCTCGACGCGCAAGGACACACTGGCGCGGGGGCTTACAGCCGAGCAGGAAGAGGCCCTGCCGGAGGTGTTGCATCCGATTGTCCGGACCCACCCGGAAACCGGCCGCAAGGCACTGTATCTCAACCGCAACCGGATGGACCGGATCCCGGATTTCGGCCCCGACCGCAGCGAGGCGCTGCTGGACAGGCTGATGGCCCACGCCACGCAGGAGCGATTTACCTACCGCCACAAGTGGCAGCCGGGCGACGTCGTGATCTGGGATAACCGCTGCACCATGCACAAGGCGAATGGCGATTATCCGGAAGGCGCCCGGCGGTACATCGTCCGAATGATGACCCAGGGCGAACGGCCTGTCTGAGCCAGCCCGAGGAGGACAAACCGATGCAACCCAACCGCCGCGCGTTCATGCTCACCGGCTTGGCGGCTGCCACCGCGACCACACTGGCGCGCCCGGCCATCGCCAAGCCGGTCACCCTGACCTACTGGACGCCGCTCGACCCGAAGTCGAAAAATCCGCGCTCGCGCGGCGAAGCGGCCATGATCGCGGTGTTCCGCAAGCGGCATCCGGACATCGAGGTCTCGATCCAGCCCGTTCCCTGGCAGGTCATCGGCCAGCAGATGATGCAGGCGGTGCTGGGCGGCGGCGGACCGGATGTCGCGCAGCTTTCGACCACCAACCTGCCCGACCAGGTTGCCGCGGACACGGTGAAACCACTGGACGACTATGTCGGCAAACACTGGACCACGGAGGAGAAGCAGGACTTCTTGCTGCCCTGGTCCAACACCGTCTACGACAGCAAGAAGATGGGGTTCTACTGGAACACCATCCTCAATAACCAGCTCTGGTACCTACGGGACGAGGTAAGCGGGACGCCGCCGATGAAATGGGACGCCTTCGCCGAGTTCATGGTGCCCCAGGCCAAGAAGGCGAACAAGCCGGGCTTCCTGACCGGGCTCAGCCAGACCGGTAACGCGGTGCAGTTCACGAGCTGGCTCATTCCGGCGTTCTGGGCCTCCGGCGCGGACTATCTCACCCCCGACGGCAAGCCCGGTTTCCTGAATGCCGGCGGAGAGAAGCCATTTGCCTGGCTCATGGCGCTGATCGACAAGTACAAGATCACGCCGTCATCCATCACATCCCTGACGCGGGACAACGTCCTCGACGGCCTGGAAGGGCGCCGCGCGCTTTCCACCATGATGGGCAGCAATGTCGTCTCGACAGCCAGGCGTTCCCTGGGGAACTCGCTGGTTCTGGCCGACCAGCCGGGACCGAACGGCCCCTGCCCCGCTTTCGGCACCGGCAAGTTCCTGGTGATGAACAAGCAGACGCAGCATGCGGAAGCCGCCGGACTGTTCATCGAGGCGATGATCTCCCCCGACGCGCAGCTTGCGAACGCGAAGATATCGGGTGAAATCCCTGCGGTAAAATCGGTCCTGAAGGATCCATGGTTCAAGACGCCCCAGGCGGCCGACATCCGCTCGTACCTGGAGTACCTGGCGGCCTACCCGCACCCGTTCAAATACCAGAAAGGCAACCAGTTCCTGGCGACACGGATGGCGTTGGCCGCTCAGCAGATGGTGGAAGGCAAGCCGATCCGCGCGGCACTGAAAGAGGTGGCCGCGCAGTGGGAGCAGCAGCAACAGGGATAGCGCGTTGGAATCCGCACCGGCCCTGGCGGGCAGGCCTCTTGCCCGCCCGATGTTGTGGCATCGCCATCCTGAGCGCCGTCACCTCGCACCTTACTTCCTGCTGCTGCCCTCAATCGCGCTCGTCGTCGCATTGATGGGCTACCCCGTCGTCGACCTGTTCTACATCGCCTTTCACCGAACCTCCTACTTCCGCGTCGGCGCGTTTTCCTGGGTCGCCAACTTCATGCCGCTGGCAGGCCCCGGAGGGCTCAGTTCGGCGCTGGCCACGCTGGAGTTCGTGGTGGCGTCGGTCTCGCTCATGCTGCTGTTCGCGCTGCCGCTGGCGATAGCGATGGACGCACCGTTCCGCCTGCGCGGCATTCTCAGGACGGTCGCCCTGCTTCCCTGGCTGGTATCGCCTGTCGTCACCGCGCTGCTGTGGCAGGCCCTGGTCAACCCGAGCTTCGGCCCGATCCCCTGGATCGCGGCCACCTTCGGTTGGCATTTCGCGCCGCTGTCCAGTCCGACGACTGCGATGGGCGTGCTGGTGATCGCCAATGTCTGGCGGTCGTATCCCTATGCCCTCGTGCTGCTGCTGGCCGCTGTGCAGGCCGTGCCGACCGAGCTCTACGAAGCGGCGCGCCTGGACGGTGCGAGTGCCTTCCAGGAAATGTGGTTCATCCTGCTCCCCTACATCAGCCGCACCATCGGCGTGGTCACCATCCTGATAACGTTCGAAAGCCTGACCAATGTCACTCTGCCGCTCATCATCAGTGACGGCGGGCCGAACAATGCGACCAATGTCTATGCTTTGCGGGTGCTGAACGAGGCTTTCACCAATTATCATTTCGGCGTAGCGGCGGCGATCGGGGTCATCATTTTCCTGCTGAACCTGGGCATCGTGATTTCCAGCATCCGCAACTTCATCGCCAGGGAGCATTCCCGTGTATCGTGACCGTGCGCCGCGGTGGCTCTACATTCTCGTTGCGGGCAGCAGCCTGGTAGCGGTGTTGCCGCTGGCCTGGCTGCTGCTGCTCTCACTGCGCAATTCCCAGGCGATCGCCGCATCTTCGGCTGGATTCACCCTGAGCAACTATGCGGCCGTGCTATTCCAGTCCATGATGCCGCTCTATTTCCTCAACACGGCGATCGTGGCGGCATGCACGGTCGCCGCGACTCTCGTCTGCGCCTGCCTGGGCGCCTATGCGGCGTCGCGCTACCGCTTCCGCGGGCGCGAGACCATCCTCGTCGTCATCCTGGCGGCGTCGATGACGCCGGTAATCGCCATCCTGGTGCCGCTCTATCTGTATGCGGCGAGCCTGCACATGCTGAACACCTACCGCATCTTGGTCATCGTATTCACCGCATGGCAATTGCCGGGAAGCCTATGGCTGCTGCGGTCGTTCATCGACATGGTGCCGGTGGAAGTCGAGGAGGCGGCCCTGGTCGATGGCTGCTCCCGGCTGGGCGCATTCGTACGGGTGGTCATTCCGCAGATCCTGCCCGGTCTGCTGGCGGTCGGCTTGATCGTCTTCGTATATGTCTGGAACGAGTTCATCATCGCGGTCAGCATGAGCTCGCGCGAAGACATGCGCATCGCCTCGGTCGGGCTCTACTTCTACATCTCGGAATTCGGCATCGAGTGGGGGCATATCGCGGCGGCGGCGATACTGACACTGATGCCGCCCGCGGTGGCCTTCCTGTTCGTACAGCGGCACCTCGTGAACGGCCTGTCGGCCGGAGCCCTGAAATAGCCCTCAAGCGCTCTTGCGGGTCTGCGACTCGAAGCAACGGAGGACAGAAATGACAGCAGCAGGTGGCGTGCGCACGGTGAGGGAGCCTGCACGGGAAACCCAGATTCTCATGGATGCCGATATCGTGGTCGTGGGCGGTGGCACCACGGGTCCTTTTGCGGCGATCGCCGCGGCGCGCCGGGGCCGGCGTGTCGTGCTCATCGAGCGGTTCGGCTCCCTGGGAGGCAACCTAACGCTCGGCCTCAACACCAAGCCGTCAGGGGCCCTGGTGGGCGGCCTGCCGCTTGAGATCTGGAACCTGGCACGCAGCCATGGCGGCGCGGGCGAGGACTACATGGCAGTCTCCAAGACCGGCGGCGTCAAGATCGCCTCACCCTGCGATCCGGAGATGATGAAGGTGCTGCTCACCCGCCTTTGCGTCGATGCGGGCGTGCAGATATTGTTCGAAACCTATGTGTCCGGCCCGGTCCTGGAGGACGGCGCAGTCATCGGCGTCATCGTCGAGAGCAAGGTCGGGCGGCGCTTCATCGGGGCCGAGGTCGTGATCGATTGCTCCGCGGACGCGGATATTGCCGCTCAAGCAGGCGCGCCGTTCGTCATGGGCTCGGGCGGCGAGGAACCGGTGATGCAGCCGGTGTCTATGTATTTCACGATGAAACGCGTCGACATACCGCGGCTGGCCGACTGGGCGCGCACCAACAATGACATCCCGGCGCGCGCCATTCCGGACGACCCTAAGGAGCTGGATTATGGTCTGTGGCTGACCGGCTTCAACACCATGCTGACGCGGTTCCAGGAGGAGACCGGGACCCGGCTTCAGCGGAACAACATCACGCTCAAGACCGCCGATGGCGTCATGTACGTCAACGCGACCCGCGTGCCGGGAGTGGACGTGTTCTTTCCGGTCGCGTTCACCGGCGCGATCGTCGAGTGCTACCGGCAGATCGAGGCTGTGGCGCGCTTCCTGCGTGAGCAGGTGCCGGGTTTCGAAAACGCACGGATCGCGCAGATTGCCCCAGTGCTCGGCGTACGGGAGACCCGTCATATCGAGGGCGAATACACCTTGACTGGACCCGATGCCATCGAGGGCCGCTTTTTCGAGGACAGCATCGCCGCGGATTCCTCGGCGCTCGACATCCACGAACCCAAGGGCACTGACGTGGACTTCAGGGGCCTCCGGCCATATGAGATTCCCTACCGCTGCCTGCTGCCGCTGAAGGTCGAGCAGCTTTTGGTCGCCGGACGCTGCATCTCGGCCGACCACGTGGCACATGCCCGTTCGCGGAACATGCCCGCATGCATGGCGACCGGCCAGGCAGCGGGCGTTGCTGCGGCTCTCGCGGTGGAGCAAGGGCGGCGGGTGCGCGACGTGCCCATCGCCGCCATCCAGGAGATCCTCCGCGAACTCGGCATGCCGCTGCACAGCAATCAGATCAACTGACTCGCAGTGCGCGCCGGGGCGTCGCGGCGGCGCAGGATCAATGGCAGCCAAGGCCGGCATCAGGCCGAACCGAGAAGAGCGGGCCCGCGGTGCACCGGGCAACGCGCCGACGGCCGTCGACGCAGTCAGCCCGGCTCGAGCGGTCCGGGTGGACTAAACAGAAGCCGCTTGGTCCGCGCGTGGTGCCAAGGTGCAGGTGAACCCCAGCCGCTCGATCTGCCTGGCGCGCCGCCCGGCCTGCGTCTCGGCCAGAGGTAACGAATTCGCCTCCTGGTACGCATAACAATACAGACCATGAACGAACACCCGCTAACATATTGATGCGGGATGTCCTTCCTATGTCCGCATCAGCGTCGTCACGAGACTGCGTTGCCGACGGGGTGGCACAAGTCACTGGAATCTTGGCAATTCTTGTTGTGACTTCCCCTTGTGTGAATCGGCGTCCAACTGGGGCTCTGACTCACTCTCGGTGCAGGTGAAAGCGGTTGCCGGAAAATAGCCGAGCGCCACACTTGTGATGTGGACCTTCCGTTCCACCCCGCCGATCACCGCCAGTGCCTCGCCAAAGTCGGCCCGAGCATGCCCGGGATCATGCCGCAGCGGCACGAATACGTCGCGTTGCCGCTGGCGCTGACCCAGCACGTAGTCCGTAAGCGTCCGGTGACGAACGCCTTGTTTCGGTAGGCGCTTGTCGCTCATGTATAGCGCATGACCAACGGCAAGCATGAGGCTGCCACAGAGGCAGCGAGACGTAGCGAG
>JABBNW010000162.1 GCA_019352115.1 Pseudomonadota bacterium
GCGGCCACCGCCGCCACATGCCCGGTCACGCTCACCTTCCGCCACGCCTTCGCCACCACCCCGTCGCGCCCCACCAGGAACGTGCTCCGCTCCATCCCCATGTATTTCCGCCCGTACATCGATTTCTCCACCCAGGTGCCCCACGCCTCCGCCACCCCGGTCGTCGCATCCGACGCCAGCGGAAACGCCAGCCCGTATTTGGCGGCGAATTTCTCCAGCGCCGGCAGCTTGTCCTTCGACACCCCGATCACCGTGACGCCGATCCGCCCGAGCGCCGGCAGCGCCTCCTGGAACGCGCACGCTTCCTTCGTGCACCCGGGCGTGTCCGCCTTCGGGTAGAAATACAGCACGAAGGGCGTGCCCTTCAGCGCCGCCAGGGACACCACCCGCCCGCCGGTCGCCGGCATCTCGAAATCCGGTGCCGCCTCGCCTTCCGTCACGCTCATGGCGCGATCTCCCCTATCAGGCGCACGAAGATCGCGCGCACCGCCGCCGCCGTCGCGTCCAACGTCGCACGCAGCGCCGGCAGGTCAAGCGGGGGCACGTCAAGCGGGGGCAGGCCAGGCGGCGCCACCACCCCGGCCACCGCGCGCAGCAGCGCCCGCGCCGAGGCCTCCGGCAGGCCCAAAGGCGGCGCGCGCCCCACCGTGATGCGGAGCATCCCCTGCACGCTGCGCCACAGCAGATCCGCCCGCACCAGCGCCGCCGCATCCGCGGCCGGCAGCAGCCCGCCGCCCGCCAGCCGGGCCAGCGCCTCGCGCAAGGTCGGATGGCACAGCCCCGCCCGGCCGGAGACAGCGGCGATCAGTTGCAGCGTCTGGCCGATGAACTCCACCTCGATCTGCCCGCCGGGGCGCAGCTTCACGTCCCACGGGCCGGCGGGCGGCAGGTCGCGCGCCAGCCGGGCACGCATCGCCGCGGCATCGGCGCGGATGCGCTCCGGCGGGCCGGCGCCCGCCACCGCTTGCGCGATGGCCGCCGCCACCTTCGCGCGCAACCCCGCCGGCCCGGCCACCACCCGCGCCCGGGTGAGCGCCATCCGCTCCCAGGTCCACGCCGCCTCCGCGTGGTAGCGGCGGAACGCGGGCAGCGAGACCGCGACCGGGCCTTTGTTCCCCGACGGGCGCAGGCGCATGTCCACCGCATACATCTGCCCGTCCGCCCCCGGCGCGGTCAGCGCCGCCACATAGGCGTGCGCGGCACGGGCGAAATACTGCCCCGCCGGCAGCGCCCGCGGCCCGCGCGCGGACTCCGTCACCCCCTCCGGATGGTCATAGATCAGCATGAGGTCGAGGTCGGACCCCGCCATCATCTCCCGCCCGCCCGCCTTGCCGAGCACCACCACCGCCAGCGCCCCGCCGCGCACCCGCCCGTAGCGCCGCGCGAAATCGGCCAACACCGGGGCCAGCAACGCAGCCAGCGCGGCGTCGGCCAGCGCGGCGCGGCGCAGCCCGGCGGCATCGGCGTCGATCCGCGCCTCCAACGTGGCGGCGGAGATGGCGAAATCCTCCTCCCGCACCGTGCGGCGGGTGATCAGGATGGCGTCTTCCAGCCCGGTCGCGTCGGCCAGCCGGGCGCGCAGCAGCCGCGCCGGATCGGCCGGCGCGTCGGCATCGCCGAGCAGCGCGTCGAGCGCGGCCGGATGGCTCGCCAGGTGCTCGGCGAGCGACGGCGCCGCGCCCAGGATCGCCGCCAGCCGCTCGATCAGGGCCGGATGGCGCTCGAACAGGGACAGGATCGGCACCCCCGCCGGCAGCCGGGCCAGGAACTGGTCGCAGCGCGCGAAGGCCGCGTCCGGCTGCGGCTGGCGGGCCAGTGCGTCGAGCAGCGCCGGCAGCAGCCGCGCCATCAGCTCGCGCGCCCGCTCTGACCGCAGCGCCCGCACCCGCCCGGCGAGCCAGCCCCGCAGGGTGGCGATCAGCCGCACCGGTTCGGCGAAGCCGAGCGCCGTCAGCGCCGCCACCGTGTCCGCCGGCGCCGGATCGTCGCCGCTGAGGTCGATCTCGCCCACCCGGCTCGCCGGCCCCAGCGGATCGGGGATGCGCTCGAACACCGCGGCATAATGCGCCCGCACCCGATCCAGGGTGGCGGCGAGGTCGCGCGCGAACCCGGCCGGATCGGCATAGCCCATAAAGGTGGCGAAGGCGGCGACGTCCTCGGCGCGCGCCGGCAGGCTGTGCACCTGGCGGTCGGCGACCATCTGCAGCCGGTGCTCGACCCGGCGCAGGAAGCCGTAATCCGCGGCCAGCTCCCGCGCCGCCCGCCGCGCCAGCAGGCCGGCGCGCGCCAATGCGGCGAGCGCCCCGAGCGTCGTCGGCGGGCGCAAGGTCGGATCGCGCCCGCCCCAGACCAGGGCCAGGGTCTGCGCCAGGAACTCGATCTCCCGGATCCCGCCGGGGGACAGCTTCACGTTGACCCCGGCCACCCGCGCCACCGGGTCGGCGGCCGGCGCGCGCGCCCCGCCGCCGCGATGCACGTCGATCCGCCGCTTCATCGCATGGATGTCGGCGATCAGCGCGAAATCGAGCCCGCGCCGCCAGACGAACGGGCGGATCGCGTCCAGGAACGCCTGCCCGGCCGCCAGATCGCCGGCCACCGGGCGCGCCTTGATCATCGCCGCGCGTTCCCAGTTCTGGCCCATGCTCTCGTAGTAGGCGATGGCCGCCGGCAGGGCGATCGCCGGCGGCGTGGCGGCCGGATCGGGGCGCAGCCGCAGATCGGTGCGGAAGACGTAGCCGTCGGCGTCGCGCGCTTCCATCAAACCCACGAGATCGCGCGCCAGACGGCTCATCACGCCGCCGGCGTGCGCGTCCGGGGGGGCGTCGCCGTCGCCGCGCGGCGTGTATATCGGGGCGGCAGGGTCGTAGATCAGGATGAGGTCGATATCGCTCGAATAGTTCAGCTCGCGCGCGCCGAGCTTGCCCATGCCGAGCACCACCAGGCCGCTGGCCTCGGCCGGGCGGTCCGGGTCGGGCAGCGCCAGGGTGCCCCCCGTGTGGGCGGCGCGCAGGAGATGCGCGACCGCGAGGGTCAGGGTCGCCTGCGCCAGGTCGGACAGCGCCGCGGTCACCCGCCCGAGCGGCCAGAGGCTGCCGAGATCGGCCAGCGCCACCGCCAGCGCCACCACCCGCTTGGCCCGCCGCAAGGCCGCGGCGACGACCGGCCGCGGCGCGGCGGGGGCGACGGCGGCGAGAGCGGCCATGGCCGCGGCGACGACCGCCTCCGGCCCGTCGGCCAGCACGCCGCGCAGCGCGCCGGGTTCGCGCAGCACGAGGTCGGCGAGGAACGGGCTGTTGCCGCCGATCGCGTCCAGCACCGCGACGACGTCCGGCCGCGTCGCCAGCTTCGCCTCGGCGCGGCCGAGGGCGGCGAACCGCTCGACCAATCGCGCCGCCGCCGCGGGGTCGTGCGCTGCTGGCCAGCCGGGCGGCCGGGCGGGAGCGGGGACGGGGGTCGCGGCGCGGGAGCGGGCGGAGACCATGGCGGCGGCTTCGGATGTGAGGGCCCCGGATCCGGGGCGGGGCGCCGCGCCGGGGCGGCGCCGCGCGGTGCAGGCTCGCCATGAGGCGGCTCTCCGGTCAAGCGGCGCGGATGCTGTTCCGGATCCTGCACGGCACCACCACGGTCGCGCTGACGGTGGCGCTGCTGGCCGGCACCGGCCTCGGGGTGCTCGCCTGGCGGCTGGGACGCGGGCCGATCGCGCTCCCCTGGCTCACGGCGCGGATCGAGGCCGCCGCCGATCGCCAGCTCGCCCCGGACCGCCTGCGCCTCGGCGAGGTGGCGCTGGCGTGGGAGGGGTTCCACAGCGGGCTCGGCGCCCCGATCGACCTGCGGCTGACGGATGTCGCGATGCGCGACGGCGCCGGCCGCCCGCTGATGGCGGTGCCGCGGGCGGCGGTGGCCTTGTCGCTGCCCGCCCTGCTGCGGCTGCGGCTGGTGCCGCGCACCATCGCGATCGACCGGCCGCGCATCCTGCTGCAGCGGGCGCAGAACGGAACCTTCGGCCTCGATGTCGGCACCCAGGCCGTCGTGCCGGCCGACACCGCGCCCGCCGCGTCCGCCGCCCTGCCGAGCCCCTCGCGCGCTCCCCCGTCGACCCCCGCGCCCGGCGCGTCCGTGGCGCGCGCCCCGCCTCCGCCCGCTGCCGCGCCGACAGCGCCCGTCGCGACATTGCCGCCCGCGGTCGTGCGTTCCCCCGGTGCCGCGCCGCAGCTCGACCCGGCCGCCATCCTCGCCGAACTTGCCCGCCCCCCCGCCGGCGCGCGGGAGCCCTCCCGCTTCGGCCTGTTATCGGAATTGCGACGGCTGCTGGTGCGCGACGCCAGCCTGGTGGTGGTGGATCGCCAGCTCGGCGCCGTATGGCGGGCGCCGCACGCCTTCCTCGACCTCGCGCGCGCGCCCGGCGGTGGCGTGACCGGGAAGGCGAGGCTCGGGCTCAGTCTCGGCGGCACGGTCGCGAACCTGACCCTGACCGCGCAGCTGCCGCCCGGCGGGCAGGCCGCGCGGGTGGAGGCGCGGCTCGACCGCATCTCCCCGGCCGCGCTGGCCGGCAGCGCCCCAGGGCTGGCGGTGCTTACGGCCGTGCAGGCCCCGGTCGCGGGCACCGTCGCGTTCGACCTCGGCGCCGATCTCCGCCCACGGCAGATCGCGCTGGCGCTCGACGCCGGGCCGGGCCGCGTGCGCGTGGCCGGGGCGGACATCCCTATCACGGCCGCGACCTTGCGCGCCGACGGCACGCCGGAGCGGATAGCGCTGCATGAGCTGCGGCTGACGTTGCCGGGCGCGCCGGGCCAGCCGCCGTCCGTACTCGGCTTGCGCGGCACGCTCGCCCGCGCCGAGGGGACGATCATGGCGGCAATCGGCCTGCGCTTCGACCAGGTGGCGTTCGCGCGCCTGCCGGTGTTCTGGCCCGCCACAGTGGCCCACGATGCCCGCCACTGGATCCTGGAGAACATCCCGCGCGGGGAGGCGCGGGACGGGAACTTCAGCTTCGGCCTCGCCATGGACGCCGACTTCTCCCACCTGCGCCTGTTCGAGGCGGCCGGCACCCTGCGCGGCACCGGCCTCGTCGTGCATTGGTTGCGCCCGATCCCGCCGCTGATCGACGGCACGTCGGAGCTGCGCCTGCACGACCCCGACCGGCTGGACGTGGTCGTCGCCGGCGGGCGCCAGACGGGGGAGCCGGGCCAGCCGGCGGGGCTTACGGTGCAGGGCGGAACCCTGCGCATCACGGGCCTCAGCCATCACGACCAGGACATGCGGATCATGGCACGGATCGTCGGATCGGTGCCGGCCGCGTTGGCGCTGCTGAACGAACCGCGGCTCGGGCTGCTGTCCCGCCACAAGCTGCCGCTGGTCGATCCCGCCGGGCAGCTCTCCGCCGTTTTGTCGGTGGCGTTCCCGCTGCTGAAGGACCTGAAGGTGGCGGACGTGCAGGTGCACGACACGACGCGGCTGACCGGCGTGCACCTGGCCCGGATCGTGAACGGGTGGAACCTCGACGACGGGCAGTTCGACCTGACCGCCGATACCGACGGGCTCGTGTTCTCCGGCGGCGGGCGGCTGGGCGGGCTCGCCTCCCGGCTGGACGGGACGATGGACTTCCGCGCCGGGCCGCCCGGCCAGGTGCAGCAGCGCCTGACCGCGACGGCGAACACCACCGCCGCGGCGCTGGCGGCGGCCGGCGTGCCGACCTTGGGGCTGGTCTCCGGGCCGGTCGCGGTCTCCGCCGTGCTGACCGAGCGGCGCGACGGCCAGGGCACCGTCGCGCTCGGCGCCGATCTCACGGCCGCGCGGATCGCCGTCGCGCCGCTGCACTGGGCCAAACCGCCGGGGCAGCCGGCCCGGCTGACCGCGGACCTGCCGCTGGTGCACGACCGGCTGGAGGGGACCGCCCCGATCGCGCTTCGTACCCCGGCCGCCGCCGCCGGGACGCAAGCGGGGCCGGGACGGACGACCCAAAGGGGGACGACCCAGGGGGGGGCGGTTTTTGGGGGGACGGCCAGCGCCGGTTTCGTCGCCGGGCGGCTGGCGCGGCTGCGCCTGACCCGGCTGCGCCTCGGCCGCACCGAGGTCAGCGGCGACATCGGCTTTCCCGGCGGCGGCCGGCCGATCGACGTGCGTCTGTCCGGCCCGATGCTCGATCTCGCGGCGTATTTCACCCCCCGGCCGGCCGGGTCACCGCCCCCGCCTCCGGCCCCGCCGCCCCGGCGCGGTCCCGCCTTCACCCTCGCCGCGCGCTTCGCCACGGTGCGCCTGGCGGGCGGCGAGTCACTGGGCGCGCTGACCGCGACCGGAGCGAACGACGGGCTCCTGTGGCAACGCTTGCACGTTGCTGCGACGGTCGGCGGCCCCGGCCGGCTGGACCTGCGCATCGACCCGACCGCCACCGGCCGGTCCCTCGCGGTCCACGCCAGCAATGCCGGCGTCCTCGCCCGCGGCATCGGGCTGCCCGCGACCGTGCTGGGCGGGACCCTCGCCATCACCGGGCACTACGGCCCCGGTCCGACCGCCCCGCTCGCCGGCACCGCCACGGTCGAGGATTTCCGCCTGCGCGGTGCCCCGGTCCTGGCCCGGCTGCTGCAGGCCGTTACGCTCTACGGCGTAGTCGGACTGCTGCAAGGACCCGGGCTCGGCGTGACCCGGCTGGTGGCCCCGTTTCAACTGCAAGGGGGGCTGCTGACCCTGACCGGTGCCCGCGCGTTCAGCGCATCCCTGGGCGCGACCGCACAGGGAACGATCGATACCGACCGCGACCGCGTCGACCTGAAAGGCACCATCGTGCCGGCCTACTTCTTCAATTCCCTGCTCGGCCACATGCCCCTGGTCGGGCGCCTGTTCAGCCCCGAACGCGGCGGCGGCGTGTTCGCGGCCAGCTACTCCGTGCGCGGCGCCCTGAAAGACCCCACCGTCATCGTCAACCCGCTGACCGCCCTCACGCCGGGATTTCTCCGCGGGTTATTCGGGTTGTTCTGAGGGGGGGTAGAAAGGCCAGGGCCAGCGCCCCTGGCCTGCCTTCCCAGCCCCCCGGATCAGCACCGGCTCGGCAGCAGGCGGAAGCCGATAAGTTTGCCGGCCATCACGAAGTCGCCGAAGTCCATGCGCAGGTCGTCGGCGACGCCGTTGGTCCAGTAGCGCATGCCGACTTCGTAGTCGGGCAGGATGTCCGCCGGGGCGGAGCCGAAGAACGCGATGTGGACGACGACGCTGGGCAGTTTGGCGAGTGCGGGCCAAGGTTCCGGGGTCGGTTTCTCGCGCGCGAGCGGGACGATGCTGCTGAGGTCGGCCCCGGTGTCGTCGGTGCCGTCGAACACGGGGATGGTGAGGAACTTGCGCCCTGCCTCGGCGGCGCGGATCACCGCCGCGGTGTGCGCCATCGGGAACAGGGTCCCGGCGGGCAAGGCGATCTGCTTCACTTCCGGCTGGGTGTAGTCCGCGACGCCGGGGCCGCCGGGGCGGTCCAGTCTTGCCTCGCCTGCGGTGCGGCTGGTGACGGCGCCGTCGGTGCTCTGGACGGTATGGAAGCGGAGGCTCAGGCCGTTCTTCGCCTCGTTCGTCGTGTAGTCGGACACGAGGTGGGTGGTATCGCCGGCGGTGTTGGTCAGCGTCATTTCCAGCCGCTGGCGCACGGTCCAACTGCGGCAGGCGTCGATGACCTCGTAGCCCATGATCCCGGTGGCGCCGATGACCTGGTCGCGGCCGTTCTTCAGCGTGAGGCGATACAGCGCCTGGTGCGCGACCAGGTGGATGGGGGGCACCTCCGCCGCGGCGGGCAGCGCGAGCAGGAGCAGGGTGGCCAGCACGACCAGACGGCGCATCGGGAACTCCGGGGGCGGAGGGGGGGCGACGATACGGGGGGACAGGGGGCCGCGCCAGGGACGGGCGGACGGGGCCGCTCCTGGGGCATATGGGAGCGGCGGGCAGGCCTGACGAGCGGCAGGGCCGGGATCGCCCGGCGCGGCTAGCGCGCGGGCCAGGCCTCCAATCGCTCCAGCCAGTCCCGAAAATGCGGGCAGGCGGCGCCGATGGCATCGAGGCCGATCGCGCGCGCCGCCAGGACGCCGTGCAGCGGCTTCTGGTACCCCGAAACCAACGCTTCCACGCGCTTCGACGGGGCGGTGAGCGGCGAATCGTTGATCTCCTCCGGTGTTCCGAACTGACTGCGGATCTGTTGCAAGGGCGGTCCGAGATCGGGTCGTCCGATGCCCCGGCCGAAGCCCGCGCAGTCGCTGAACAACAGGCCCTCGAACTCGTGCATAACGACGAATGGGAGGAAACGGGGCGGATCGAAATCGCTGCCCATCGCCCGACCGATATCCGCCGCCAAAGCGGCCTCGACCGTAACCGCCTTGATGTCCGCGCTTGCGCCGCCCAATGTCCCGGCTGCCGCTCGTCCAGGCCACGCCGCGGCGCCGGTTGCGGGCAGCGCATAGTAGTCAACCATTGTCGTCGCCAGGCATACCCGATCTTGGTTCAGGTGCCTGAGTATATCGCCGCGGACAGCGTGCCAGGGGCGAATCCCGCCGCGGCGGTCCCGCTGGCGCGCATTGCCGAGCAGGCGGGCGGCGACGCCGGTGTAGCCGTGGGCGTAGAGATGGGGCGCAAGGACGCTGTTGACGAAGGACTCCTCGGTCTGGCCTTCGACATGGATCAGCACCCTCGCCATACGTCACGCCCCGCCGGGGCGACCGCCCAACTCGTTCTTCTCCCAGAGTTGCCCGAGGCTGTAGTCCTTCAGCCAGTCTGCCAGATGGTCCGGATCGAGTCGGGTAAATTGCGTGCGCCCGTCGATCAGGTCAGCGACCAGCACTTCCTCCGGCGTGAAATGGTCGAGGAACACCGGTGACTGGGTGGCGAGGATCACCTGTGTCGCCGTTGATGCCTGCCTGATGAGAGAGGCGAGCAAGGTGATCGCATATGGGTGCAAGCCCAGCTCCGGTTCGTCCACCAGGATGAGGGAGGGGCGCAGTGTCTCCGGTTGCAGGAACAGCGTGGCGAGGGCGATGAAGCGCAGGGTGCCGTCCGACAGGGAGGAGACGTCGAAATAGGCGTCGGTGTTCCGATGCCGCCATTCGAGGCGGATCATGTCCGGGTTGAGGCGTTGGGGTTCGAGCACGAAATCGTCGAAGAACGGCGCGACGAGTTGCACCGTGCTGCGGATCAGGGCGTAGGCGGCGGGATGCGTTTCGCGCAGGAGATAGAGAAACGCGGGGAGGTTCGCCCCGTCCGGACGAAGGTAGCCGTTGTCATGGATAGCAGCCGCCACCTTCATCGGCGCATTGGGACTGGTATCGTGGAAATGATAGGTCTGCCAGCTATCCAGTCCGTGGCGTAGATCAACCCCGGCTTGGTGGCGAAGCAATGAACCAACCCAGGGCTCGGGGCGCACGGAGCCGGGACTGATGGACAAGCCCCCACCTTTCCCCGATCGTATAATCTCACGGTCCGGACGAAGTTCATCCGTATCGGTTGGGGTAAGCTCGATCTCGTAGGACGTCTCGGGTCTTCCGAACAGCAGGCGGACGCGAACGGCGTCGGTCACCTTCGGGCCTAGATGCAGAATCCGAGAGGCTCCCCCGGCTCGGGCCACGTAGTCCCGCAAACGCTGCTCCCGGACCGCGCGCACAAGCGCAAAGACAGCCAGGAAGTTCGACTTGCCGGCGCCATTCGGCCCGATCAGCACGTTGATCGCGCCGAGCTTCAGGTCATCGATGGCGGCGATGCTCTTGAAGCCACGGATGCTGATCGTGTCGAGTTCGGGCATCGGCGTACTCGCCCCGGGGAATAGCCGCCACCATACAGCCTGATCGGCCAGGAAAAAGCCTTCTCTCGCCCCCCGCCGCCGCCCGCTACCCCTTCACCTTCGGGGCCAAATCCAGCTTCAACGACAGCTCCTTCAGCCGCGCCGGCGTCACCGGCGCCGGCGCGCCCATCATCAGATCCTGCCCCTGCTGGTTCAGCGGGAACAGGATCACCTCGCGGATGTTCGGCTCCTCGGCCAGCAGCATCACGATCCGGTCGATCCCCGGTGCCGAGCCGCCGTGCGGGGGCGCGCCATAGCGGAACGCGTTCAGCATCCCGCCGAAGCGGGCCTCCACCTCGGCGGCCGGATACCCCGCGAGCTCGAACGCGCGCAGCATGATGTCGGGGCGGTGGTTGCGGATCGCGCCCGACGAGAGTTCGATGCCGTTGCACACGATGTCGTACTGGAACGCCTTGATCGTCAGCGGGTCCTGGCCGTTCAGCGCCTCCAGCCCGCC
>JABBNW010000163.1 GCA_019352115.1 Pseudomonadota bacterium
TGGGCCAGTGCCGTCAGCGAACCGAGCGCCGTGCCCAGCGCCACGCCCGGCGCCGGCACGCCCTCGATCGTTGCCGAATTGAGCTGCTGGAAATGGTTGATCGATTCCGGCACCGTCTGGGTCGTGATGTGCACCACGGTCGACAGCGGCACCATCGTCCCGCTCGCGGTGCGGATGTAATAGTTCAACAGCTGGCTGGTGTTCAGCCGGAACCGCTGCTGCACCTGCGGGATCACCTTGTAGGACCGTCCGTCCAGGCTGAAATAGTTCACATAGCCGCCGCCCAGCATGGAACTGAGCGCGCTGCCGATATCGTTCATCGTCAGGCCGAGCAGCGCCGCCTTGCTGCGGTCGATCACGATCGTCGCCTGCGGCTGGTCGATCCGCAGATCCTTCGTCAGGAAAATGAACAGCCCGCTCTTGGTCGCCGCAGTCAGGAATTTCTGCGCCACGTCATCGAGCGCGCCGAAGCCCTGCGTGGTATCGATGACGAACTGCACGGGCAGCCCGTTCGCCCCCGGCAACGGCGGCGGCTGGAAGGCGACCGCCTGCAATCCGGCGATACGCCCGAGCGCCTGCTGCACCAGCGGCTGCAACTGGTTGGTGGTCCGCGTCCGCTGGTCCCACGGCTTCAGCACCATGCCGCCGATGTTCTGCCCCGGCACGTCGATCTGGAACACATGCGCGTTCTCGGGGAAGCTCGCGAACGCCTTGTACACCTGGTGGTCGTACATCAGTCGCTGCTGCAACGTCGCGTTCGGCGCCGCGGTCGAGCTTTCGATGATCACACCCTGATCCTCCTGCGGCGCCAGCTCGCTGGTGGCGCTGGAATAGAGGAAGAAGATGCTGCCAAGCACGATCGCGGCGAACACCGCCGTGACCGGCAAGGTGTTCAGGCTGCCGTGCAGTCGCCGCTCGTAGCCGCGGCGCAGCCGGCCGAACCCGCGATCGATCAGGGCGACGAACCGGCCCTCCGCCCCGTCGTGCGGGCGCAGCACGCGCGAACACAGCATGGGCGACAACGTGAGCGCGATGATCGCCGACATCGTCACCGCACCCACCAGGGTGAAGGCGAACTCGGTGAACAGCGCGCCGGTCAGCCCGCCCTGGAAGCCGATCGGCAGATAGACCGCGATCAGCACCACCGTCATGGCAATGATCGGCCCGGCGAGCTGCCGCGCGGCGCGGATCGCCGCCGGCACCGGGGCCATCCCCTCGGCCAGCAGCCGGTTGACGTTCTCCACCACGATGATCGCGTCATCGACCACGAGTCCGATCGCCAGCACCAGCGCGAGCAGGGTCAGCAGGTTGATCGAGAAACCGAACATCAGCATCATCGTGAAGGTGCCGATCAGCGACAGCGGGATCGCCACCACCGGGATCAGCACCGAGCGCACCGAACCCAGGAAGAGGAAGATCACTCCGGTGACGATCAGCATCGCCTCGACCAGGGTCCACACCACCTCGTTGATCGCGCTGGTCACGAAGGCGGTCGAATCATAGACGATCCGCCCGGTCACGCCTTGCGGCAGGCTCGCCTGGATGGCGGGAAACGCCGCGCGCACCTGCTTGATCACGTTAAGCAGGTTGGCGCCCGGCGCGATCTGGATGCCGATATAGACCGCCTGCTTGCCGTCGAAACTCACCTGCGAATCGTAATCGTCGAAACCGAGCGAGACATGCGCGACATCCTTCAGCCGCACGATCGCCCCCCCGCTGGTCTTGACCTCGAGGTTGCGGAACTCGGCCAATGTGTGCAGGTCGGTCGACGCCGCCAGCTCCACCTGCACCATCTGACCCTTGGTGGTGCCGAGGCCGGAGATGTAGTCGTTGGCGGTCAGCGCGGCGGAAACATCGCTCGCGGTCACCCCGTAGGCCGCCATCTTCACCGGATCGAGCCAGGCGCGCAGGGCGAAATTCTTCGCCCCCAGCAGCTCCGCCGTCTGCACGCCGGGCACCGCCTGCAACTTGGGCTGCACCGCGCGCACCAGGTAGTCGGTCACCTGGTTCGGTGCCAGGACGTTGCTGGAAAAACCGATGTACATCGCATCGATCGTCTGCCCGATCGCGACCGTGAGCTGCGGCCGCTGCGCCTGCGGCGGCAGCTCGTTCAGCACCGAGCTGATCTTGGTGTTGATCTCCGACAGCGCCTTGTCGGGATCGTAGTTGAGCACGAGGTTCACGGTGATCGTGCTGACCCCGGGCGTGCTCGTCGAGGTCATGTCGTCGATGCCGTTGGCCTGCGCGATCGCGTTCTCGAGCGGGGTGGTGATGAACCCGGCGATGGTGGCGGGACTGGCGCCCGGATAGGGGGTGGTGACCGTGATCACCGCGTTCTCGGTGCGCGGATATTGCAGGATCGGCAAGGAACCGGCCGCGCGCAGGCCGAGCACCAGGATCGCCAGGCTCAGCACCGTCGCCAGCACCGGCCGGCGGATGAAGATATCGGTCAGGAACATCGCGCGCCGCTCCTCAAGGGTCGATCAGCACGGGATGGGCCGCATCGAGCGGCTGCACCGCATTGTCGATCAGCACCGGGGAGCCGTTGTGCAGCTTGATCTGCCCGGACGTCACGACGACATCGCCCGCCGCCAGCCCCGTCAGCACCGCGACCTGATCGCCGCGGGTCGGGCCGGTGGTGATGAATTTCTGCTCGGCGAACAGATCGGGCGCCCCCTTCGCGGCAGGCTTCCGGTGCACCACGACGAACACCGATTCGCCGTAGGAATTGTAGGCGATCGCCGTCTGGGGAAGCGTGATGTGCCGCTCCGGCGCGCCGGCATCGATCGCCAGGGTGGCGAACATCCCCGGCCGCAGGAGCCGCCCGGGATTCGCCAGCGCCGCGCGCACCTGCACGTTGCGCGAATTCGGATCGACCGCCGGGTTGATGGCAACGATCCGGCCAGGGAAGGTGCGTCCCTTGTAGGCATCGACCGTCACCGCCACGTCCAGCCCGACCCGGATCCGTGCCAGGTCCTGCTGCGGCAGGTAGAAATCGGCGTACAAGGTATCCAGTGCCTGCAACCCGACCACCGTCGTGCCGGCGGCCAGGTACTGGCCGAGATCGACGGCGCGGATCCCGAGCGTGCCGGTGAACGGCGCGCGCAACGTCTTCTGGTCGACCACCGCCTGCTGCGCCGCGACCTGCGCCTCGTCGTTCTTCAAGGTGGCCGCGTCGGCGTCGATCGTCGCCTGGCTGACGGCCTGGGCACGGAACTGCTTGCGGTCGCGATCATAGGTGATCCGCGCCAGCGCCGCGGTCGCCTGCAACGCGTGCAGCCGCGCGACGTCGTCGTCGTCGCGCAGGCGCAGCAGCACCTGGCCCTTCTGCGCGTCCGCCCCGGAGTGAAAGCCGATCGCGGTCACGAGCCCGGCGACTTCCAGCGACAGGTTCGCGCCCTGCACCGCCGCAAGGCTGCCGACCGCATCGATCGCCGGGTGCCACGGCTGGTAGCCCGCGGTCGTCGTCGAAACGGTCTGCGGCGGATTGGCGAAGGAGGCCAGGACGTGCTTGATGATATGCGCCTTGAATACCTGGAACCCGAATACGGCGCCGAGTACCACGCCGACCGCCACCAGCATGATGATCATGCGCTTGATCATGGTTTCATCTCCGCCATCGGCTGTGGTTTGTCGTTCCCCCCCGCCTCGCCCGGCAGCCAGATCCGGTCCGGGCGGCCTTGCGCCGCCGCGGCGACGTCGCTCCGATGCCACCAGCCGCCGCCGAGCGCCTGGAACAGCGCGGCGGTGTCGGCGAAGCGGGCCGCCTCTGCCTGCACCAGGCCGATCCGCGCCTGCTGATAGGTCTTCTCGGCATCGAGCAGGGTCGGGTAGTTGATCGCGCCGAGATGGAACTGCCGCTGCGCGAGATCGAGGCTGCTCGCCGCCGCCCGTTCCGCCGCCACCTGCGCGGCCAGCGCGTCGGCGTCCGACACCAGCGCGTGCAGCGCGTCGGCAACGTTCTGGAACGCACCCAGCACGGTGCTGCGGTATTGCGCCGCCGCCTGCTGGAACGATGCCACCGCCGCGCGTTTCTTGTGCAACAAGGCGCCGCCGTCGAACAGCGGCGCGCTGATCCCGCCGGCGATGTTCCAGATCGCGGTCGCCGGCGTGAACAGGGAACCGAAGCCGAGCGCCATGCTGCCCGCCTCGCCGCTGATGGTGAACCGCGGCAGTTCGTTGGCGATGGCGACGCCGATGGCCGCGCTCGCCGCGTGCAGGGTCGCCGTGGCGGCCTGCACGTCGGGCCGGTCGGCCACCAGCGCCGAGGGCAGGCTGACCGGGAGCTGTTGCGGCAGGGTCAGCTCCGCCAGGTCGAACCGCGCCCGCGGCGCCTCGCTCGGATAGCGCCCGATCAGGTCGGCGAGCTGGTCGCGCGTCTGGCTCAGCGCCTTTTCGAGCGGCGGCAAGGTGGCCTGGGTCGCGGCCAGGGTCGCCTGCTGCGACAGCACCACCGATTTCGCCACCGCCCCCAGTTCGAACTGCTGGCGCAACACCTTCAGCTGGTCGGCCTCGACCCGGATGATGTCCTGGGTCGCCGTGATCTGGCCGCGATAGGACGCCGCATCGACCGCAGCGACGACCACGTTCGAGGTCAGGGTCAGATAGGCGGCCTCGAGCTCGAAGCGCTGGTATTCGGCGGTCGCGGCAAGCTGCTCGACCTGCCGGCGCACGCCGCCAAACACGTCGAGCGGATAGGAAACCGCAACGGTCGGGGTCACCAGATTGAACGTGGTGCCTTTCCCGCTCGCCTGGCCGAACTCGGCGGCCGACACCCCCTGGCGCTCCGCCTGGAAGCTGCCGGTGACCTGGGGGAACAGCCCGCCCTGCGCGGCATAGACGTTCTCGTTCGCCGCCCGCAGCGAGGCCTGGGCCGCGGCAAGGGTGGGGTTGGCCTGGAGCGCCGCAGCGATCAGCCGATCGAGCGCGGGGGCGTGGAACAGCGCCCACCACTCCCCCGGGATATCGCGGCCGGCGACGAAATGCTGCGCCGCGCCCCCGGGTGCAACCGCGGCGCGGGTCGCCGCCGGCAGAGGCGCGCGCGTGTAGCCGGTCACGGCCGGCGCCGCGGGCGGATGGAAATTCGGGCCGACGGCGCAGCCGGCCAGCAGCAGCGCCGGCAGCAGCGCTGTCGCCTTGCCCGTGCGGCGGGCGCTCATGGCGGGTCGCCCGCCGGCGCGCTGAAGATCGCCTGCGTGTGCTCCCGCACCACCGCCTGGATCGCCGCCGTGTCGGCCCCGCCCGCGCCCATCCGGCAGCCGAGCACGCGCTGGGTCTTGCGATTACAGAAGATGGTCACCTGGCCGATGATCGCGAGCGCACGCACCGTCGTGCCGGCGTCCTCAGCGGGCCGGTTCAGCAGGCGCGCGACCAGCTCCGTGCAGGGCTCGACGATCCGGCGCATGACCCGCTGGTAGAGCGGCTCCAGGGCGGCCGCGGACTCGATTTCGGCGCGGGCGAAGAAAAGCGCGCGGCTTTCCCAGTCCTCGCTTTCGCGGTCCATGATGAGTTCCACGAAGGCGTCGAGCATCCGCAACAGCAGCGCCAGGATTTCCGGGCGCTGCGGCACCCCGGGGGTGGGCGGATCGCCGAGCGCGGCCTTGATTTCGGCGGTGACCGGCGCCATCCGGCTTTCCATCCCGCTGGCGATCTGGTCCACGACCGCCTCGTAGAGCCCTTCCTTGCTGCCGAAATAGTACTGGATCGCCGGCAGGTTCACGCCGGCACGGCGCGCCAGCAGCCGGGTGCTGGCGCCCTCGTAGCCTTCGGTGGCGAAGACCTCCAGACCGGCACGCAGGATGCGGAGCCGCGCGTCTTCGCCACGCGAGTGCGTGCCGCCGGGGTGCCAGGTCGCATCGGAATCGGGGGGTGGGACGGACATGACGCCCCAAGTATATCAATCGAACGACTATATCAATCGATCGATCGCGCATACCCGACCGGCGGTCCATGGAGGGGCGTCCACGAGGGCTGCGGGGTGCCGCTTCTCCCGGCTAGGGAAACGCGTGGGCCGGGGTGTGGGGAGCCGTCCGCCCCGCCGGGTGCCGGCGCTCGGTACGTGGCCAAGCCGCGATCCGAAAAAAACCACGGTGCGCCCGCGGCTTAGGCCGCCAGCAGCGCCGGCGACGGGATGAGCGGGCTCTCGGCCGGCACCATCGCCCCGGCGCACGGCGCGAACACCGGGCGCAGCGGCGGGGTACCCAGTTCGCCCGGACTTCAACGGCATGTGCACGGACATCAGGTGGCCCACAGGGATATGATGTCTCCAAGTGCCGGTGCGGCGCATGAGGAGCTGAGGTGGACCAAACGGAACCATACCCGTCCGGCGCAGCCGGCCCGGGGCGGGCGGTGGAGGCGCGTCGGCTGGTCCGCGCACTGGGCGCGCTCCACCGGGACCCCGACTGGGTCGACCGCCCGGCCCCGGCCGAGCCGGACGCGACCGACCCTGCACGGCACGCCGGGAGGGACTCCGGGAACGACGTCCTGACGGCGCTGGAACAGCGGGTGGACGCGCTGAGCCGGCGTGCCGATGCCCGCTCGGGTGCCGTGCCGCTGCGGCCGTCGGCGTCGATCCAGGCGCTCATCCGGGCGCTCGCTGCCGAGTTGGACGCGCCGGTCGAGATCGACGCTCCGTTGCAGCCGCCGCCGCGGCACGAGGCCTCGGCGGTCGAGCGGGCGGCGGCGTTTCCCGCGCCCAGAACGCCGCCGCCCGTGGAGCCGCTGCCGGTGGTGATCGCACCGGCAACCGCGAGCCTGGCAACCACGAGCCCCGCAGCGGCTAGCCCGGCGGCGGCCCCCGCGACGCCCGCGGCGCCGAGCCCCGCGCCGACGCCCGCGGCAGCTACCATGGCAGTCCCCACGGCAGACGCGGCCGTTCCCGCCGCTGGGCCGGCGGTGTCCCCGCTCGTGGCCCCCGCGGCAGGCCTGGCGGCATTCCCGGCGGCGAAGCCGAAGGACGGTCCCGCGGCGGCCGCCCCGCAGGCGACGCCACCCGCGACGGAGTTGGCAGTCCCCCCCACCGCACTCGGCACGGCGGAATCCGCGACGCCGCTCCTGGCCGCCGCGACGGTGGACCCGCCGGCCGCCCGAACGGCCGCGCCCCAGACGCCCCCGCTCGCGACTCCCGCGCTGGGGGCTCCCCACCTGGTGCCTCCCCTGCTTGCGATTCCCCCGTTAGTGACTCCCTCGCTGCCTGGCCCGACCGCGCGCGAATCCGCCCGGCTGGCGCAGCCTGCGCGGACCGCCCGGCGGCGCATCAGCGGCACCAGGATCATGCTGTGGTCGATCCCGGTGCTGCTGCTGGGTGGCGTCGTGCTGTATTTCGCCCTCGGCCCCGGCGCCGCGATCCTCCGACCCCGCCCGCCGGCAGCCAGGCCGCATGACCAGTCTGCTCACACCGCGGCCGCACCGAGCCCGCATCGCCGGCCGCAGGAGACCGCGCCGGCCCCCAGCCGGCCGGCACCCGGACCGCGTGTCCCGCAGGCGCCGCGGACCGCCGGCGCGATCGTGCCGGCGCCCCGACATGCCGCGGCGGACGAGGCCGGCAAGCGGCCGGAGCCGCGTGTCGACCAAACCGCCGCGGACCCCGCCGCGATCACTCCGGTGCCCGCCGCGCGGCCCGAACCCGCCGCCCCGCACCCGGCGAATCCGACCCCCGTGCCGCCGGCCGGATCCGGCGCAGCGATGAACGCCGGCAGCCGCCCCGCTTTGGCGGCGGTCGGGCCGACCGCGGCCGTGAGCGGCACGCCACGCGCCTCCGGACCCGAAGCGAACAACCCGCCGCTCCCCCGCACCGAGGCCGCAGCGCCAGCGCCCTCCCACCCCGCAACGTCCGCCCGCCGGACGGCCGCAACCGACGCGAGGGCATCCGCGCGCGCCCCGGCAGCGCCCGCGGCGAGGGTCGTCGTGCGTGCCACCGCCAACGTGTGGATCGGGGCCACCACGCGCGCCGGCGCTCTGGTCACCTCACGGCTTCTGCATGCCGGCGAAACCTGGACCCCGCCGCGCCCGGACCTGTTCCTCACCACCGGCAACGCGGGCGGCACGGAACTCGTCGTGGACGGCGTGCCCGGGCCGCCGCTCGGGCGCAGCGGTGCCGTGCGGCGCGGAATCCCGCTCGATCCGTCGCGCCAGGACGAAGGGCGCCCCCGGCCGGCGCTGCGGCTGCGGCACTGAGCGGGCGGGCGGGTCAGCCGGACGCGGCCGCCCCCCGCCGCGCCGTCACACCCGTTGGCCGCCGTCGATATGGACCTCGGAGCCGTTCATGTACTGCGCCTGGTCCGAGCACAGGAAGAACAGCAGATCCGCCACCTCCCGCGGCTGGCCGAGCCGGCGCAGCGGGATCGAACGTTCCACGATCTCCTCCGTCCCCGCCGACAGGATCGCGGTCTCGATCTCCCCCGGGGACACCGCGTTCACCCGCACCCCGGCCCGGCCGAAATCCGCCGCCAGCTCCCGCGTCAAGGCCGCCAGCGCCGCCTTCGAGGTCGCATACGCCGCCGAGGCGAACGGATGCACCCGCGAGCCGACGATCGAGGTCATGTTCACCACGCTGCCCCGGCTCGCGATCAGCTCCTCGCGGAATCCCTGGACCAGCGCCAGGGGGGCGAAGAAATTCACGTTGAAGACGGTCAGCCAGTCCCGGTAGCCCATTTCCAGCGCCCGGATCTTGCCGCCGCCGCCGGCATGCTTGGGCGAGATCGCCGCGTTGTTGATCAGCGCATCGAGCCGCCCGCCCGCGATCTCCCGCACCCGTGCCAGCGCGTCGGGAATCGCCTCGATGTCGGCCAGGTCGAGCTGGATGTGGTTGGCCGCCCCCCCTTTCCACGGGCAGCGCGGGTCGAACGGCTGGCGCGAGATCGTCAGCACCCGCCAGCCAGCGTCACTGAAGCGCCGCACCGTGGCATGGCCGATCCCCCGGCTGGCGCCGGTCAACAGCAGAATGGGTTCGCGTCCGGACATGGGCGGTCTCCTGGATCAGGCCAGCGTCGCAAGCGCCCCCCCGCACGAAACAACGGAAGGGTTCCAAGGGCGATGCCCTTGGCAGGGCCTCGGCCATCTGAGCCGCCGGCAGCGCGCCGGAGAACAGCCCGTACCCGTCGAGGAAGAACGACGGCACCCCGCTCACGCCCGCTTCCCGCGCCGCCCGGTCGGCAGCCCGCATGTCTTCGCCGATGTCGTCGCCGGCAAGAAAGCGGCGCACCGCAGCACGGTCCAGCCCGGCCGCGGCCGCGCAATCCTCCAGGACCGCGGGATCGCCGATATCGCGCGCGTCGATGAAGTAGGCGGCGAACACCGCCTCCATCGCCGCGTCCTGCACGCCTTCCCGGCCGGCGAGCCAGATCAGCCGGTGGGCGTCGATCGTGTTCGGCGTGCGCAGGACGCGGTCCAAGTGGAAATCGAGTCCGACCGCGCGCGCGGCCTCGCTCACCCGCGCGTCGAGCGCCGCGGCACGCTCGGCGCTGCCGAACTTGCCGGCGCGGTAGGCGGCGCGCTCCACGCCGCCCGGCGGCATGTCGGGATTGAGCTGGAACGGGTTCCATTGCACGCTGAAGTGCAGCCCCTGCCCGCCCAGATCGGCGAGTGCGCGTTCGAGCTGGCGCTTGCCGATGTAGCACCAGGGGCAGATGGCGTCGGAAACGATGTCGATCCGGGTGCCGGCGCCTGCCGCGGCCGGCGCGGGCGCGGAGGTGGCGGGGATGTCGCATCCCTCCGGCCCGCACGCGGCGCCGGCGTCGATTTGCTGGTCCATGATGGGCCCTCCTTCGTGCCAACATGGCCCGCCCGGCCCGCCGCTGCCAGTCCCTTTCAGTGGGAGGCTGCCGGCAGCGGCGCGGCGGCGTAGGCCGCTTCCACCAGCGCCACGGCCGCGGCGAGGTCGTCGAGCCCCGCCATCGGGGCCGCCCCGCGGGCCGCGCGGTCCAGCACATCGGCAACGAAATGCGGATAGAGCGGGGCGTTGATCGTGGGCAGCGCCACCACCCGGCGGGCGCGCGAATCGTCGCTGATCTCCAACGCATCCGGCCCGCGCACGGCGAAGAAGTGCCGTTCCGTGCGCAGGCTGTAGTGCAGGTCAAAGACCGAGTGCGGCGCCGGGTAGAGATAGCCTGTTTCCACCAGGCAGCGCGCGCCGCCGCCTTCCAGCAGAACGACGGCGTGGTCTTCGATATCGCGCCCCGCCATCGCGTTCGACCGCGCCGCGGCGGTGACCCGCAAGGTTGCGCCGGGC
>JABBNW010000164.1:0-211 GCA_019352115.1 Pseudomonadota bacterium
GTACCCGCCGACCCGATCAGCCGCGCCCTACCCGACCGGGGGATGAGCAGATACGCGGCCTGATCCGCGCCGAGCTGGCGCGGGAGTGATCCCGGCAGCGCAAGGAAGGCCAGGGGGCTCTGCCCCCTGGACCCCCGCCAGGGAACAAGTCCCCTGGACCCCTTTCTTTTTGGTTCCGATCGGATGGGGGGTATCTCGGGTCCGGGCCGGG
>JABBNW010000164.1:221-10156 GCA_019352115.1 Pseudomonadota bacterium
GCCTCGCCCCGCGCAGCCCCGGCCCGGACCCGAGATACCCCCCATCCGATCGGAACAAACGGATCGGTTCCAAGGGCCGTTGCCCTTGGCGGGGGTCCAGGGGGCAGAGCCCCCTGGCCTTCCTTGCGCTGTCGCGGACTGCCGTGGCCTGACCGGCGGATGGCCCGGCCGTCGTTGTTCGCGCTGTACCGGGGCTTCCTGGCGGTCGGCACCTTCAGTGTCGGCGGCGGCCTGGCTGCGTGGATTCGCCGGGTGGCCGTCACGCGGAACGGCTGGATCGACGATCGGCAGTTCCTGACGTTCTACGCGCTGTCGCAAGTGGTTCCTGGTGCAACCAATGTGAACCTTGCCGTCTTCATCGGCACCGAGTTGCGGGGTGGCGTGGGCGCGATCGTGGCGTTGGCCGGGTTGATGACGGTGCCGCTCGGGGTTTTCGTGGGGGTTGGCTCGGTCTATTTCGCCTTGAGCCGCGGGCCGGCGGGACCGTGGATCGTGCTGGCGCTGACGGGGATGGGCGCGGCGGCGGTCGGGTTGATGTTTGCGATCGGTTACCGGCTGGGGCGGCGCAACCTGCATTCGGTGGTTTCGGTGGCGGTGACCTTGGCGACGGCGCTGCTCGTGGGTGTGTTTCGGGTCAATCTGGTGCTTGCCTTGCTGGTGCTGATCCCGGCCAGCCTGGCGCTGCACTGGCGCAAGCCGGCGGACGCGGCTGACGGAGCGCGGCGGTGATCGTGACGTTGCTGCAACTGGTTGGGTTGTTCGCGCTGCTGTCGGTACTGGCGATCGGCGGCGGAGCGGGCGTGATCCCGCAGATGCAGCATGCCGTTGTCGATGTGCATCACTGGATGACGGGGCCGCAATTCCTGGCATTGTTTGCACTGTCGCGTTCGGCGCCGGGGCCGGGATCATTGATCGCGGTGTTGATCGGGCAGAAGGCCGCGGGGCTGGCCGGCGGGCTGGTGTCGGGGGTGGCGATGTTCGGCCCGTCCTCCCTGCTGGCCTTTCTGACGGCGCGGCTCTGGCTGCGCGGAGCGGGTGTGGACGGATGGCGATCGCGGGTGGAGCGAGCACTGGCGCCGGTGGCGGTGGGGCTCACGCTCGCGAGCGGCATTGCCCTGCTGCGCGGCACCGAGCACGGCTGGGCGGCCTATGCGGTGACCCTCGCGGCGACCTTGCTGCTGAGCCTGACCGAACTGAACCCGGCGGTGATGACGGCCGTCGGGGCGCTGGTGCTGCTGGTGCTGGGCGCGCGGTAGCACGCGGGATGCGGATCGCGCGGTAGCACGCGCGATGCCAGCCGCGCGGTAGCACGCGGGATGCCAGCCGCGCGGTAGCACGCGCCGACCGCGCGGCAATTCTTGCCGGGGTGGTCATGCCGGGCGGGACGGCCGCGCGCGGGTGGGGCGGCCTGCGCGGCCCACGCGCGTCTGGCACGGGAGTTGCGACCTCGCGGGGCGGGTTTCCACCGACGCTCCCGAGAGCGCCGCCACCGCAGCAGGAGGTTGTCACGATGACTGTCAGTGCCGCTGTCTCTACGTTCCTTGCCACGTCCACGTCCGCGTCGGGCCGCGTCCCCCCGCGCCGGAGCGACGGGTTCGACCGCCAGTTGCAGTCGAGCGC
Organism: Pseudomonadota bacterium; assembly: GCA_019352115.1. Classification (GTDB taxonomy): domain Bacteria; phylum Pseudomonadota; class Alphaproteobacteria; order Acetobacterales; family Acetobacteraceae; genus JAJZVS01. The sequence continues at coordinate 1,842 of JABBNW010000164.1, forward strand.
CGGCCGTCAGGCGACCCAGGCGGCTGCCGGGACGGGCGTTTCGGGACACCTGCTGTCGAGCGACCTGCTACGGCAGATCCAGGCCCTGCCCGGGCTTGCCGCCGCCAGCCCGACCGGCCGGTAAGCCTCGGGGACTGGCTCGGCGTCGCGGCCGAAGCGCGCGCCCGACGACGGACCACGACCGCCTGTTCGCAAAGATGGCAGGCGGCGTCACCCCGCAGCGGCGGCGAGCCGGACCTTCGCAGGACGGCGTTACCGGGCGGCCTGCTCTCGTGCCGCAGCCTTTGCACATGCTACAGGTTGCGACGACTGCAAACCGTGACAGGGGTCGCGACGCGATGCGGGCACGAACCGATCAGACGGGAGCTTCGTGCCCGCGCGCCCCCGCGGGCCGATGTGGAGCGGGCGCATGACACGCGCGCCGGCGACCCGGTCGCGCGGGAGCCGACGGTCCACGCCGGCGGCGGCGGTCGTCGCCGGACGCGGCACGCCGGCGATCGACGATGCGCCGGCCGCCCCGAAGCCCATCGACGAGGCTCCCGTCGACCAAACGCGCATCGACCGGACTCCCCCCAGCGCAACGCCCGCCTCCGCGGCGCCCAACGACCAAACGCCCACCCGCGCGTCTCGGCCACCCGACCCACCCGCCACCAGAACGCCGCCTCCCGCCCCGCCGCCGCTGCCACCCGACTTCGACGCCGCGCGCTATGCCGCCACCGACCCGACGACCTTGGGCAGCCTCGATCCGACCGCTCTTGCCCACCATTACGCAGCGCACGGCGCGGCAGACGGCCGGGCCTGTTCGGCGGTCGCGAGCCGCGCCGCATTCCTCGCCCTGCTGCCGTCCCCCGGCCCGGTGCTGGAAGTCGGGCCGTTCTGCACGCCCTGGCCGGCGCCGGCGGGCACCGTCGTGCGCTACCTCGACATCATGCCGACCGAGGCCCTGCGCGCCACCGCCGCCGCACTGCCCTGGGGCGACGCCAGCCGGGTGCCGGACATCGACTACGTCTGGCGCGGCGAGCCCTATCGGGACCTGATCCGCACCCGCTTTCCCGCCATCCTGTCCTCGCACTGCATCGAGCACCAGCCGTGCCTGGTCACGCATCTGACCGACCTCGCCTCGGTGCTGGCGCCGGGCGGGCGCGTGTTCCTGGTGGTGCCGGACCATCGCTACGCGTTCGATCATTTCGTGCCGACATCCACCTTGGTCGACGTGCTCGACGCCTATGCGGCCCGCCGCGGCGGACACGCGCCGCGCAGCACGATCGCGCATCATTTGCTGAAAACGCATAACGATCCGCCGGCGCACTGGGCTGGCGCGCATGGCCCCGATCCGTGGACCGAGGCCGGGCTGGTCGGGCGGGTTTCGGAGGCGTTGCGCGAGCTGCGCCGTACCGACCTCGTCTTCGATCTGCACGCCTGGCAGTTCACCCCCGCCAGTTTCCGTGCCCTGTTCGATCTAATTGCGGTCGCCGGATTGTCGCCGTTCCGCATCGAGCGGCTGTATCCCACCCTGCGCGACAGCGGCGAGTTCTACGCCGTCCTGCGGATCGCCGCCTGAGAGTTTGCGAAAGAATGCCCGTCAGCGGCCAAAATCGCCCGAAAACCCGAGCAATTTCAACGGGTATTCTTTCGCAAGTTCGATTGCTTTTCACGCTCTGAGACTTCATGAAGGAACGCCTCTTGCCGCCAGCCTGCCAGCATGAAGACAGTCGCCTGCAAGGGGCCTCCCTGCGCAGGTGCGACGGCTTCGACCAGCCTTGAGCCCCCGCGCGCGCATGCCGGAACGAAGCCCCCCCCACGCCGGCGACCCGCCGCCCCCGCCCGGCGCGCTCCCCCCCGCGCCGGCGGGGGTGGAGGACTGGCGCGGTTTCGCCCTGCTCCCCGACGCCGGCCTCGCCGCCGCGCCGGCGCGCACGGCGGCCGCCGATCACGCGACCGCCGCGCTGGCCATGCTGTTCGATGCCGCGTGGTATCTGCACCGCTACGCCGACGTCGCCGCCGCGCGCTACGATCCGCTGAAGCATTTCGTCGCCCTCGGCCTCGGCGAGGAGCGCGACCCCAACCCGTTCTTCGCCGGCGGCTGGTACCGCAGCCACTATGCCGACGTCGGCGCCGGCGGCCAGCACCCGCTGCTGCACTACCTGCGTATCGGCGCGGCGCGCGGCGACAACCCGCATCCGCGCTTCGACGCCGCCTGGTATGTGGAGCAGCACCCGGAGGCAGCCGGCAACCCGCTGCTGTATCACCTACGAATCGGCCGCGCGCGCGGCTGGGCGACCGAACCGGCGTTCGATCCGGCCGCATTCCTGCCGGCGACCGGCCGGGTGCCGACCTGCCCGCCCGAGGTCGCGGTCGACGTGGTCGTCCCGGTCTATCGGGGGTTCGCCGAGACGCGGCGCTGCCTGGAGAGCGTACTCGCCGATCCCGCCCGTCCGCCCGGCCGGGTGATCGTGGTGGACGACGCGACGCCGGAGCCGGCGCTGGCGTCCTGGCTCGACAGCCTGCGGGCGGCGGGGCGGATCGTGCTGCTACGCCAGGCACGCAACCAGGGCTTCGTAGTGGCGGCGAACCGCGGCATGGACGCCGCCGCGCCGCATGATGCCGTGCTGCTGAACGCAGATACCGAAGTGCCGCCGGGCTGGCTCGGCCGGCTCGCCGGGCACGCTTATGCGGCGCCGCGGATCGCCTCGGTCTCCCCCTTCTCCAACAACGCCACGATCTGCGGCTGGCCGAGCCGGGAGGGTGGACCGCCGGCCTTCGGGCGCGGGGTGGCGGAGCTGGACGCCGTGTGCCAGGCGGCGAACGCGGGGCGGAGCGTGGCGGTGCCGACCACGGTCGGGTTCTGCATGTACATCCGCCGCGCCGCGCTCGATGCGGTGGGCGGGTTCGACGCCGCCACCTTCGGGCGCGGCTACGGCGAGGAGAACGATTTCTGCCTGCGCGCCGCCGCCGCCGGCTGGCAGCATCGTCTCGCTTGCGACATTTTCGTCTTCCACCAGGGCGCAGTCAGCTTCGGCGCCGCGCAACCGGGGCTTGCCGCGGCGCAGACCGTGCTGGCCGCACGCTGGCCGGCCTATCCGGGGCTGATCGCGCGGCACATCCGCCAGGACCCGGCCACCCCGGCGCGCTTCGCCGCCACCGCCGCGCTGCTGCGTGCCGACGGCCGGCCGGTGGTGCTGCTGGTCGGCCACGGGCTCGGCGGCGGCGTGGGGCGGCACATGGACGAGCAGCGCGCGCGAGCGGCCGGCGCGGCGCATTTCGTGCTGCTGACGCCGCACCCGCGCGGGGTCGCGCTGGCCTTCCCCGATCTGCCGGACCAGCCCGAGGCGGCGCTCCCCGGCGACGGGCTGGCGGCGCCGCTGACCCTGCTCCGCTCGGTCGGCGTGACAAGGGTCCACGTGCACCACGTCATGGGGTTCGATTTCGACGTCGCCGCGCTGATCCGCGGGTTGGACGTGCCGTTCGACGTGACGGTGCACGACTACTACCCGCTGTGCCCGCAGGTGAACCTGCTGCCCTGGGGCGATGCGCAGTACTGTGGGGAGCCAGGACCGGCGGGCTGCAACGCCTGCATCGCCGCCCGCCCCAGCCACGGCGCGCGCGACATCACCGCCTGGCGCAGGCGGCACTTGTTCCTGTTCCTCGCCGCGGACCGGGTTTTCTGCCCGAGCCGGGATGCGTTCGACCGGCTGGCGCGACACGGCTGGGCGGGCCGCGCGGTGCTGGCCCCGCACGAGCCGGCCGCGACCTTCCCCCCGCCGCGGCCGGCGCGGGCGCTGCGGGCGGACGGCGGGGGGGCGCTTCGGATCGCGCTGCTCGGCGTGCTGGCGCCGCAGAAGGGCGCGGCGGTGGTGGCGACGGCGGCCGAGCTGGCCGATCCGCGCCGGTTCGCCTTCCATCTGCTGGGGGCCCCGGAACGCCCCCTGCCCGGCCCGGCCGCGCGGCGGATCACGGTGACCGGCGCCTATGCCGAGGGCGAGCTGCCCGGCCTGCTCGCGCGGGCGCGGCCGGACGTCGTGTGGTTCCCGGCGCAGTGGCCGGAGACCTACAGCTACACTTTGAGCACCGCGCTCGCTGCCGGGCTGCCGATCGTCGCCAGCGCGATCGGGGCGTTTCCGGAACGGCTGGCCGGGCGGGCGCTGACCTGGCTCGTCGATCCCGCGGCGCCGGCGGCGGACTGGCTGGCGGTGTTCGGGCAGGTGCGCGCAGCGCTGGCGGCGGAAGCCGCCCCGGCCGGGGACAGGACGCCGGGGGATAGGTCGACGGGGGACGGGACGGCGGAGGACGGGCCGGCGGGGGACGAGACGGAGCGGCCGGGCGCGATCCGGCCGGCGCGGCGGCGGGGGGCAGCACCGTTGGCGGCCGATCGGGCGCGGCGCTCCGTCGTCATCGTACCGGAATGTTTCGACGACGGCACACTGACCCCGTGCGCCTATATCCGCCTGCTGCTGCCGCTCGATCATCCGCGCATCGGGGCCGGGCTCGACGTCACCATCGCCCCGCGCGGCGTGCCGACCGAGCGGCTGCGCGCCGATACGATCCTCACCCACCGCAACGCCATCGCCACCACCGGCGAAGCGCGGGCGCTGATCCGCCACTGCCGGCGCAACGGGATCACGCTTGCCTACGACCTCGACGACGATCTGCTCGCGCTGCCCGCACAGCACCCGGATGCGGCCCGGCTCGCCCCGCTGGCGCCGGCGGTGGCGCTGCTGCTGGCGGAGGCCGACATCGTGAGCGTCTCCACCCCCCCGCTCGCCGCCGCGCTGTCCCGGCGGCGGCCGGATGCGCGCGTGCTGGCGAACGGGCTCGACGAGCGACTGTGGGCGGATCCGCTGCCGGCGCGGTTGCGGCGCGGCGGGGCGGTGCGCATCCTCTACATGGGCAGCCAGACGCACGCGGCCGACTTCGCCCTGGTCGTGCCGGCTCTGGAACGGTTGCTCGGCGCGTTCGGGCCGCAGATCGGATTCGACATGATCGGGATCAGCGCGGGGTCGGTGCCGGGCTGGGTGAGCCGGATCGGCCCGCCGCCCACCGCCGCCTCCTACCCCGCGTTCGTCAACTGGCTGGTGCAGCAGGGGTCGTGGGACATCGGCATCGCGCCGCTCGCCCAGGGTGGGAGCGGGGCGCGCTTCAACGCCGGCAAGTCGGGGATCAAGGCGCTGGAATACGCCGCCCTCGGGATGGTGACAGTGGCCTCCGACGGGCCGGCCTATCGCGGCTCCTGCGCCGACGGGGCGGGCGGCATCCTGGTGCCGGACACGGAGGCCGCCTGGTGCGAAGCGCTCGCCCGGCTGGTGCGCGATCCCGGCCTGCGCGCGCGCCTGGCGGCCGGCGGGCGGGACTGGCTGGCGGCACATGGCACCCTGGCGGCACAGACGGCGACCTGGCGGGCCGCGTGGGGACCGGACGCGCCCCCGCCGCACCGCGCCGGCACCGTTGCGGTCAGAGCGCGAAAAGCAATCCAACCTGCGCAAGATCGCCCGTTGAAATAGCTCGGGGTTTCGGGCGATTTCCGCGGCTGACGGGCATTCTTTCACAAACTCTCAGTGCGTGAAAAGCAATCGAACTTGTGAAAGAACGCCCGTTGAAATAGCTCGCTTTTTCGGGCAATTCAGGCGGCTGACGGACATTCTTTCACAAACTCTCAGGCGACGAATTCCAGCGTAGCGCCGAACGCCTCGGTCGCCGGGACCAGGATGCGGTCCGGCTCCCGCCGCACGCTCACTCCGCCGGCGGCGAGCGCCGCGGCCGCGCAGTCCAGCGAATGGGTGCGCAGGGTCAGCACCGCCATGAACTCGGTGCGTCCGTCATCGGGCGGCGCGGCATCGCCGAACGCGGCGCGCAGGGCGTCCGGCGTCGTGACCTCGCAGCGCGCGAGGCCGAGCAGCAAGGTGCAGCCGTCCGGCCCGGTCCGCACCATCTCGGCGCCGAACATGCGGGTGAACAACGTCCCGAGCACGCCCGGATCGCGCGAGGCGATCACCGCACGCACCACGCCGAGCGCCCCGTTCGGGTGGTGGCGCCATTCGTCGCGCCAGACGAGGTCGGGGGTGAAATGGTGGCAGAAATAGAGCCGTCCCGGCGCGCCGGTGCCGGGCAGCAGGCGCACGTTGCGGAACACCGCGTTCCGCGTGCCCTGCGGCAGGCTGACCGGGCGGAAGAACTCGAGCGGCGGGCCGACCGGCAGCCCGGCCGCCTGCAACGTCGCGTAGGTGGCCGCCGAGTCCTCGGTGCCAAAGACGACCGCATTCAATCCCTCGGGCGCCGCCAGGATTTCCTGCCGGCCGATGGCGCTGGCGGGGGCGGAAACCAGTTCCAGGTAGTCGGTCCCGAACACGGCCAGGTGGTTGGCCGAGCCCAGGGTATGGAAGCCGCGCGGGGTGAGGGTGAAGCCGAGGCGGCGATAGACGGCCTCGCCGTCATCGATCCGCTCACGCAGGTTGACGACCACATGATCGAGAACGGGCAGCGGCAAGAGGGGCATCGGCAGTCGTCCCCAATGAGGTCGGCACGGTCGGGTTCGACCGCGCGTCGTCGTAGCGTCGGTCTGCCGGGAGTTTCGAGGTTCCGCAAGTAATACCGGTCCACGGCCTGCTTTGATAGATCGCAAGCCACCGGCGGCCTATCAGTTCCTTGCCGATGCGGTGGAGGCGCCGGAGAATTTCGGGCTGACCGGGGGCATGCTCTTCATCGAGGAACTGCCTGGCGTGTTCCAGGCCGAGATCGATGCCTACATGACCACCGATCCGGAGCCGGCCTGGTCGGCGGCGGCGCAGGCATTCTTCGACCGGATCGCGGTCGATCGCCATCTCGACGGGGCGACCCGGCTCGATGCGGTCCTGCGCAAGGCCCGCGAGAAGAACATCCGCGTCTTCGGGATCGATTCCGGCGAGATGTCACCCTCGATGTGCGCCGAGGGATCGTATCCGGAAATGCGCTGCGCCAACATGAACGCATTCGGCCAGCAGGTGATGGACGCGGCGATCGAGGCCAACCCGGACCGCAAATTCGTCGCGTTCTGCGGCGCCGCGCATTCCAACACGCACGAGGGCGGCATCCCCGGCTTCTCGCAAATCTACAACGTTCCGGCGTTGCGGCTGGCTAACGACGGCACCGTCACCTGCCACGACGAGGACCGCGCGCTGCGCGGGATGCCGGCCAAGGCGGTACAGATTTTCGTGGACCGCTACACGATGGCGCTGGAACGCGAGCAGCAGCGGGCACTCTCGCCCGATCGCCCGAATGCCGCCGCGCTCAAGGCGTTCGCGATGCAGGAGGCGCTGCGCCTGCAAGCCGCCGGCGATCTGCCCGATTTCGCGGCCCTGGACGGCATCGGCGATGGTGGGGAGCGCGATCGCCAGCGCCAGGCGATGCTCGGGCGCATCGATGTCGCCGTCGGGCGCCTGCCAGCCGCGGGACCATGGCGACAGCCGCCGCCACCGGTGCCGCGTCCAGTGGCGGACGCCAACGCCGGCAGCGTATGGGGCTGGCTTGCCTGGATGGGCGAGCTGCTCGAGCTCGGGAGCGGCTGACCGCCCGCTACCGCGCCTTCTCCGCGTGGCTCCCCAGCAGGTCGAGCATGTCGTTCGCATGCTCCTCCTCCACCACCAGGATCCCCTCCAGCATGGTCCGGGTGGCGGGATCGTCGTCGCCGAAGTAGCGGATCAGCTCGCGGTAGTGATCGACCGCGATCCGCTCGGCGATCAGGTTCTCCCGGATCATCCCGACCAGGTCGCCGCCTTCGGAATATTGGGAGGCGGAGCGGGTCGCGAGCCCCTCGGGATTGAAATTGGGCGTGCCGCCAAGCTGGTTGATGCGCTCGGCGACGGCCATCATGTGGCCCTGCTCTTCCTTGGCGTGCTGGGCGAATTCCGCCTTCACGCCGTCGCTGGATATACCGGACGCGGCGACCGCGTGCATGGTGTAGCGCAGCACGCAGACGATCTCGGTCGCCAGCACCGACTGCAGGATGGCAATGGTCTTTTCGGCATCGCCCTTGTAGGTCGCCGTGACGTTGCCGGTTTCCAGATGCTGGCGCGCCCGTTCGCGCAACGTCTGCACGTCGGTCAGGAATGGCGTGGCGGCGGCGGGTTTGCTCATCGGGGCTGCCTCGTGTCTCGGGTTGCGGACGCAGGGATCGCCCCCCCGCGCGGGCTAGCGGCGGAGGGACGAATGATCCCACCCGACGTGGCCCGCGGCGCAGGCCTAATCAATGCCCGCAAGCGGAGCGGCCGGCGCCGGCGTCCCGGCGCGGCATCACGATCACGCGCAAAAGCCCGGGCACGCGCAAAGGGTGGGGCACGCGCAAA